>VMDB01000183.1 GCA_008081075.1 Halieaceae bacterium
GAGGTTGCCACCCCAGTTCTTTACGAATGAGCTCACTCGAAGCCACCAGCCGCGGGGGGTCACCCGCCCGCCTGGGGCCAATCTGTTCCGGTATCGCCTTGCCAGTGACGCGCCGGGCGGTATCGATGACCTGTCTGACACTAAAGCCCTCACCATTACCAAGGTTGTATACCCGGTTGCGCTCTTCCATCGCTGTTAACGCGAGTACGTGAGCCTCGGCCAGATCCAAAACATGAACATAATCGCGAATGCAGGTGCCGTCCGGCGTGTCGTAGTCATCTCCAAAGATCGTAATGGACTCGCGGTGGCCCGCCGCTGCCTGCAACACCAAGGGAATCAAATGGGTCTCCGGTTCATGGTGCTCGCCCCGCATCACGCTCGCGCCAGCGGCATTGAAATAGCGGAGACTGACATAACGGAGCCCCTGTGTTTCAGCGACCCACTTTAGAGCGCGCTCCAACGCCCACTTTGACTCGCCATAGGGACTGCCGGGCGAGATGGCACTGTTCTCAGCAATTAAGGGATCTGTGGCTTGCCCGAAAAGGTTGGCGGTGGAGGACAGAATAAATCGACCTACACCTGCCGCAACACAAGCTTCAATGAGATTGAGGCCATTAACGACGTTATCGCGCAAATAAGGGAAGGGGTGCGCCATCGATTCACCCACCAGTGACCGAGCCGCAAAATGCATGACCGCATCGGGACGATGAATCGCCATCGCGCTTTGGATTTCATCGGGAACAGAGAGATCTCCCAACACCCAGATTGCGGCGTCTGGTACCGCCGCGCGATGCCCCTGAGACAGATTGTCAAAGATCACCACCTCATGATCATGAGCAAGCAATACTTCGGCGGCCACACTGCCAATGTAGCCCGCACCTCCAGTCACCATCACTCGCATCGTGCTTCCTCTACACAGGGGCCCATATGAGGCCCCACTATGTTCACTGCAAACCGCTTAATGATTGCAATCAGCTCTGTCAAAATCACGCCGCAGTGCCGGGCGATCTCAGGCCCCGATTGCACCTCGCAACTGCTCGGCCGCAGCCTCTGGTGTGAGATCGCGCTGCGCTTCGCTCAACATCTCATAACCCACCATGTGCTTGCGCACCGTAGCAGATCGAAGCAACGGCGGGTAAACATGAGCGTGCAGCTGCCAATCAGGTCGCACTCCGGGACCGGGGGCGCCGTGCCATCCCATGGTGTAGGGGCAGGGGGTCGCAAAGAGCCGGTCGTAGCCGCTGAGTAACTGCTTCAACAGCGTGGCCAGCCCTCGCTGCTCCTTTGAGTCGAGCGCATCGAGATGGTCCACGCGACGCCGAGGCATCAACAGCGTTTCGAACGGCCAGACAGCCCAGTAGGGCACAACCGCACACCAATGGGAGTTGGCGGCAACCACCCGCTCCCCGATGGCTTCCTCGCGGTTTCTGTAGGATTCGAGCAGCGTCTCGCCGTTCTCGGCAAACCACGCGGCCTGCTGCGCTGACTCCCGGCGGGCTTCGTTGGGCAGGGTATCCACTGCCCATATTTGCCCGTGGGGATGCGGGTTGGAGCATCCCATCATGGCGCCTTTATTTTCAAACACCTGAACCCACTCATGCCGACGGCGCAAGATCGCAACCTCGTCTTTCCACAGCGCGATCACCTGCTGGATTTCGCCCTCGGTTAGCTGAGATAAGGTCTTCGAGTGATCCGGGCTGTAGCAGAGCACACGGCACGACCCCGTGAGAACCTCTGACCGGAAAAGCTCATCGGGCGGGGGAAGATCCCCTGACCCCATGCCGGCAGCACTGCCCTGCGAGGGGCCAACAACTGCGGGGAAATCATTATCAAACGCCCAGGGCGATTGGTAATCGGGGTTTTGTTGTCCATTAACACGGGTATTACCCGGGCAGAGGTAACACCCGGGATCATGGGCCGCTGTCGTCTCGGATTGTTTGGGTGCTGCTTCACCCTGCCACGGTCGTTCAGCCCGTTGCGGCGACACTGTCACCCAATCGCCCGTAAGGGCGTTAAACCGCCGGTGTGGCGTTTGCATGGACAGATCAGTCATACCGGCGCATCCATCTCCCCCGAACCCGCCGTGGCGTTCACCGTAAAACACAGCGTCGTTCTCCCGATATATTCGGTGTAGCGTCGGCAAATCGCAGTCGCCGCCGTGTCGACCCACTCGCTACGAACCAACGCGATTACGCAGCCGCCAAATCCGCCGCCCGTCATTCTCGCACCCAGAACGCCCTCCTCTTCCTCTGCCAGCCTCACCAAATGATCAACGGCGTCACATGACACTGCAAAATCATCACGCAGCGACTCATGGCTCTCGGACATCAACGCACCCGCGGCACAATAATCTCCTGCAGTGAGCGCGGCCACCATAGCGCGTACCCTAGCGTTTTCAGTCATCACATGACGGGCGCGCTTTGACAGCGTTGCCTCTGCCTCCAGCGCTTTAAGATGAGCCGTCGCCAACGACCGAAGACTGCTCAGGCCCATTTTCTCTGCAGCCGCCTCGCACTCAGCGCGGCGCGTTGCATACGCGCCACTCGCCAATTCATGGGTGATGCCCGAATGAATCACCAGCAAGGAAACCTGCGGACTGAAAAAGGGCACATGAGAAAAAGTGTTGTCCTGACAGTCCAGTAGCAGGGCATGTCCAGCGCGAGCCCTTTCCGCGACGGTCTGATCCATGACACCGCAGGGCACTCCGGCAAAAGCACGCTCCGCGCGAATGCTTGCACCGATCCTCGCTTCGGGAGTGGCTGTCTGTTCTGTTGCCGCCTCAATCACATGCGCCAACGCGAGCTCGAGCGCTGCGCTGCTGGAGAGCCCACTCCCTACCGGGACACTCGACACAATCACCATATCCAACGCGGGGCAAATCACGCCGAGATCACGATATTCAGCAACCATACCCTCGACATAACGCATCCAAGCCTGTGGGTGTCGCCCCCCGCTATCGCGCAAGGGCAGCGCTGCCTGTTCTCCCAGCGACGCGCTGAACACGCGAATTTCATTGGGCACGCCGCCCGGGGCCGCCGCCAGCACCGTGTACCGATCGATGGCAATAGGCAGCACCCAACCCTGATTGTAGTCCGTATGCTCGCCAATCAGATTGACCCGCCCCGGTGCGATCCCTGTCCAGACCGGCTCAGTACGGAAATGGGTCCTAAGGAGGCTGGCGGCCTGCTCAACCAATGCGTTCAACGGTGGAGTGGGTTCGATCATGCTGCGCAGATTCTGTTGATTAAACATTACGGGTGGCGCGGGTGATGTCAGTCGACAGTCGCAATCCGCTAGCCGATCCGCCACCTCGCCACCAGCGTACACCAAAAACCCCCTCCTCTTTGAGGCGACATGCGCCACCTACACTGGTTTCAGAACGATTTACGGTTAGCCGACAATCCGGCCCTAAATAGCGCCTGCGACGCCGAGTCACTGCTGTGCATCTACCTGCTTCCCAAAGCGCGTCCGTGGTGCAACCTGACGGGCATCGGCCCGCAGCGAGACCGCTTTTTACGGGAGTCGCTGCAAGCGCTCCGCGAAGCACTGCAGCGGTTAGGCCAAGACTTGATGGTACTCGAAGGATCCCCCGAGCTGGTCATCCCGCAAGTCGTTGAACGTTTTTCTATAGACACCGTCAGTACTTCGCAGACACCGGGCTGGTACGAAACACAGGCGGTGAAATTCTTAAATGACAAGCTGCAGGTTGCCATGAGCGTGCATCGTGGCAACACCCTATTTACACCGGATCAATTCCCTTTCGGGTGGGACGCCTATCCCGACACGTTTTCACCTTTCCGTCGAAAAGTCGAAAAACTTCCTATCGCGCCTCCGCAATTAGCGCCGGAGACGCTACCACCTCCGCCTGCAGCGCAGTTCGATGCCATACCTGTGGCCGCGGCATCCCCCCACCCCGGCTTGCCGCTGCCGGGAGGTCGACTGGCGGGCCTTAGGCGGCTGGATCAGTTTCTCTTTCAGGAAGAGGGGATAGTCGACTACAAAAACACGCGAAACGACCTTAACGGCCTTGCTGGCTCCAGTACCCTATCACCGTGGATCGCCAATGGCGCGCTGTCTGTCAGAGAGGTTGCTCACGCTATTTTCCGTTTCGAAAAAGCGCGAATCGCCAACGAGTCGACTTACTGGCTCTACTTCGAGTTGCTATGGCGAGAATTTTTTCACTGGCGGACAGCATTGGACGGACGGAGTCTCTTTCGACAGGGCGGACGGACGAACAAGCAGCTACTCAGCACTTTCGATCCTCGCCAATTTGCCCGTTGGTGCGCGGGCGACACCGATTATCCGCTGGTCAACGCACTCATGCACCAGCTGACTGCGACCGGCTGGATGAGTAATCGTGGCCGCCAGATCGCAGCCTCTTGCCTGATACACGAACTGGATCTCGATTGGCGTTACGGTGCCGCGTTCTTTGAGCAGCACCTGATTGATTACGACGTCGGCAGCAACTACGGCAACTGGCAATACATCGCGGGGGTTGGCAGCGACCCCCGTGGTGGTCGCCACTTCAATCTTGAAAAACAGGCCGCGCAATACGACGAGGCCGGTGTCTTCACTCAAAAATGGGATGGTTTTCGTGCGCCTCAACCCGCACACGTCGTTGACGGCGCCGACTGGCCCATCACGGGCCCGCGCTAGTGGCGCAGCGAAAGAAATCGGATCTTCCGACCAAAATCTGCCCGGTATGTGAACGCCCTTTTAGCTGGCGAGCACGGTGGAAAAATCAATGGGATCAGATCGTCTACTGCTCGCGTCGGTGCAGTGGACAGCGACGGCGCAAATCGTAAGTGAGGATGAAAAGGTTGCCGTTAGAGGCTCGGTAGCCGCTGTAGCATCTGCTCACCCCAATCAACGACGGCCTCACGATCGGCTGCTGCGCGCTTTCTCCAACCCCCCATAATCAGGCCCATACGCGGGTTTTGACTCAAACTGTCGCTGTGTCGATCAATAAAATGCCAGTACAGGCTGTTATAGGGACACGCTCGGTCGCCGGTGACTTGTTTAGGGTCATAGGGACATGCCTGACAATGGTCACCTTGTTTCTGGATATATTTACCGCTGGCTGCATAGGGCTTGGAGGCCATGATGCCACCGTCGGCAAACAGCGCCATGCCGAGGGTATTGGGTAGTTCCACCCATTCAAAGGCGTCGAGATACACTCCAAGATACCAGTCACACACCGCCTGAACGTCGAGCCCGGCTAGCAAAGCGAAATTACCGATGACCATCAAGCGCTGAATGTGGTGGGCATAGCCCAGATCCAGCGACTGTTTGATTGCACGGGACAAACACCGCATCTGCGTCTCGCCAGTCCAGAACCAGTCGGGTAACTTGCGCGTCGCATCCAACGCGTTGAGCTCCCCGTAATCAGGCATCTTTAACCAGTACAGTCCCCGAACGTACTCCCGCCACCCCAACACTTGACGGATAAAGCCCTCCGCAGCCGCAAGGCTGCAATGACCGCGACGATAGGCTGCCTCAACGCGCTCACACACTGGCAGCGGTTCCAGCAGCCCACAGTTGAGATACATCGAGATCAAACCGTGAAACAGCCAAGGTGAGGCCTCCGCCAAGGCGTCCTGATAGCTGCCAAAGTGGGGTAAGGCGTGCTCACAGAACCACACCAGCTCCTTTTCGGCGTCCTCGGCAGTGACAGCCCAGCGAAAAGTAGAGAGGTCTCCGGGATTGGTCGGGAAAGCCGCCGCCACCTCTTCGATGACCTCCCGAGTCACAGCGCCTAGGACCGGCGCAGGGCGTTCAGGAATATCAGTTTGCCCACGCCAACCCTGACGGTTATCGGCGTCGTAATTCCATTTGCCGCCCTCTGGCTGCTCCCCCTCCATCAAAAGGCGGTAGCGCTTACGCATGTCGCGGTAAAAATACTCCATGCGCAGCTGCTTACGGCCCTCAGCCCATAGCGCGAAGTCCGCCCGAGAGGATAAAAACCGCGTGTCCTCATGCACCGTGACAGCGATGCCCAGGGACTTCTCCCAGTTTGTCATCTGCGCGGCCAATCGATACTCGCCCGGCTCACAAATATGAAGCGCGGTTAACGACCAGATCTCGCGAGCTTGCTCACAAGCGGCCAGCAACGAGGGCACGTTATCCTTGAAGCGGGAATACTGGACGGTGAAACCCCGTGCCTTGAGCGCCTGGGCGAAATGGCGCATGGCGCTAAATATCAGCGCTATTTTGTGTCGATTGTGCCTGACGTAGGTTGCCTCCTCCGCGACTTCAGCGAGGATGATGACAGTGTCGGCTGGGTCAGCATCTAAAAGCAGAGGGTGCCGCCAGCTCAGCTGATCACCGAGGATAAGAATGCCGTTCTTGGAGTTCATGCCCCTAATTACGGTTGAGTTTCTGACGCAGACCAGTTGCTCAGCGCCAGTAAACCAGACAGACTCCTCACGTCGCGTTTACCGCTACGCCAAGGAGCCGTCATGAAGTGGCTGAAGCGCATACTGACGCTAATGGCAGGTTTGTCTGTTGCACTGACGGCGGCTTTTTTTGGCCTTGGCCCGCAGTGGGTCGATCGCGCTTCTAATCGTGTGGTCGGTGATCCGGGCCGTCTCCCCACCCCAGAAACGCTCAGCCTGCACAAGACATTGCTCGTTGGCGACCTGCATGCCGATTCGGCCCTCTGGGGCAAAGATCTGCTGGCCGACAACAGTCACGGCCAGGTGGATGTGCCCAAATTGCTCGCGGGTGGCGCCACACTGCAAATGTTCACCACCGTCACCAAATCACCCCGCGGTCAGAATTACGACCGTAATGCCAATGACGCCCCCGACAACATCAGCATACTGGCGCTGGCACAGCGCTGGCCTGCGGAGACGCAAAAAAGTCTCTACGCCCGCGC
>VMDB01000171.1 GCA_008081075.1 Halieaceae bacterium
TCGTCACCGGCGCTCTGCCCAGAATACTTTCCAGCTCAACCGGATCATGGACCAGTGCCGCCGTCATCTCATAAATTTTACCGTCAATTTTGAGACGCACTCTGGGATCACGCTCTACATTTGCCCACCACTGCTTGTAGTTGGGAAAGGTCCTGCTCAGGCGCTCACCTCGCGCGCTCCCACCGATATAAAGATTTTCTCCTCTGGGGGTCGGGAGTATCGTTACCGAGTAAGGAATCCCATACCAAGTTCTAGTCTCAAGCATGATAGTGTTTCCTCTTACAGGGTGCTCAACGTCCTGAACCCAATCCCAATTATCGACAGGCTCGCGTACAAGCTCTCCCTTAAGCCAAAGACCAGGGTATGTCATACGGCCCCGCTGGTTGTAAGCCTCAGTGGTGTAGTCCATATACTCTGGCTCTAATCCTGTAACACGGAGTGTGGCGATAGAACAAATTAGCAAGAGTAGTGCCGCTATTATTACAATCCGTAATTTATTCATATTCTCTCTTCCATTTCGGCTGGCTCTCGATGCCTGACAATCAATTTCGTCAAGACGACAAGCGACTAGTACAGCAGACTGGTGTTCCATTGGCTTCCATTTATTCTAAGCACTTTTTTAGTTTTGCATGTCGGCTTCAGGAAAATATTTACTTGGAATCAAAATCGATAATTGAAGGAAAACCGAGCGGATCTCGGCTCAAAAACATGATAATGATTATCAGCGACAAGCTGCTGTTCTCCCAGCAATTGAGATTCGTAGAAGTACTCTATGTCATGATCATCAGAATCGAATATATTTAATAGATCAAGTGAAATCTGTATGGATTCACTTAAATCAAAGCCAAAGCGAAGATTGGTCATACTACTGCCCTCAGCCCTCTCTCCACCTCCAATTGGATAGTCACTAAATTGCCTGAGGCGTAAATGAGCAAAGAATATATCGCTTGGCTGGTAATTAATTCCGACGCTTACAACCTCATCAAGCGCACCGGGAATCTCTATACTTCCGTCAACAGGTTCATAAAAATTAGAGTCTGTATATGCATATTCAAAATCCAGCCCTACCGCATCACTGATTTGGTAATAGGTCGTTAATTCAAAACCATATCGCTCACTCCCAAACCCGGTATCTTCAGTGCTTCCGGAGTCACCTACAAACAAAAGCTCTGAATCTATATCAAGTTGCCAGAGAGCGAGGGTAGTATTTAACTTATCAGTAAAATAAACCCGCCACCCCAGCTCGGCACCAAAAGTAGGCACAAGCGGGTCAGCAGGGTCAGCCTGGATACCTGAAAGTGGGTCACGAGTAGTTAAAACACCACGTGCATCGTTGCTATGAAAGCCATTGCCAAGACTGGCATACAATTCGTGGTTGCTGTCTAAGGCATAAATTAAACTCACTGACGCTGTCGTGATGCTGTCATTAGCTCGTCCAGAATTATCAGGAAGTGTTGATGGTCTAGCGGCTTTTAAAGCTTTCACATCGAACTCGAATCTATCGTGCCGCAATCCAAGTATTGATCTGAGCCGTTCTGTCCAATTTATTTCATTCTGCCAATAGACACCGGCGCTTTGTTCCTGTACTGCATCCAGCCGTCCATGTGAAACAAACCGTCGACTGGTAGAGTTTACAAACCCAACTTGATCGATGTCGTCACTTCTTAAGTCGACACCAAAGCGATTAACAACTGATTTTCCGGCCCAATTACGCTCAGAGCTCCACACAGCCTTTCCCCCAAATATTCTTCGATCATCTAGCTGAGTGATTTGATCACCTGTCGGATTACTGAAATAGCTAAAATTTTGAAACAAAGTTAAATCATAATCTATGACATACGTTGATGCGGAAAGATTACCTGCGCCAAGATCTGAATCCAAAGCGAATGACAAGCTGTATCGGGAAGATTCACCTCCCGATGTAGGGTCTATAGAACCGAATTTTCCTATTAAGCCGGTTCTTACTGCTCGGTGTGGAATCTGATCCGCGGAGTTCCACTTATTTTCATAGGCCATGAGCGAGAGGATGAATTTACCCGATTCTCTTTCCCAGCTCTGTTTGAGTTGTATATTAGTTTTGCCTACGTCTTCATCGACAGAATCCCAAGGACCCTCGTAGGCCTGATGCTCAAAACCAAATATTAAGTTCCCTCCTAAGCCATCAGTATTTCCAGTTACTAATGCTCTCGCAAAGCCAAATCCTCCAGCCCCGAGCTGAATTCGGTTAGGAATTGTTTCACTGTGAGTGTAAATGCTTGCAGACCCAGCGCCAGAAAAATCACCAACATCTGAATAGTAGGAACCCTTTCGGTAGACGATTTCTTCTATCATCTCAGGAATAATAAAATTAAGGTCGGTATAACCTTGACCATGGGCATGACTGCGCATGTTGATCGGCATACCATCTAAATTGGTGGCGAAGTCTGTCCCGTGATCTAAGTTAAATCCGCGCAAATAAAATTGATTAGCTTTACCGCTGCCACTGTGTTGAGTTGCAACTAGTCCCGGCACGGTTTCTAGCACATCACCAGCACGTAGTAAGGGGCGTTGCTCGATTTCACGAAAGGAGATCCTGCCTTCAGAAGCACTAATGGCGTTTCCAACCAGATTTACTTTACGGCCAACAACTTCTATCTCGAGCACTGAATCCTGTGACCAGACAGTGACGGGACAGAATATCGCCAGATTAATCCATAGCGGTAAGGATCTGTATCTCAGTAAGCTGTTAATTTTATTTCTCCAAAACGCGAAGTTACTAGAAGTTGCTAACAGTAGAAAAGACTATCCAGAGAGCCTGAGGATATTTGAATTGCATATTATACAATAGTAGTCATAAAAGACTTCGGGCGAGTGTAATTGCTCGCTAGCGAGACACTAGCAGACAGGTCACTGACTTGTCGTCTACATATGCCGATGAGTGCTCTGGAAAATTAACAGACTCGGGAGCCTTCGCGTCACGGTCGGGGCTGCACCGGTGGACAATTTCACGATAACCTTTGATTGAAAATCAGAACAATCGTCAGTCTTTGCTTTCTAGAGTAGACTTGGCTCATGGACAGGCCAACTGTTTTCGATTTTCAGCGCGCTCTGACTCTGATACGACAATGCCCGGTGTACCAGGCGACTCCGCTTCGTAAAATTAAGGCGCCGACTGGCCACCAACTCCTGATCAAAGATGAAACCAGTCGCTTCAGGTTGGGCGCCTTCAAGGCGTTGGGCAGCATTTATGCCATGGCGGCAATTCTGCTTGCGCGATGGCGCGAAGAAAATCAGACGGACATTGAGCCCGAGCGTCTGTTTACGGAAGAGGTTCAGGCCTGGAGCCGCCAGTTTACCTTTGTTTGTGCCAGCGCGGGTAACCACGGCCTCGCTGTTGCCAGAGGGGCGAAGCTCTTTAACGCCGGTTGTCGAATTCATCTCGCGGACACTGTCCCGGTCGCCTTCGAGAACAGACTCTTGGCACTCAGTGTCACCGTCGTGCGCTCGGGAGCAAACTATGAGCAGAGTATGCACGCCGCAACGGCAGACTGCGCGAACGGCGAAATTCTGCTTTCGGACAGCGCCTGGGAGGGTTACAGCCAGATTCCTTCGCTGGTGATGGAAGGCTATACGGTTATGGCGGAGGAAATGCGGGCAGGCTTTCAGGCTGAAGACCTTTGGCCAACCCATGTCTTTCTGCAGGCCGGCGTCGGCGGGCTGGCTGCTGCGATCACCACTCACATTCGGAGCCTGTGGCCGCACCAGCCAACGATTATCGTCGTTGAACCCGACGCCGCTGCCTGCCTGATGGAGAGTCATCGGCGAGAAACTCTGACCGAAGTGGCCGGGCCGGTATCTTCGATGGGCCGGCTAGACTGCAAGCTGCCTTCAACTCTCGCCTTCGACATCCTGCACCGGCAGGCGGATCAGTTTATTTGCATCAGCGATCTGGATGCGGAGCGGGCAGTGGCATTTCTGGCAGCCCATCAGCTGCGCACCACTCCCTCAGGTGCGGCTGGCGTGGCTGCCGTGCTGAACGCAGCCGGACAAAACCCGGAGATACCGGATAACGCCATTTGCCTGGCGCTGGTGACCGAGGCCGAAACCTGATCAGGTTCAGGCTGACCCGCCGCAGCAGGGGCATCCACCACCACCGCTCAGCATCACCGATTCCGCGGCCTTTGCATTTTGCTCGGCCGTACGCTGGGTCGCCGCCACGAAGGAAGCGCTGCCAGCACTCAGAGGATCTGGTGGATTCATGACCACACCGTGTCCAAAATAACCGGTGCGAATCTGATACTGGTGATCGCCGATTTCAGTATCAAATCGGATCGTGTTGGCATCCACAACCTGTATCCCATTCACCGTTGACCCGTTTTTGATCACCACGGCCTGCGACGCATTGGGCAGATTTGTGATGCGCAGACTGGTGGCTCGCCCTGCCGCATTGCGGTCACCTACGTAGGTGCCGACATGCAGGACACCGTTCTCGGTATCGTTCCAGGCGGTGCTGACACCGAGATTGGGATAATCCACGCCCTCCAGCGTCGGCGCCGAGTACTTGTCCATGTGTTTACCCTGAAATGCCTCGATCCAGTTGCCCTCTGCAATTTCGCTCATCATCTGCTGCGCAGTGGAGGTTCCGCGTGGCCAGGGCTCATCCAGATTGGACCACCAGCCGAACCGATCGCCGTTTTCTCCGAAGAATCTGGGCTCCGAGTATTGTTCAGCGGCATCCTGCAGACGGCGAAACACCACGTCATCGCCCAGTGCTTTGGCCATCACCTGAACAAGGGGGCTGGGCCTGATGTCCCGGGTCGGGTCGCGATAGCCGGAGGCATTCACCACAGCTTCATAGATCTGAGTCGCAATCTCAGGGGATTGAGGCAGCAGATAAAAGGCTGTCCCGGCACCCGTAGCGCCGGACCCCGGCAGGTTGACTTTGAAGTTTGCCAGCGGGTCATAGTAGATCGTCGACCATTCGATCTCATTCTGGGCATTGATGCCGAGATAGTTGTCTCGCATGAACTCAACCCAATTTTCAAACCGGCCATGGGCATTGGTGACACCCAGCTGGTCAGAGAGATAGATGCCCAAACCTGCCGCAGAATTGCAGAACGGCCAGATCTTAGTGTTCTCACAGTGTGGCCCCTCCGGATGGTCGGTGTACTGTTGATGCAGGTGCTCAACAATGCGCGGCTGAGTCCACTCAAAGTGTTCATTTTCAAAACCGGCGATTTCCCAGGGCCGCTCCCACTTATCGTCACCCGAGACATATTTGTAGATAGACAGAACGAGATTCAGCCATCCCCGGAAAAAGAGGTTGCCGTCTGCGCCGATCGGATCCGGCTGCAGACCCCAGGGCTCGACGCCATTCGCTGTCCAGCCGGGCCGGTCATAGCGGTCCCGTATTTGTTCAGGCCAAGCCTGGTAGCCAAGCGCGTTGAAGGCATTGTATTGATCCCGCTGGGGGCTCGGGCCAATAAACGTATTCCAGTCGATGGCAGCCCAGTATGAAGTGTGACGACTCGCCAGCTCATCCATGATGCGCGTATAAACCTCTCGCCAGGCCGGCGTCTGGTCAGCCATCAACAACACCGGGTAGCTGGAGTCGGCCAGATCAAACCGTCCGTAACTGAGCATGGGCGGCGCGGCATATTGGTCCCACCAGGGGTGAGGGCCGATGCCATCGTCATTCCAGTCAATATCGCCGCGCGGGATTTGAATGCCCCAGGGCAGCTCCAATTCCTCCCGATAGCCCCAGTCGTCAGGGGTAGTTGCTTTTTCCCAGATGAAGCGCAACCAGCCTTTGGTGCGGTCATTGTGAGAAGGAAACGCCGGAGTGGCAGTTCCCGGCTGCGCCACAATGCCACCGGCGCCGAAAGTCGCGGCCCCGCCGATTACCGCGGCGCGCTTGATAAAACTGCGTCTGCTTTGGTGTCTTTGTTCAGCCATGAGCGTTCCTTTTCCCCGATTTACTGCTTACCGAGTATTACGATAAATCATTATGTGGCGAAAACCGCCTGAAAGCGAGCCACGACATGAAGGGCGCACAGCCCTTGGCAGAATCCTAATTCAACGCCCGAGCTTGCGTTGATCATTGAGAATAATTATCATTTGCGTTTCAAACTTGAACATTTAACATATCTTGTTATTCGGGTAGGCATGTTTCGAAAGGTTCTTTTCTGGCTGCACCTGAGCGCCGGCGTTCTTGCGGGCATCATCATCCTGATGATGTCGGTAACCGGTGTCTTACTGACATATGAACGCCAACTTCAGAGCTGGGAGGACGGCCCCTACTATTACCAACCGGTGCCCGGTGAAAAACGCCTGACCGTTGATCAGCTGATCCTTGCGGCTAATCGCACCGAAGGCTTCAAGACCGACAACCTGATACTTGCATCGGCAAATGATGCTCCCTTTATTGCTAGGATGGGCCGGTCTCAAACGCAGCACCTGAACCCCTATACCGGCGAGATCTACACCCCCCACAGTGATTCTCTTAGCAACTTTTTTGCCGATGTCAGGAGCCTGCACCGGTGGTTTATGATGACCGGCGACGCCCGGTCCTCTGCCAGAGACATCACCGGCGCAGCCAATCTGCTGTTCTTGTTTCTGTTGCTGAGCGGCAGTTATCTGTGGCTGCCGAAAGTGTTCACCTGGACCAATCTTAAAGTCAGGGTGTGGTTCAATCCTCTCGCCAACACAACAGCGGCCAGAAATTTTAACTGGCATCACGTTTTTGCGTTTTGGGCAGCTATGCCTTTGATTATTATCATTCCGACCGCGACTGTTTTTAATTACAGTTGGGCAAACA
>VMDB01000181.1 GCA_008081075.1 Halieaceae bacterium
AACTCGCGACCTCAACCTTGGCAAGGTTGCGCTCTACCAACTGAGCTATTCCCGCAGAAATGGCGTCCCCTAGGGGGTTCGAACCCCTGTTCCCGCCGTGAAAGGGCGGTGTCCTAGGCCACTAGACGAAGGGGACAGTGATCCTAACAACAGCAGGCGCGCATGTTAGTGACCCCCTTCAGGCCCGTCAAGGGCGAATTTGCCTTCCTTCTGATGGAAGGCTGGATTGGTTACACTACGCCGCTTTCTAAATCCCCCCGGAGAAGTCAATAACTCATGTCCCCCGCGCTCGAAATCATCGGATTGGAAAAAACCTATGCCAACGGCCTGCAGGCCTTGAAGGGAATTGATTTACGGGTTGAGAACGGTGACTTCTTTGCGCTTTTGGGTCCGAATGGGGCAGGTAAATCGACCACCATTGGTGTGATTTGCTCGCTGGTCAACAAGTCAGCGGGCACGGTTCGTGTGAAGGGCGTCGATATTGATGAGAATTTTCCGGCGGCAAAGCGCCACCTTGGTGTCGTGCCGCAGGAGTTTAACTTCAATGTTTTTGAGATTGTCGAAGACATTCTGATCCATCAGGCGGGTTACTACGGCATACCGCTTAAAACGGCGTTGCAAAGAATCGACCTCTACCTAGAGAAATTGGGGCTGGCGGATAAACGGCATACCCGAGCGCGAATGCTCTCGGGCGGCATGAAGAGACGTTTGATGATCGCTCGAGCGTTGATTCATGAGCCGAGCGTTTTGATTCTGGATGAGCCCACCGCTGGCGTGGATATTGAAATGCGGCGCTCGATGTATGAGTTTCTGCGTGAGATTAATGCTGCTGGCACAACGATCATTCTGACGACACATTATTTGGAAGAAGCGGAGTCGCTGTGTAGAAATATCGCCATCATTAACCATGGCAAGATCGTCACCAATACCTCGATCAAAAACCTGTTGAGAGAGCTGCATCGAGAAATTTTTATTCTGGATTCGCGAGAGCCGCTACCGCAGGACCTTGCGGTTGATGGATTTACAGTGTCTCGGAAAGACGACTACTGCATCGAGGCCCAGATCGAGCAGGGTCAGGATCTGGCGGAACTGATGGCGCGCCTGCATAACAAGGGGGTGAGTATCATCAGTATGCGCAACCGTGAAAATCGGCTTGAGCAAATGTTCGTCTCGTTACTGGAGCAAGCGTCGTGACCCCTTACGAGCAATGGGTAGCGCTGCTGACGCTAATGCGCAAAGAGATTCGCCGTTACACCCGTATCTGGTCGCAAACGCTGTTGCCTTCGGCGATCACTATGTCCCTCTACTTTCTGATCTTTGGCAACTTGATTGGGTCGCGTATCGGCGAGATGGGTGGCGTCAGTTATATGGAGTTCGTGGTGCCCGGCCTCATCATGATGGCCATCGTCACCAACTCCTACGCCAATGTGGTCTCGTCATTTTTCGGTTCTAAATTCAACAACAGTATCGAGGAGTTGCTGGTTTCACCCACGCCGAATCACATCATTCTTCTGGGTTTTGTCACCGGCGGCGTCAGTCGGGGAATGTTAGTAGCGGTTATCGTGACTGTAGTGGCCTCTCTGTTTGTAGATCTGCATATCCACAGTTACGGCGTTGTAATTGCCGTAGTGGCAATGACCTCGATTCTGTTTTCCCTTTGTGGGCTGATTAATGCGGTTTTTGCCAATACATTCGATGACATCAATATCGTTCCCACATTTGTACTCACCCCGTTAACTTATCTAGGGGGAGTGTTTTATTCTTTGGAGTTGTTGCCGGATTTTTGGGCGAGCGTGTCTCAAGCCAACCCGTTAGTCTACGTGGTTAATGCCTTCCGCTATGGCATGTTGGGGGTAAGCGATGTCAGTGTTGGTTTCGCCTTCGCCATGATCGGCGCGTTTACCCTCGTGGCCTACTGGTATGCAGCGTATCTAATCCGCACCGGACGACGTTTGCGCACCTGACGTTTATGAAGGGCGTTCTCGGCCAAACTGTCACCGCGCCACTGTCTTATGCTCCGGATGTGCTCGAGCGAATTGGGCGAAGCAGTAAATTTCCCTTTGTCGGATACGGCTGGGATATCTGGCACTGCTACGAATTATCGTGGGTTGTCCAAGGGGACGTGGAGAATTGGGTGGGCGCACTCGCGATACCAGCGGACTCACCCGCGACGGTTGAATCCAAATCTCTCAAGCTATACCTCAACTCCCTTAATCATCATGGTTTTGCTACTCAAGAGGCCGCAGTTCAGACGATAGAGCGCGACGTTTCTGCTCAGGTGGGCGCTCCGGTAGTGCTCTCCTGCGTGCCGGTAGATCACCTGGCGAGCATGACGCGTGAATTGGAGGGCGTGAATCTGCCCCCTTGCAACGCTAGCGAGGCGCTTGCCATAATCGATTCCGACGTTTTGACAATTTCACCAGGGAAGGGGAATGTCGTGTCTGAACACCTTGTTAGCCATAGCCTGCGCTCGCTCTGCCCAGTGACGGCGCAGCCAGACTGGGGCAGCCTGTCGATCCGCTACTCTGGGCCGCCCATTAATCACACCAGTCTCGCCAACTATCTGGACGCTTACCGCACTCACCAGGGCTTTCACGAGCAATGTGTTGAGCAGATTTATTCTGATCTAATGGGCTTAGGCCTCGAATCCCTCGATCTGGTGGCGTTTTATCAACGGCGAGGGGGTATCGATATTACGCCTTGGCGGAGTTCCCGAGTCATTCCCATCGATACCCAACGTATCGGACGCCAGTAACTACGATGATCGTGAGACCAATAGCTCTCCGCGTTCTCTCGAACGCGCTACTGGCTATGGTGCTGATCACGTATTCGGGAGCTGGCCTTAGCGCCCCCGGGCTCACTGAAAGCGAGTTGAAGGCCGTTTTTTTATTGCGACTACCCCAGTTTGTGAGTTGGCCGGAAGATCAGTCGGAGACGGTCTTCTGTGTGGCGTCAGCGGCTGAGCTCTCTCCGTTATTAGAGGAGATTGTTGCGACTGACCCCGAGGGTCGAGAGGTGAGGCCCCTGGACCCCGATCAATTGGGGGGTTGTAACGTGGTATTTGGATCCTTCAACGAAGGAGCAGATAGGATCAAAGCCACAAACGGTGTGCTCTGGGTCAGCGACCAACCCGGCTTCGCCCGACAGGGCGGCATGGTGGAATTGAAGCGCAGCGGCGCCAGAATGAAGCTGGTCATCAATCTCGACGCTTTGGAGTCAGCGGGGCTCAAAGCCAGTAGCAAGTTACTGCAACTGTCTGAGGTGGTGGGAGGGCGCACTGATGATGCCTAGCCGGTTCGGTCAGCATTCCATTCATCGGCATCTGGCAAAAGTAGGTGCCTTTATTACCGGCGTAGTGGGTGGCGTATTCCTACTTATATTGCTGGGTGTTTCTCTGGTCAGTTCCAGGGAAGAGTTGTTAGAAAGCACGTCAGCGCTGGCAAGCGTTTTGGCGTCCAACTTGACCGCGTCAGTGGCGTTCAGAGATCCGGGCACAGCCGCGGAGTTGCTCAATGGCCTGCATTCCGCGCCAGATGTGATTCGCGCGTCGCTCACGCTGCCAGACGGATCTGCTTTTGCTGAATTTGGGCAAGCGGATTTGTCGTTAAGCGACGGCGTTAATGTCAGATACGCAGAGACACTCATCATTCCAGTTGCGCTGGAAGGAGAGCGAATTGCGTCACTAAGTGTTGTGGTGGATCTTTGGCCAGTCTACCAGCGCTTGATAGGGGTTTCTGTGTTGGCCGGGTTGTTATGGTTGGCGGGGGTATTGGCGGCTTACCTGTTGTCGAAAGCCCTAAATGCCCGCGTAACGCAGCCGCTGGCCTCGCTCGCAGCGATGATGGCTGAGGTCACGGCGCGCGAGGACTACAGCAGGCGGTTTTCCTATCGAGAAAACAACGAGCTGGGGTTGGTTGTCGAGGCCTTCAATGAGTTGATGATGCGCACAGAAGATCGTGAGCAGCGGATGGAAAGCATGATCGCCGCGCTGGTTAAGGCGAGAGATGACGCAGAGGCTGCGGCCCGCTCCAAAACCAGCTTTCTAGCCAACATGTCCCACGAGATCAGGACCCCCATGAATGGGGTCATGGGGATGATCGCTCTGCTCAAGCGCTCGCACATGAGCGAACAGCAGAGCGCCTACTTCGAGACGATCGAGCGATCGTCCGAGGCATTGCTTACGATCATTGATGACATTCTCGATTTCACCAAGATTGAGGCGGGGAGGCTGATTCTCATACAAGAACCCCTTGATCTCGTGGACAGCATCGCCTCTATTGAGGCGCTTTTTTCAGAAACTGCAAAGCAGAAGGGCCTGCAGCTGCACGTTGATATCGGAGAGGGTGTGCCGAGGCAGATAGTGGGCGATCCGGGGCGTATTCGACAGGTCTTACTGAATTTGATTGGCAACGCCATCAAATTTACCGACGAGGGTTCTGTCTCGGTATTCGTTCGCCGCATCCACGACGACGTCTCGCCGCGATTACGGTTCAATATTGAAGACACGGGGCCAGGGATTCATCCCGAGGATGAAGAGCGCATCTTTGGCGAATTTTTCCAGGCAGACGTCAGTTTGACGCGAGCCCATGGTGGCACTGGTTTGGGTTTGGCGATTGCCAGGCAGCTGGCGACGCTGATGGAGGGTTCAATCGGTTATCAATCCAACCCCGTGGGCGGCAGCATTTTTGTCTTTGAGATTCCTCTCTTGGAGACTCCCCCGGGCGAGGCGTTTGATCGAGCTATCTCCGCGGTGACCGCCAGTCAGGCCCGAGCTGAGGCGGCACGACTGGCTCGGTTGACGAATGCCGATGCAGCCGACGCCGCGCCGGAAATCGCGCAGAAAGCAAATGGCAGTGCGCCTCGATATGACGTCAAGGTATTGATTGCGGAGGATTCAGAAGTCAATCAGTTCATTATTCGAGAATTGTTAGCGGACTTTGTAACGGATATCGAAGTAGTGGCCGATGGCGTGGCGGCGGTGGAGACGTTTAAATCGAAAGCATTTGATTTAGTACTGATGGATATCCAGATGCCCAAAATGGACGGTTTGGAGGCGACGCGTCAGATTCGTGCTCTCCAGCGCACAGAGTCGATTAACCCGGGGTGTTTGATTGTGGGGCTATCGGCGCACGCCATGAGTAGCGATCGGGAAAAGTATCTGGCGGAGGGGATGGCGGACTATCTTACTAAGCCAGTCCGTCCGACTGCTTTACAGGAGGTTTTGGACGCTTATTTCGAGACCAGGTCCTTGTAGATCAAGTTGGTGCTTAGTAAGAAGTGTGAGGAGGTTGAATAAAATGGAATTTAAAACCCTTATACAGCAAAGTATTAATCGCGCAGGTATTTTCGTTGCTTCGGTGATCTTGTTCAGCACTGCAGCATTCGCCCAAAAAGTGCCCACTGATTTGTTGGATCTGTCGATCGAGGAACTTTTTAACGCAAATGTGATCACCGACTCTGAGCGTGCCATCTCCGATAACCGATGGCATGTGTCGTATGCCTACGCGATATCCGATTACGATGAGTACTACATCGGTAGCAGCAGCGTCTCTTACGATGATGTGCTCTTCTCTCCGGGCTTGGAGCCGCGCACTCAAAACAATTATCCCGTCGTGCCTACCGAGATCAAGCAGGAGGTGCATGCCTTGAGAGTCGCCTATGACTTAACCGACGCGATGACGGTGCGGGCGCAGCTGCCGATGGTGAAGCAGAGCACGGATCATATTTCTATTGTTCCGGGTTATGACGCTTTTAATATCAGCTCTGACGGAGTCGGTGATCTGGTCGTGGTTTTTGATCGGACGATGTCGCAAAGTTTGAACAGCGTATGGAAGGCTGGCTTAGGGGTAAGCGTACCGACCGGCTCTATTGACGAGGAGGGCGACACCCCGAGGGCACCGGGTGATCAGCAGCTTCCCTACACCATGCAGTTAGGTTCAGGCACCTGGGATTTCCCAATGTTTCTGAGTTTTCGAAAGTACGAAGCGCGTTGGGATTGGGGGCTGGACGCAAGTTTTGCTCTGCGCACCGGCATAAACGATCGCGATTATCGATTGGGTAATAAAGCCAGCGTCGGCGGTTGGGTGATGTGGAATGGCTTCTCTGCGGTGAAACCCGGCATCCGGCTTGATTATCGTTGGCGGGGTGATATCCATGGAGAGGATGCCTCATTGCGAGTTCCCGTTCCGGGATTTCCGTATCCTGCACCGGTGACGAATCCCAACGCATTTGGCGGAGAGCAAGTCGATGTTACCGGCTTTTTACGCGTACCGTTCGCCGACAAGTGGTATGCAGAGGTGTCCTATGCGAGGCCTGTCTTCCTTGACCTGAATGGCCCCCAGTCCTCGGAGAAGTATCATTTTAGCATTGAGATTGGCACATCTTTTTAGACTGAGCCGCCAATTCAGTCCGCCGATCACTGTGCTAGAATCCGCGCCCACGGAGAGGTGGCCGAGTGGTCGAAGGCGCACGCCTGGAAAGTGTGTATACGGCAACGTATCGAGGGTTCGAATCCCTCCCTCTCCGCCATAAACGCATGAGCCCGCCTTGAGCGGGCTCGCTCGTTTATGGTGGATGGGGTTGTAGACGATCCCTTTGGTTCGACCAAATGCGACCTTGGGAGCATTTAGCACCAAGCGCCAGAGGCGCGAAGCCCGTAGGGCCAAAACAGCCCTTAGGCTTTTTTGGGTAATCCCTCCCTCTCCGCCATAAACCAAGGGGTCCCGCAAGGGCCCTTTTTATTGA
>VMDB01000218.1 GCA_008081075.1 Halieaceae bacterium
TGCTGGAGCAAACACAAACCGACATTTGGGTTCGGTTTCAGCGCTCAATGGGCAACCACTGTCGCTACGTCTGCGCCGACGACGCTCACGGCACGGCAATTATGCTGTCGGCCGAGGCCGCGGGACGCACACCCGAAGAACACATCGCTGCTATCAAAGCGAAGCATGAGCAGGACTCGGCCGGGTTTCTTATTCAGTTTGACCAGTATCACTCGACGCACTCGCCGGAAAATCAACAGTGGTCAGAGACGATTTTCAAGCGACTCGAGACGGGCGGACATATCGCCATACGCGAGATCGTGCAGGCGTTTGATCCGGAAAAGGGGCTCTTTCTCGCCGATCGGTTTATCAAAGGGACCTGCCCCAAGTGCGGCGCCGCCGATCAATATGGGGATAACTGCGAGGCCTGCGGTGCCACGTATACCCCCGCCGACTTGATCAACCCAGCATCGGCGCTCTCCGGGGCAACACCGGTGGACAAGGCGTCTGATCACTTGTTCTTCACGTTGACCCACTTTGAGGCCCTGCTTGCCAAGTGGACAGACAGCGATCAGCTGCAGCGGCCCATCGCCAACAAACTAAAGGAGTGGCTGGAGGCCGGCTTACAGGACTGGGACATCAGTCGAGATGCCCCCTACTTTGGTTTTGAGATCCCCGGACACCCCGGTAAATATTTTTATGTCTGGCTCGATGCTCCGATTGGCTATATCGCGAGTCATCAGGTGCTGTGTGAGCGGACCGGAGATGATTTCGACAGCTATTGGCTCCCGGGTGGCGACACCGAGCTCTATCACTTTATCGGCAAAGACATCGTTAATTTCCACGGGCTATTTTGGCCGGCCATGCTCGACAGTGCCGGTCTCCGGCAACCCTCCGCGGTCTACGCCCATGGTTTCCTGACCGTCAATGGCGTCAAAATGTCCAAGAGCCGCGGGACCTTTATTCTCGCGGAGACCTACCTCGCGCATCTGGACCCCGAATATATCCGCTACTACTTCGCCGCCAAGCTCGCCAGCGGTGTCGATGATATCGATCTGAATCTTGATGACTTCGTGCAGCGCGTGAACTCAGACCTCATTGGCAAGGTGGTGAATATCGCCAGTCGCTGCGCCGGGTTTTTGCGCAAGAAATTTGACAACAAGATGAGCGCCCAATGCGCCGAACCCGAGCTGGTGCAATCCTTCATTGAGGCCGGGAGCGACATCGCTGCGCTGTATGAGGCGCGCGAGTTCAATCGAGCAATGCGCGACATCATTGCGCTGGCGGATAAGGCCAACCAGTACATAGACGAGAAAAAACCCTGGGTGATGGCCAAGGACGAGGAGCAAGCAGAGCAAGTGCAAGCCGTCTGCTCGGTGGGGATCAATTTATTCCGTGCACTGGCCACGTATCTGAAGCCGGTGTTGCCGCTGATGGCGGAAAAGTCTGAGGCATTTCTGCAAACCTCTCTGGATTGGACCGCCCTTCAGACGCCGCTGGTCAATCACACGCTGGCGCCCTTTGAACCGCTGCTGCAGCGGGTCGATGCGGAGGTCGTTGCGGCCATGGTCGAGGCCAGCAAGACAAGCGCCTGAACCAACACATACTTCCTGTCAGACACCTGATATATTGCCTACTATTGCGGGTGTGAGTCGATTGTTTCACCGCGGGGGATGACATGCTGAGTGATATCGCGCTGCTTCTGGTGGGTGCGGTCTTGGTCAATAATTTTGTATTGGTGCAGTTTCTCGGCCTGTGCCCCTTCATGGGCGTCTCCAACAAACTCGAAACGGCCATGGGCATGTCCATGGCGACCACCTTCGTGCTGACTCTGGCCTCGGTCTGCAGTTATCTCACCTACAACTACCTGCTGCTGCCGCTGGACTTGGCTTATCTTCGCACCATCAGCTTCATTCTGGTTATTGCGGTGGTGGTGCAGTTCACAGAGATGGTCGTGCGCAAGACCAGTCCGCTGTTGCACCGTGTGCTTGGCGTGTTTTTGCCACTGATCACGACTAATTGCGCAGTGCTCGGGGTGGCACTCCTTAATATCAATCAAGCCCACACCTTCATCGAGTCGCTCTTTTACGGGCTCGGGGCGGCGCTGGGATTTTCCTTGGT
This sequence comes from Halieaceae bacterium, assembly GCA_008081075.1. Lineage (GTDB taxonomy): Bacteria > Pseudomonadota > Gammaproteobacteria > Pseudomonadales > Halieaceae > Luminiphilus. The sequence continues at coordinate 2,101 of VMDB01000218.1, forward strand.
ATTGGTATTATTCGCGGCCATGCGCGAACGACTGGCCGTCGCAGACATTCCTGAACCTTTTCAGGGCGCTGCTATTGGCATGATCACCGCCGGGCTGGCATCCCTCGCTTTTATGGGCTTCGCGGGTCTGATCTGATGGTGCAGTGGCTAACCAATGAACCGCTTCTCGCCGCACTGGCGGCATTGCTCCTGCTGGGTAGCGGTTTTGGCGCACTCCTGGGCTACGCGGCGATCCGCTTCAAAGTGGAAGGCAACCCCATCAGCGAACAGATCAATGCGCTACTGCCTCAAACGCAGTGCGGCCAGTGTGGCTATCCCGGCTGTCGCCCCTACTCAGAAGCCATCGCGGAGGGAGACGCCATTAACAAATGTCCTCCGGGTGGCGAAGAAACGATTCAGGCATTGGCCGACCTTCTCGACGTTGAGCCCCAGCCCCTTGATGCCGAGCACGGAGTGGAAAAAGAACCGGTGGTCGCCTGGATTCGTGAAGCCGAATGCATCGGCTGCACCAAGTGCATCCAGGCGTGCCCGGTCGACGCCATTTTGGGCGCGGCAAAGGTGATGCATACCGTGATTGCGGACGAGTGCACCGGTTGCGACCTGTGTCTGGAGCCCTGCCCCGTCGACTGTATTGACCTGATCCCACGAAAACAGGGCATCGGCTATTGGCATTGGCCTCTCCCTGCGGATCGGTTCCGCCCGATAGAGGTCATTGCGACCGACGCTGTGGCGCGGACAGCCGCATGAGAGTGCTCCACGATATTCACGGGGGAATCCATCCCCCCGAGCGCAAAGGGCTATCGCAGCCCGGAAAGCTGGCTTCCCTTGGGCTACCGCCAAGATTGGTAATCCCACTGAGGCAGCACCTGGGCGCACCGGCAGTGCCTGTTGTGGCGCCTGGCGATACCGTCCTCGGAGGCCAGTTGCTGGCCGAGGCCAACGGCGTAATGAGCGTTCCAGTGCATGCGCCGACCTCGGGTACCGTGCGCGCGATCGAGTCTAGACCCATCGCGCACGCCTCTGGCCTCGAGGATATCTGCATTGAGATCGAAACCGACGGTTTGGATCAATGGGTCGCACTCACGGGTACACCGCAATGGCAAGAATGTGAACCCGCCGCGCTGGCTGAACGGGTGCGTGACGCTGGCATTGCCGGCATGGGCGGCGCGGGCTTTCCTACCGCCGTAAAACTTACACCCGGGCCCAAGCGCCCAATTGAGTTGCTCTTGATCAATGGCACTGAATGCGAGCCTTACATCACTGCCGACGATACCTTGATGCAATGTTTCGCCGATCAGCTCATTGAAGGCGCCGCAATCCTGGCCCACATTCTTGGCGCCGGCGCTATTTTGATCGGCATTGAAGACAATAAACCAGAGGCGATCGCTCGCGTGCAAGCCGCGGTGACCAAAGCGGGCGCATCGATAGAAGTGGCCAGCTTCCCCACCAAATATCCCTCTGGCGGTGAAAAACAGGTTATTGAAATTCTAACAGGCCAGCAGGTGCCCTCAGGGGGTATCCCGGCCGATATCGGTATCGTGTGTTTGAACCCGGGGACTGCGGTGGCGGTCCGAGAGGCCATTGTCGACGGTAAGCCACTGACCCATCGTATCGTCACGCTGACGGGAGAGGCGTTATCTCAACCCTGCAACACCCTCGCCTGCCTGGGGACGCCCATCGGATACTTGCTACAGTCCACAGGATGGACGTCAGAGGCGCAGCAACGCGTCATCCATGGCGGCCCGATGATGGGCTTCGCGGTATCCAATCTGGCCGCCCCGATAACCAAAATCACCAATTGCCTGCTGGCGCCCACTGAGGCAGAACTGCCGCTGCCAGAAGAACCGAGGCCCTGTATTAGATGCGGCCACTGTGCAGAGGCATGTCCGGCATCGCTCCTGCCACAACAACTCTATTGGTATGCCCGCGCCAAAGATCAAGAGCAATTGGCTGAGCATCGTCTGTTCGACTGCATTGAATGTGGTGCCTGCGCTTATGTGTGTCCGAGCCAGATTCCACTGGTGCAGTACTATCGCGCCGCCAAAGGTCAAATTCGCGACAGTGAGCAGGAGCGAGCGCGGTCTGACAATTCGAGAGCCCGCTTCGAGGCACGAGAGAAGCGCGTCGCAGAAGAGGCCGCCGCCCGCGAAGAAAAGCGCGCCGCGCGCAAAGCCGCTGCACAACAGCAAGCGGATAACGGCGGGGTAGACCCGGTACAGGCGGCCATCGCGCGCGCAAAAGCCAAAAAAGCACAGCAGGACGCCCAACAGTGAGCTTGCTCCGCGTCACATCACCCCACGCGTCCGGCTTGAAAAAGGTCTCCCAAGTGATGCGGGACGTGTTGCTGGCAACGATACCCGGCATTCTGGTCATGACCTGGTTCTTCGGCCCAGGGACCCTAATCAATCTCATTTTGGGCGGCTCTGTGGCACTGGCTGTGGAGTACGGTGTAATGGCCCTGCGTGGGCGTGACCCACGGGTAGCGATATCCGACCTCAGCGTGCTGGTCACCGCCACACTCCTGTGCATTGCCCTCCCCCCCTATGCCCCATGGTGGCTGATTGTGATCGGGGTGCTGACGGCAGTGCTACTCGGTAAACAGGTGTTTGGTGGTCTGGGGTACAACCCCTTTAACCCAGCCATGGTCGGGTACGTGGTACTGCTGATTTCGTTTCCCGTGCAAATGAGTAGCTGGGCAGTACCCCGCGAATTGGGCGCGGTGCCGGGCATCGCTGAAGCCCTGCAACGGGTCTTTCTACCGGGCAGTATCGATGCGCTGACCGGGGCAACGCCTCTGGATCTTTTGCGCCAAAATACGGGCCTGCTGTTTGACGACCTCATGAAGACACGGCCGGAACTCTCGGGCTGGGCGGGGGTGGGCTGGTTTGAAGTCAATCTGGCGTTCCTCGCGGGGGGGCTGTGGCTCTTGTACCGACGGGTATTCACCTGGCACGCGCCCATTGCCATGTTGGCAACTTTGGCACTTTGTGCACTGATGGGCTTTGACGGTGGTAGCTCACAGAGCGGTGGTAGCGCCCTGTTCCATTTATTCAGCGGTGCTTCCATGTTTGCCGCCTTCTTTATCATCACCGACCCAGTGAGCTCTGCGGTTTCGAACCGAGGACGACTGATTTTCGGCGCGCTCATCGGCCTGCTGGTGTATCTCATCCGCGTGCTGGGGAATTATCCTGACGCCGTAGCCTTCGCCGTACTGATTTTGAATTTTTGTGCGCCTTTTATCGATCACTACACCCAGCCCACGGTGTACGGCACGCGGAAACAGACGCCATGAAATGGCTTGCTTCCATAGGTCTCGGCGGGATGGTACTGGCCTTTTTTGCCGCAATCACTTCGTTGGCGATCGGCTGGACCTACCTCAGCACACAATCGGAAATCGAGTTGGCTGAGCGTCGTGCTGAGGCGCGGCAACTGATGGAAATTTTCCCAGAAGATACCCACGACAACGAGTTGGTAGACGATACCTTTGTACTTGAAGCTGAAACGTCACTGCTGGGTTTGCGACAGGAGCGGCAAGGGTATCGCGTTCGCCAAGGGGAGCGCGTTGTGGGCGTTATTTTGCCCGCCACAGCGCGGGACGGTTACAGTGGGGATATTCGAACGCTGGTGGGTGTTCGCAGCGACGGCTCGGTTGCGGGTGTGCGCGTGGTGGCACACAAGGAGACGCCGGGGCTAGGGGACAAGGTAGACCTGCGCAAGTCACCTTGGATTTTAGGTTTCAATGACCGCAGTCTCGATAACCCCGCCCTCAGTCAGTGGAGCGTCTCCAAAGATGGTGGCGCTTTTGACCAATTCACAGGGGCTACCGTAACCCCACGCGCCGTAATTCTCGCGACGCGACGCGCTTTGGAGTACGCTGAATTGAATCAGGCAACCCTGTTTGAAACGCCGGCTGATCACCCATGACTCAACCCTCGTATAGCCAGCTCACGCTGAATGGATTGTGGAAGAACAACCCCGCTCTAGTGCAGCTGCTCGGTCTGTGCCCTCTACTCGCCGTAACCGCCTCCACGGTGAACGCCTTGGGCCTCGCCGCCGCAACTTTGTTCGTACTGGTGGTGTCGAATACGGCGGTGTCACTGATCCGCAATGTGGTCTCGGACACCATCCGTCTCCCCGTGTTTGTCATGATCATTGCCGCCGCTGTCACCATCACCGAGTTACTCATGCAGGCTTTCAGCTATGAGCTATATCAGATTCTCGGGATATTTCTGCCATTGATCACCACCAACTGTATTATTCTGGGTCGAGCCGACGCCTTTGCTCGAAAGAACCCACTACCCGCTGCGATCTATGACGGATTCATCATGGGCATGGGTTTTGGGCTGGTGCTCGTGTTGCTGGGCGGGATCAGGGAGCTCTTGGGAACAGGCGCCCTGTTTGCCGACATGCAACTGCTCTTTGGTCCCGACGCCGCACAGTGGCGATGGGAGATATTTTCTGT
>VMDB01000051.1 GCA_008081075.1 Halieaceae bacterium
CCCCGGGCTGAAAACGCTGCAAAACATCCACCCAAACCTCGCTGAAGGGGCCCGATGCTGCTACCTGCTCAGCCCCTATTTCGCTAACGAGGCGCTCCACAGACATCGCTCTCGGAATGTGGCGCAGGTCAACGACGCGCCAATCATCGAAGATCCCTGCACAGGCGTGAATCATATCACGGACCGGCTTATCCCCCATTACCCCGAAAATCGCGTGGGTGCCTCTCTCACAAGGATTTCGACGCAGGAAATCGGCCAATCGGCCTACCGATTCTGTGTTGTGGGCAACATCGAGAATAAGATGAACACCGTCGATCTCGAAGGTCGTCAGCCGACCAGGCAGTGTTACTGCACTGACTGCCCCAATCAGTCCCTCGTTGAGATCACTCGCGCCACTCAATTCTATGGCCTGTAGCGCCGCACCGACATTGCTCTCAAGCAGGCCAGACGGACGCGGTAGATGCACTGTCGAACCACCAACCGTTTTTAAGCGGCTATCCCTAATTTGCCAATCACGACCCATGAAGTGCGCGATTGCCCCACAACCCGCCAACGCTGACATGAGCGTCGCCGGCGGGTCGTCCTCTGCTACGATGCAAGGCCGGCCGCTTCTTGCAACGCCGGCCTTTTCGACGGCTACAAGCTCGCGGCTATCTCCCAACCAATCGGTGTGATCAAGGCCGATGCTGGTGATCACGCTGATATCGGCGTCGACGATGTTTACGGCATCGAGCCTACCCCCAAGCCCAACCTCTAGCACCTGCTGCGTCACCCCTGCCTGATGGAATATCCAAAGCGCCGCGAGGGTAGCGGTCTCAAAGTAGGTTAAAGAAATATCTGCGCGCGCGCGCTCGACAGCCTCAAAAGCCGCCACAATGGACGCATCATCTACCGGCTCGCCGTTCAACTGAATGCGCTCGTTAAACTGCAACAAGTGGGGAGATGTATAGGTCCCAACGTGGTGGCCCGCGGCTACCAGCCCAGCTGTTAACACCGCTGCGACCGAGCCCTTGCCATTGGTACCCGCTATTGTGAAGGTATAAATATGTGGAGACAGAACCCCGAGCTCACGAGCGACTACAGAAACGCGATCCAGCCCTAACTCTATCTCTACGGGGTGCCTGGATTCCAGGCGGCTTAACCAGTCTTTCAGGGATGCTTCAGGCATGCCCCGGTGAATCGCTGCGATCGTGGGCAGTGATCACCTCGCCCTCCAGGGCTGTCGAACTGCGATCCGGGACACTATGCCCCATGAATTTAGCCAATATGCGCGCCAGGGTTTCGCGCATCTCGTGACGATGCACGATCATATCTATCGCACCGTGCTCCAATAAAAACTCACTGCGTTGGAACCCTTTGGGCAACTTCTGACGAATTGTCTGCTCGATGATATTGGGGCCAGCAAAACCAGCGCGAGCTTCCGGCTCCGCAATATTGATATCCCCCAGCAAGGCCAGCGAAGCGGACACGCCGCCGTAAATAGGATCCGTGAGAACTGAGACGTAGGGAATACCCTGCCCTTTGAGCCGCTCAATAACGGCCGAAGTCTTCGCCATCTGCATGAGAGAAATCAACGCCTCCTGCATACGCGCGCCACCAGAGGCAGAGAAGCAGACCAATGGCGTTCGCGTCTCTAAAGCGACAGTGGCGGCTCGGGTAAACTTTTCTCCTACGGCGTATCCCATCGATCCGCCATGAAAATCAAATTCAAAGGCCAGTGCGACCACTGCCACACCCAAGACTTCGCCGCGCATTGCTATTAAGGCGTCTTTTTCTCCTGTGCTCCGTTGGGCCGCAGTCAAACGATCACGGTACTTTCTTTTGTCCTTGAACTTAAGATGGTCCACCGGCTCGATATCCGGAAAAAGCTCCTCCGCGCCCTGATCGAGGCACAATTCAAGCCGACGCCGGGCACCAATTCTCATGTGGTGGTCGCACTTGGGGCAGATCTCGGCATTTCGCTCGAGATCGGGCTTATAAAGAATGGCTTCGCATTTGATGCACTTCTTCCACAGACCCTCAGGAACGTTGGTGCGATTTGCACTATCGTCTTTGGTCACGCCGGAGGGCAGAATCTTGTCAATCCAACTCATGGGGTTCCCCACCGAATTTAGGTGCGAGTATACGAGTCAGCGCGGACACTAGGAATGTGAAGAGTCCACACCGGCGCGAATGCGCGCTAACAATTGTACAGCTGCGCCATGAATCTGGATTTCCTCCAGTCCTACCTGGCTCTGAGAGCGCCTCACCATCTCATCAATCAAGGCGCTCCCCACGACAACCGCATCGGCAACGACCGCCACACGCTTTGCACTGTCGGCATCCTTGATACCAAAGCCCACCGCCAGAGGAAGGTCCGTAAGACCTCGAATTACGCTAAGACGTTGAGCCACATCATCAACATCCAGCAGCCCAGAGCCCGTTACGCCCTTGACGGCGACGCAGTAGATAAACCCGCGAGCGCGCGCGATGATCGTTTTTATTCTATCGATCGACGTGGTTGGTGAAATCAGCAAAATGTTGTCAATGGAGGCCTCCAGCAATGCCTCATCGAACAGGGCCACCTCCTCTGGAGGCAGGTCAACCGTAATCAAACCATCCACGCCCGCATCGGCACTAGCCTTCGCGAAGCCCTGGTAGCCGAAACGCTCTATAGGGTTGGCGTAACCCATCATAACCACCGGGGTTTCGGCATTATCGCGGCGAAATTCGGTAACGATGTCGAGCACTCCGCGCAAGGTCATGCCGTTTGCCAGCGCTCTCTCATGACCCAATTGAATAACCAACCCCTCAGCCATCGGGTCAGAGAACGGCACGCCAATCTCCAATATGTCTGCGCCAGCAGCGACCAAACGATGCAGGAGGTTGACAGTACCTGACGGGCTTGGGTCGCCCGCAACGACGTAGGGTATCAAGGCTTTGCGACGTTGCTCTTTAAGAGCCGCAAATAATCCAGCCAGCCGACTCATAGGGCGCTCAAACCTCTATTCCCTCGAGTGCGGCAACAGTCAGTATGTCCTTATCGCCGCGGCCCGAGAGATTGACAATAATGTGTTGCTCAGGATTCATCTCGGCGGCCAACTTTTCTGCGTGCGCCAGCGCGTGCGCGGTTTCCAGTGCAGGCATTATTCCCTCGGTACGCGTGAGCCGGTGAAAGGCAGCTAAAGTCTCTTCATCATTGGCCGCCACATATTTCACCCGCCCAATGTCTTTAAGCCAGGCGTGTTCCGGTCCTACCCCCGGGTAGTCAAGCCCGGCCGAGACCGAATGGGTCTCAAGGATCTGTCCATCATCATCCTGCATCAAATAGGTCCGATTTCCGTGAAGGACACCCGGACTCCCCACTGACAATGGCGCGGCATGCTGGCCGGTCTCGAGGCCCTTTCCGCCCGCCTCAACCCCGAACATTTCGACCTCGGCATCTTGCAGGAAGGGGTGGAACAGGCCAATCGCGTTCGAACCACCGCCAACGCAGGCCACCAATGCATCGGGTAACCTCCCCGTTTGAGACAGTGATTGAGCACGCGCCTCTCTGCCGATCACGCTCTGAAAATCACGAACTAACATCGGATAAGGGTGCGGCCCCGCAACGGTGCCAATGATGTAGAAAGTACTATCTACATTCGTCACCCAATCGCGCATTGCCTCGTTCATCGCATCTTTTAAGGTACGCGAACCCGAAGTCACCGGCACCACTTCCGCACCTAATAACTTCATTCTGTAAACATTGAGCGATTGCCTGCGAATATCCTCCTCGCCCATGAAAACATGGCATTCGAGACCCAGTCGTGCCGCCACGGTCGCACTGGCAACGCCGTGCTGCCCGGCACCCGTCTCCGCTATCACCCGCTTTTTGCCCATGTACTTGGCAAGCAAGGCTTGTCCAATAGTGTTGTTCACTTTGTGAGCACCCGTGTGATTCAGATCCTCTCGCTTGAGAAATATGCGCGCACCGCCAATCTGATTGGATAATCGAGCCGCCTCGTAAAGAGGCGAAGGGCGCCCCACGTAGTGGGCGAGATCCCGGTCGAACTCTTCCAAAAAGGCGGGGTCCGATTTGAGGGAAGCATACAGAGATTCCAAATCGGCCAACGCCGACATCAAGGTCTCGGCAACAAACTTGCCACCAAACTGACCAAATCTCCCGTGCGCATCTGGCACAGATGCAAAAAGTTCTGGGGTGACCTCAACTGTCATGACGCTATTTCCTTTGCGGCTTGCCGGGCATTTAGGATAAACGCCCGTAGTTTTTCGCTGTCTTTGATGCCTTTACTACTCTCTACGCCACTGCTCACATCAATTGCAATGGGTTGAACTTGCCGGACGGCGCGCGCGACGTTATCAGGAGTCAGGCCTCCAGCCAACACGACCCGGTGCCGCAATTTGCTATCGACAGCTGTCCAATCGAAGGATTCCCCCGAACCACCAAACTGTCCGCTGTGCACACTGTCCAGCAACAGACCCCTGGCATCTGCATATCGTGCATTGGTTGCCGCCAGATCAGCGCCTCGCGTCATGGGAACCGCCTTGATATAGGGGCGATTGAATTGCGCGCAAAACTCAGGGGACTCGGATCCATGAAACTGCAAACAATGGATTGCAACCGACTCCAGCGCCTCTTCAACCTGTTCCTTCGTGGGATCCACGAACAAGCCCACAAACATCCCAAAACCCCTCACACCGTCCCCGATATCCCGGGCCTGGCTTAGCGATACGGCGCGTGAGCTACCGGGAAAGAAAACACAGCCTATGGCGTCAGCACCTAACGCCAACGCCTCTTCCGCGTCTTTGCGACGCGTGATGCCACATATCTTTATGCGCACCTGGCAACTACCCTTTTGAAAAAAGCGGCAGTCTAGCAGATCGTCGCGAACGACTAGAGACAGGCCGTCAGCAGAGTTGGGCCGGCGGGCGTCGCGGGCAAATTAAAAACCTCTGGGTACACTACTTCGACCAAGTACAACCCGGATGCAGGCGCTGTTTCAGCAGCGACGGTCCGATCACGACCGCGCAATATCCGCGAAAACCATTCTGTCGTTTGTTTGCCAGAACCGACGGCGAGTAAAGATCCTGCGATATTGCGCACCATATGATGTAAAAAAGCATTGGCTGTGATGTCGATAATAACGAGGTCACCTGTCTGCTCAACCACACAATTAAACACCTCTCGCATGGGCGTTGTTGCCTGACAGCCCGCTGCGCGGAACGCACTGAAATCTTGCTCCCCAACCAACATGCTCGCTGCGATATTCATATGGTCGAGATCCAGCGGCTGTCGATACCAGCACACCAGCCCCTCAAGAAGCGCTGATCGAATCGGCGTCGTCAAAACCACGTAGCGATAGCGCCGGGATAGCGCGCTGAAACGGGCGTGAAACTCACTGCTAACCGGTGCCACCCAATGTAAGCGAATATTGTCAGGGAGGTGTCGATTAGCGCCCAACGTCCATGCTTTGACACTGCGCGCTGCTGGCGCATCGAAATGAATGATTTGCCCGTAGCCATGCACGCCGGTATCCGTCCTGCCAGCACAGATAGTGCTCACCGGGGCCTCTGCTACTTTGCCTAGCGCAGCTTCGACCTCCTCCTGCACCGTGGCTACCGCTAAATGGGGTTGGGCCTGCCAGCCGTGATAGTGACCCCCATGATACTCGACCCGCGCGGCGAATCGCTGACCGCTGGATAACGCCTTATCAGAGAATCTCACCAGATCACGATGCCTCAAGGCGTAGCAACAGTGTCCTAGCCTCCGCCTGTTGCGATAGGCTTCCCTCCTTGATCACCTCGGCTAACACGGATCTGGCACCCGCCTCGTCACCCATGTCCAGGTAAGCTCGGGCCAGATCCAGCTTGCTATCGATCGGATCCGTCTCTAACCCGTAAATGGACTCCTCAGTCTGTACCGGTTCTTGGTAGGAGGAGTTCCCCGTGTCAGAGTCTGATATTGCTTCCGAGGGTTCGGACACCGGCACTAGTGACAGACCTGCCTCCGCTTGACTGCCCTCTGAATCAGGCACCGCGAAGGCAGCTTCAGTCTCGGCACTGATAGCGTCTCTCTGCGCATATTTGACCGCAGCTGCATCAGCTGAGGTGGCATCCACAGCATGGGGCTCACCTATGCCCTCACCCACTGGACGCCTCTCGGGCGCAGCGATCGCTGCCTGCGACTCTACCTCCCCGGATTCGAGCGCTCCGCCTGAGTCGCCTTTGTCACCGGCATCTGAGCGAGATAACGCGCGTCCACGCCGTCCCCACCAAACGCCCAACCCACCCGAAATCAATACGCCAATGGCAGCCAGCCAAACCCAGTCTGGCAAGGCTTTGATAGGGCCACCACCCGCCACCATCGTCTCAGACCCCGGATCCTTCGCCCGTGCTGCCACCCGCGCTAGTTGCGCTCGAAGCCGCTCCAATTCCGCGTCTCGCTCATTGAGTTGGCGCTCCATCCGCTCGAGATTGCGCTCCAGCGTTTCAACCTTGCTCAATAACGCCTCAAAGGCAGGTG
>VMDB01000156.1 GCA_008081075.1 Halieaceae bacterium
TGCTCGGCAATCCAGTGAGTGACCGATTCTTCCAGCATTGGCAGCGTGATGCTGCCCATGCCCACAACGCGGTCATGAAAACCCCGTAGATCAAATCGGTCGCCGAGCTCAGCCTCGGCGAGATCACGCAGTCTGCGGATCTCCAGCATGCCCAGCATGTAGGCGGTGGCTTGCCCCGGCCAGGAAATATAGCGATCGATCTCGTTCTGGATGTCCACGGGCGCCCAGCCAGAGTTCGCCATCATGTAATCCACCGCCTCATCTCGGCTCCAGCCCAGCGTATGCAAACCGCTATCAATGACCAGGCGCGATGCGCGGGCAATTTGATCAGAGTACAGCCCCATTTTATCGAGTGGTGTGGGGTAGAGACCCAATTCATCGGCAAGGCGTTCGGAGTACAGCGCCCAGCCCTCGCCATACCCTGAGTTCCACAGGTATCGCGCCAACGCGTGGTAGGTGTCACCCAACTCCAGCGCGATGGCCCCTTGCAGGTGATGCCCCGGGTAGGTCTCGTGGTGCAGCGTAGCGAGCTGATTGGAGCGCGAGCGACCGGTAGGATCGACCACCGCAATATAAAAAATACCCGGTCGAGTGCCGTCCTCAGAGGAGGAGTGGTACTCCCCCGACCCGCTCTCCGCGAATTCGGGGTAGGGCTTTACTAGGACGTCTGCCTGTGGCAGAACGCCAAAAGCTTCGGGCATCGCTGCCTTGGCGGCCTCCAGCCCGTCGATAGAGTACTGCAGCACGTCGTCCTCGGTCGCGAAGGTATAGGCTGGCTCTTCATTAATGTGGCGTAAAAATGCGGTGATATCGCCACCGCCAAAATGCGCGTCGAGGGTGATGCGCATTTCGTCACGAATATGCGCGACTTGTTGACGACCCAGCGCCTGAATCTCGTCTGCCGGAACGGCTTTGGTGACAAAGGATCGAATACGGGCGGGGTAGCACTGCTCGCCGTTAGGGTTTGCGGTTACTGGCAGGGCCTCGCGCGCCTGTGGCAGGTATTCCCGCTCTATAAATTCAGCATAGCGCTCAAGGGCGGGGGCGATCTGCTCGCGATAAGTCTGCTCAGTGGCGGCAATAAAGTCCTCGTCCTCGGTGCGTTTAGCGGGGCCCATAAATATGCTGTCGTCACCGATCAGTGCACGTATTTGTTCAGGCACAGCGGTGACAGTGATACGCGGCGCGCTGTAGCCCAATCGCAGCCCTTCGCGCAGGTTGATCATCTCGTGCTCAATAAAGGTGGGTACTGCGCTCAAGCGCGTTAGCGCCTGCGCGCGCAGCTCGGGGGTTTCCAATGGTTGCACATCAAATACGAACGGCAGCCAGGTATGCCAGCTCGTAGTGGTGCTGGCTTCCCACAACTCGTCGCGGCAGACCCGCAGGGCAATATTGCCCTCTAGCTGCTCTTTGAGGAGCCCGTAGCTCACCCAGTCGCGACTACCGATATCGCTGGGGGGGGCGATGACCTGTAGCCGCTCCAAAAGCGCATCTTCCTTGGATTCCCACGCGGCAAGGGCCGCTAGAGAGTTGTCGGGCAGGCGGTCATGTCGCGCCCCGGCGATGGCGTAATAGGTGCCCATTAGCGGGTCGTGTTCCATCATGGCAGCAAGGTAGTCGTCGGCGAGTTGTTCGATAGCGCTGGGGGCAGGAGCTGTTTTGCTACATGCGCTCAAGAGCATCACGACAATAAGCGCACTCAACTGATAAGGAGATGGCATTTTTGTTTCCTGCGACTTGCGGAGCTGAATTCGAGCACTATTTTTGCGCGATCACAATCTGTTTTGAGGCCAGAAGCTGTCCTCGGGTGCGGCCGTTTTGGTCGCGAGAGAGTGCCCCTAAATAAACGACCAATCACCAGTGTGGCTCCGCTTGCACGTGACCTCGACGCTACCTGCGGTTCACGGCTCGATTACTGACTGATTCGGCGGTAAGCCAGGGTTCCTAGCGATAAGGAGAGTATCAATAACGCCAAACCAGATACTGCTGGTACGGGGACGCCTAGTCGCCTGGCAATCGCCTGTTCGATAGCGCGAAGATCATCGGTGTTGGTCAGGCCGTCTCGGTTGACGTCATAAAAGCTCGAGAGTCCCCAAGTGGTCGCCACCTCTTGAGCAAGCGCAAGATCTCGATCATCGACCATGCCATCTCGGTTGCCATCTTCGGCCGCCCAGTTGCCTAGCGTTTGATATCGCTGGAGTTCACCCTTGAGCACTTCGAGCGCGAGACTGACGTCATCTGTGAGACTTCGCGCTGCCAATAAATTGAGCGACTCCCGGTCAATGAGCGGGTCGCCGTCGGTGTCTTTAATTAAAAAGAGCTCCTCTATTTCCGTGGTTTTCGGTCCATCGCTTACGGGATCGTAATCTACCCAGCCGGTAACAACATATTTGTGGGTCTCTGTTGCTGCCGCAGACTGTGCCGTAGGTAATACGGTCAATAACGGTTCACCCAAACCATACAAAAATTGATTCGCCTCCCAGCAGGCGGTGAAACCCGATGCGGGTATGGGAGAGCCCGCGGCCGACGCTCCGGTAGCGCCCGGTCCGTACCACACTCCATTGTTGTCCTCGCAAACCCCTTTGTTGATGGGGGTGACAGAACACGCAGTACCCAACGCACAGGGTGGATTAAACAAATTATTGGGCTGAATATTGGGCGCCACATTGACGGCCATTTGGCTCCGCTGGTTTGCCGTTTGCGCATGTGCCATGTTGCCGGCTAGCGAAACGGGATCAAAAGGCGAAGAGCCAGATAACAGATCCAGGCCGGCCGCATCGGATATGGCACCATAAATATCAATAATGCTGGCGAGACCATGGCGAGCGAGGCCCGTATCACCCACGCCCGCACCCGCAATCAAAAGCGGCACCTGAACACCGGTTTGATAAACCTGTCCCTTAGCACGAGTGGGATCAAAAGGCGCGTTCACAGAGTAACCCAGCGTGCCGTTGTCGCCCAATATCACGATCATTGTGTTGGCGCCTTTTGCGGTGAGCTCGAGCGCGCCTCCCACGCCCGTTCTCGCCATCAGCCCCGATTCGAAAAGCACTCTGCCTATCTCCTCAGACATAAAAGAGATAATTGCTTTTTGCAGCGCTCGCTGGTCAATCGAGTCGGTGCAGTCGAGCGAGGAGCTGGTTACGACGCCAATGCCCGTTGTTCCGAACACCTGAGGGATTTGTTGTAACGGCGTGTGGGCAGCGCTGTAACTCACTGCCAAGAAATAAGGCTCATCGGCCGCACGGGCATTTAGCCACCGGATCGCTTCGTTGGACTCGACGGACGTTCGATACTCGCGAGTAGTAAATTCCTCGATCTGGACCGGCGCGGCCTCACTGGCTGGTTTGCTCATTTTTTCAAGCTTGCCGACGTAGTACGCATTCTCCAGCTCAAAGTCGAGAGCAGCTGGTGGCGAGCTCGCGCAGCTTGTCGGGCCAGGGTCGAATAAACCGCCTTGTTCCATACAGGTGCGCCCCGGTTCGGCGGTCGCGGGCGTGCTAATGACGGTGCAACTGCCGCTCGCTGTGTAGCAAGCACCGGTGTCAGCTCCGTGAGTCGCATCACTCGCCGTGCTAGGAACAAAGCCGCAGCTGTAGGTGCCTTTAGCGGCCACTCCCCCGGCGGTGGTGTCAATGGATCTCAAGAATCCGTGCACGTTGCCATAGTAGTAATCAAAGCCCGCTTCGATAGGCGTTGTTTTTTCAGCCTGGTTATTTTCGGGGCCGCCCATGTGCCATTTACCCACCATGGCGCTGGTATAGCCTGCCCGCCCCAGATGGTCGGCCAATGTGTCCTGATACGGGTTGAGCTGTGAGTTTGCTAGATCGCTGGGCCCGAGCGCACCTGTGGTGCCGGACTCGACCGGTAACTGTCCGGTGAATAAGGCGATGCGAGAGGGCGAGCACTCGGGCATCGCCCACACATTGGTAAACCGTGCCCCCGCGTTGGCAATCTGATCCAGCGACGGCGTTAAGGGTGGCGCTGTGCCTCCGTAGTCAAACGTAGAGAGCTGATCCAGGCCGACGTCGTCCATGATGAACACGATAATGTTGGGTTTGGAGCCGCTCAGCGCCAGTCCATTTGTATGGTCTTGGTAGCTGTTTAGGCAGGCGGCAATTGAGTTGGCGCCCGAGCCGTTCCTGGGTACTTGGCCTTCAATCCCCACTTTGACCTTCTCGATTCGTGCGACGAGATTATCGGGAAGGGAGCTAATAAAGGGAGCGATACCTTTGCAGTCATGTAACCCATACAAGTGGAACAGGCGCAGGTGGGTGCCGACTGATGCGACGTTAGTGAGTGCATCTACGTTGGGCAGATAGCTTGAGTAGCTGATATCCAAAAAGCCGCCAACTTGAGTGACGCTTCTGAGTCCGTTAATCGAGTTAAGACGCGCGTTGTTATATAAATCGAGCTGCGCGCCAATAGA
The DNA here is from genome assembly GCA_008081075.1 of Halieaceae bacterium. Taxonomy (GTDB): domain Bacteria; phylum Pseudomonadota; class Gammaproteobacteria; order Pseudomonadales; family Halieaceae; genus Luminiphilus. Next base: position 4,430 of record VMDB01000156.1, read on the forward strand.
GGTGATATTGTCGAGGCCGTCGACATTGGTGAGCCTGGCGTTGTTAAAAATCTGCAGAGCGCCATCGACAGAGGTGAGTTGAGAGAGCCCCCGCAAGGATTGAATATCGCCATCCACAGACTCTTCGACTCGAAGCGACCCCAGTGAAATGCAGCCAGCATAATCGCTAGCAAAATTATTGATCGCAGCCTGGCTGTCTAGCGTGACATCGTCAGCACAGCTCGCGGCTTTGGTGTGCCGCGCCACGGGTAACAGGCATAGGGTTAAAAGAGTGCAACTTAGGCTGACGACTGATGTCAGGGTTTTGAGTGGTTTCAAGGAAGGTGATCTCGTTAGGCTGCTTTGTTGGCAGGTTAGTCCGGTTCGTAAGACACCAGCATTGGGTTATCGATTGCAATGGTCACCGGCTGAAAATAAGTCGGCCCGGGTTCGGAATAACGCGTATCTGGGTCGGGGCGGTCACCCGGCCCACCCGGGTTGTAAAACGGCTGGTAATCGCCGGTTGCGGGGATGTGGACTACCACGACCCGTTCCGCCATAGCGCGATCACCTTTGAGCACAATATCGATCTGATTGTCGTGGTCCTCGATATAGCTATCGTCATAGCTATCGCGCTTTACACCCAGCTCGGCCAAGCCGAGCACCTCGATACTCCCCACGTTGTCGAGGGAGTAAAGTGTGTCCGTCTCGGTGAGCCATAAAAGCGCATCGTAGTCGTCCGCAGCGATACCGTCTGGTTGTATGCCCACTCTGAAAAATTGGCGGTACTCGGAGGGGTACAAAGAACGCACGCCATCGGGTGAGAAGCCGCCTGTGGTCAGCACCCGAATTCGAAAGTCTGCATCCTCTCCGTAGAGTGAAATCGCGTCATTAGGGAGGCTGCTATCTTGAAACGTTGTCGGCGCTCCTTCGCCCGCAATTCCGGCATCCGCGCGCGTCAGCTTTGCAGCGCAAAGCCGCGGGCCGTGGCCTGATCGATAGGCGGTGAGCGGTGTGGCGCCGTCCCCGTAGGCGAGCCCCTTAGCGTCGAAGGCGCCTGCAGGCGTCATCATCAGGAGTTCGTCGACGATCTCAAACATCACGGGGAACACGGCCTCCGGATCATCGGTGTCGAGTCGGTTACCAAAATCGCCGTTCATGACGAGCGTGCTTCGCTCATTGAACTCCATATTGGGCATGACCGAAATATTGGTTGGCACAACGGTATCGCCGGTATTTAGCCAGATGAGAATGTCTTCTCGTTGGACCGTTGAGGCGAGCACGGGATGGGAAAGCTCCATGGGCAGGCCATCACCGCTGGGTGATGCATAGCCAAAGGTTTCTGTCATGCCGAACACTGAGTTTGAAGACGTGCGGGCCCGCTGGGCGATATCGTCCGCGGTGCTGGTCACGTCATGCCAGCCCCCACCGTATTCACGCACGAGCTGCTCCATCGCGTCCAAAGTTTGGCCGGGTGTACCCAAATCGGGTATCCCATTGATATCCGTAAAGCCGAGGCCGGCTGCCAAAATGGCAGGTTCTTCCTGCCAGTAATCCGCCTCGATCAGCTGGTCGGTCATGATGGCAACGTATGCTGCCGGCAATTCATCTTGTTGGGTGTCATCGGAGGGCGTAGAGCCGTCCGGCTGGGCAATTTCATCGTTGATATCAGGCGAGTCAGAGTCGCTGCAGCCAACCAGCAAGGATGCCGTCAGCGCTAGGGAGAGGATGAAGGATAGTTTCATCGAAAGTGCTCCAGGCGATGTGCTGGGTCCAGGCGTGCGGTGCGCCTTCAAGCCACAATGCGTTACGCACTCTGCGTCTTTATGTCACCTTTCAGCAGAAGCGTCCACAATAATCGCTCAGAGACATGCCCGTAAGCACCACAGTCAACTACCGGCTCTTCGCAGTAGCTCGGGGCTTAGTGAGAGACGTTTGGCCGTTTATCGAACGCGATTCTGCCCATGACAAAACGACACCAGCCGGCTGAGTTCGGCAAGGGGCTTGCCGCTGTGCTCACGCAGGCCATTAA
>VMDB01000196.1 GCA_008081075.1 Halieaceae bacterium
CGGGTGATGGCAAAGGAGCGGGTGACGCTGTATGGCTTGACCATTAGCGATGGTCGACGGGTGCACTTTGGAGAGATCGATGCCGCCGCCGCGCGGGATATTTTTATCCGCGATGCGCTGGTTACGGGCAACGTCATGAAGCCGCCGGCATTTCTGCGCGACAACCTGGCCCTGATGCGCTCGGTGGAGGAGCTCGAGTCCCGCACCCGTCGGCGCGATCTGCTCATTGAGGAAGAGTCGCTGGTGCGTTTTTATGACGAGCGTCTCGGGACGGCGTGCGTCGGTATGACCTCGCTGATCAAATGGCTCAAACAGGACCGCACACGCGAGCAGCATCTTTTGCTAAAGCGTGAGCAGATTCTGGTGCGCGACCCGGGCGCCGAGGTCGAGGCGCAATTCCCGCCCACCTTGCACTGGCAGGGAGTCGACTACCAGTTGCGCTATCAATTTGAGCCCGGCCGTGAGAACGATGGCGTTTCGATCACTATCCCGCTGCCGCTGTTGAATCGCGCACCACGTTATCTGTTCGACTGGTTGGTGCCCGGTTTGCTCAGGGACAAATGTATTGCGCTGATCAAAGGCTTGCCCAAAGCGAGCCGCAAACAGTTGGTGCCCGCACCCGACGTGGTCGACGCAGCGCTGGCAGAACTCACCGCAGAGGACACCGATCTCTGCACGGCACTAGGTGGCGTGCTCAAGCGCCAGCGGGGTGTGCAGGTGAGTCCGTCGGAGTGGCAACCGGGCCAGCTAGAAGATTTTTATCGCATGAATATTCGCGTAGTGGATGCCGCGGGCAAACTATTGGGACAGGGTCGCGACATGGCGGCGTTGGTGGCCGAGTTCAGAGGTGGGGAGACCTCAGCGGCCACACCCCAGGCCGATTCCCCCGAACGCGCAGCCGTCGAGCGCTGGGATTTTGGCGAGCTGCCCGCGGTGTGGAAGTCCCGGGCTGCCGGGCTCGAGGTCATCGCCCATCCGGCGCTGGTGCCCGAGCCAGAGGGTGTGGCGATTCGTTTGCTCGATTACCCGGGTGAGGCGGCGCTGGCCCACGAGGCGGGGTTGGTAGCGCTGGCGATCAAACAGGCCAGTCAGTTGATCAAATCCCTGCGTAAGTCGTTGCTGGCGGGTAACGAACTGACGCTGGCTTTTGCGGCGGTGGAGGTTGATCGCAAGCAGTTGGTTGAGGATGTTATTGCGGCGGTGGCCCATCAGCATCTCCGCGGTATGGAGCCCCCGCGCAATGAGGCGGCGTTTAAGGCGTGGTTCGACACACTGCGCACTAATTGGCACGCGGAGGCGGCCGCGGTGGCGGGGCAAATCGGTGAGGCGCTCACCGCCTGGACCGCGGCACGCACCGCGGCGACCCGGTTGGGAAGTCAGGATTATGTCGACAGCCAACAAGATTGCTGGCGCAACATGGCGACCCTGTTGGCCAGTGACACCGTGCGCTACGCGGGTAGTGAATGGCTGGCCCAGTACCCGCGATATGCTCGCGCGGCGGAGCACCGCATCAGCCGGCTGAACGGCCAGTACCTTAAAGATCAAAAGGCACTGCAGTTACTGACTCCGTGGACAGACAAGCTTGAGGTAGCTGCCGAGCAATATCCGGGATTGCTTCGTCTCTCTGACGAGGCGGATACCTATCGCTGGATGCTCGAGGAATTTCGGGTGTCGCTGTTTGCGCAGCAAATGAAGACCCGGCTGCCGGTGTCGAGCAAGCGTTTGGAACAGCAGTGGCAGCAAGTGCAGTGTTGGATGGTAGATAATCCACGTTGAGCCCCCGTGACCCGCGCGCGCAATAGCGTTAAAGTTACACCCGAAGAGAGCCCAGAGCGCCTCGGTATGTTGCGGTACGCCACAATTTATTTCCCCCATTCAAACGCCTTGTCAGTGATAAGGCGCACGCGTTCGTGTGAGTCTTGCAGTGCGCTGCGCGCGGTGCTGGCGCCGACGCGGGCGGCGGTCAAGACGCTCGCTGTCATGCTGCTACTCCTTTGTGGAATGGCGCAGGCCTTTGCTCAAACCGAACCCGACCCGTGGGAGGGTTACAACCGCTGGATGCACAACACCAACGACGGCCTGGACCGCTACCTTGTGAAGCCGGTCGCCAAAGGCTACGACGCCATCATGCCCGAAGCAGGTCGTAAGGGCGTCAACAACTTCTTCAAAAACTTTTACGATTTCAACGGCGTGCTCAACGCCGTATTACAGGGCCGCTTTGAGCAGGCGCTGAACAATACCTTTCGGGTCGTCACCAACACCACAGTGGGAGTGTTCGGCCTGTTTGATGTTGCCTCCAAGGCGGGCATTCCCCGTTACGAAACCGACTTTGGTCACACACTGCATATCTGGGGAGTGCCCCGAGGCAACTATGTGGTGTTGCCGCTGTTAGGCCCCAGTACCGTGCGCGGTGCTACCGGCACGGCTTTTGACGCCTTTGCCTCGCCCACCGGTCAGTTGATCAACGACGAGGTTTTTTGGGGCCTGCGCCTGTTCAACGTGATCGACGCCCGCGCCGGGCTGCTTGACGCAGAAGCGGTGATTACCGGTGATCGTTACGTTTTTTATCGCGACGTTTACCTGCAAAATAGAGCAGCACTCGAGTCAGAGGGTCAGGTGAAGGATGACTTTTCTGAGTTTGACAATGATTGGGACGAGGAAGAATTCTGATGTCCCGCCCTCGTTGGCTGCAACGCTGCTGACATGACCCAGATCGGGGCCGTTTTGGTCGTGGACGATCAGGCTGAGCGCGCAGCCGAACTGGTCGCTGCACTCGATGACCCGCACCACCGCTACGAGATTACCCCGGACGCCCCCGACATTGAGGCGGTGCTGGGGGCCGACAGCCCCTGGGACTGCGTGATCTGCCACGTGGAATTATTGGATGTTTCATGGGCGTCGGTGCGGCGTGCCATGCGCACCTTCGATGTGCAGGTGCCGGTGCTGGCGGTAAGCGACCACCGCGACATGGATAGCATGACCACCGCGCTGGGTCTGGGTGCAGCCAATTTTTTTGTCAACCCGGCGGAGAAGCCCGGTCTGGTGCGCCGCGCCATCGAGCGCAGCGTGCACCACCGTCAGCTGCAGCGCGATCTGGTGGAATCCAACGAAAATCTCGAGCGCGCCAATACCGAGCTCAGTCACTCGCTGCGGATCCTGGAGCAGGATCAGGCGGCAGGGCGGCAGGTACAAAAAGCCATGTTCCCCGCGCACTCGCTCAAGGCGGGAGACTACTGGTTCAGCCACCGCATTCTGCCGTCACTGTATTTGAGTGGTGATTTCACTGACTACTTCAAGGTGGGTAAGCACCGGGTGGTGTTTATTCTGGCAGACGTGTCGGGCCACGGCAGTTCCTCGGCCTTTGCCACAGTGCTCCTGAAAAATCTTTTTGCCCGCAAGCGCTCCGACTATTTGCGCCGCGACGATAAAACTGTCATCGATCCGATCGAAATGCTAACGCTGGCAAACCGTGAGCTGTTGGAGCTCCATGTGAATAAGTACGCCACCATGGTGGTGGGATGCCTCGACTTTGAGCGTCACACCCTGCAATACTCCGTCGCCGGCCACTTACCCAAACCCGTTTTGATGACCCCAGACCACATCGAATACCTACCGGGCGAGGGCATGCCCGTGGGGCTCACGCCTGAGGCAACTTACGGCCTCGAGGAAATCACGCTACCCGAGACTTTTATGCTGGTGTTGATGTCTGATGGCGTGTTGGAAACCATCGACGAGGTAGATCTCATCGAGCGCGAGAAGACCCTGCTGCGGAGGCTCAGTGGCTCATTGGAAAAGCCGGGCGATCTGATTCGTCGCATAGGCCTCGGGGAGATCACCTCGGATGATCTGGCTGATGATATTGCAGGGCTCTTCGTGAGCAGGGGTGTGGGGTGAGCGATTGCCGGATCTGTGCGGCATCCAATGACGGTGCCCACGTGCTCAAGTTACAGGGAGACGTGCGGCTTACCATGTGTACCGCACTCGATCAGTATTTTCAGTCAATGTTTGCCGAGCCCAATTTTGTCAGCGTATGGGTGGATGTGACCGAGGCCGACGGTCTCGACAGCACCACTTTGGGCATGCTCGCGCAATTGGCGATTCAGACCCGCGAACGATTTCAATTTCGGCCCGCGATCTTCAGTACCAACCCAAGCATCGATCGTCTGCTTGACACCATGGGCTTTGATCAGCTCTTTGAGCGTCGCAGCGAGTGTTGTAATACCGACGCCGGCATTACGGAGATCCCGGCGGTAGCCTGCGAAGAGGGTGAAGTGGCGAAGCAGGTGCTGGCCGCGCATCGCACGCTCATGTCGATGAGTGAAGAAAACGCCGGTGCCTTCCGCGATCTGGTTACCACGCTGGAGCGGGCCGAGGGCATCGGTTCAGCATCCTGATCACGGCGCGCTGGCGGCGCTGGCGCCGTGACTGGAGGCGTCAGTATTGCGGCGTCAGTCGCCTTCGGTTAAGGCATACATCTTGTCGATGATGGCCTCAACTTGAAGCTCCAACGATGCGTAATCCATCTCGGCCACCAGCTCCAGTTTTAGTTCGTGGAGTAATTCGATGACTTCTTTGAGCCTTTCTTCGTTAGACATGGCATACCTCGGTCCGTTGGGTCTTGGCGGGTTTCAAGGACGCTGCATTATAGAGAACCTGTGGCCTGGTTAATCGCCAAACTGTCGAGTTAGCGCAGGGCCACCGCGCGCGCAGGGGGCGCGGCACAAAACGCCATCGCTTCCATCAGCGTGTCTGCATTAGATTCGGCCTTATGGGCGTGCTCACTCAGGTGTCGCCGATACTGCCGCCCGCCGTACTGGCCCTGATACAGCCCCAGCATGTGCCGGGTCACATGGTGCAGTCGGGCACCCTCGCTCAACTGTTCCTCGATGTAGGGCAGCATGGTTTCTATGGCATCTTCCCGACTACCGCAGGCGGCTTTAAGGGCACCCAACAACAGCGAGTCGACCTCGCTCAGCAGCCATGGGTTCTGGTAGGCGGCGCGGCCCAGCATCACGCCGTCGACGTGTTCCAGCTGTTGCTCGCAGGCCTCCAGTGTTTCGATGCCACCATTGATCACGATAGTCAGGTCGGGAAAGTCCCGCTTTAGCTGGTGCACCCACGGGTAATTGAGTGGTGGTACCTCGCGGTTCTCCTTGGGCGAGAGCCCCTGCAACCAGGCCTTGCGCGCGTGCACCATAAAGACCTCGGCACCGCCCTCGGCCACCGTGCCCACAAAATCCACCAGCTCGGAGTAGCACTCTTGATGGTCGATGCCAATCCGGTGCTTGACCGTCACCGGAATGTCGCAGGCCGCGCGCATGGCGGCCACGCAATCGCGCACCAGCGTGGGCTCCGCCATGAGGCAGGCGCCAAAGCGCCCGTTTTGCACGCGGTCCGAGGGGCAGCCGCAGTTGAGGTTGATCTCGTCGTAGTCCCATTCTTCACCGAGGGCTGCACACTGTGCGAGCTCCTCGGGCACCGCGCCGCCCAACTGCAGCGCAACCGGATGCTCCTCGTTATTAAAGCGCAGGTGTCGCTCGACATCACCGTGCAGCAGCGCGCCGGTGGTGACCATCTCGGTGTAGACCCGGGCACGGCGCGTGAGTGTGCGCCAGAAACGCCGGCAGTGCCGGTCGGTCCAGTCCATGCAGGGCGCGGTACAAAAGCGCCACGGGCTATACCGCGTCCCGGGGTCCGAGCTGTGTCGATCCAGATCTGTCACCAATTGCCACCCGTAAGAGCTTGAAACGCGAAGGGGCGTGTCGTCATGCTACGACCCCTCGCGCGTTTGGATTGCTAGGATACCGGTTACTACCCCAATTCCTGAGTCCTGTGGCGCGGTAAAATCACCGCGGTACCAAGATTGCCCCAGAATAACGCCCTGACCCAACCGGAGTTTTTTTGCGCGCCACTGACTGCACAGCCAGATCCCCGCTCAACCTGCTCGCGCTCGCTGCTCTATTCGCCCTGAGCCTATTGCCTGCACTGGCTATCTCGCAGGAGGGGAATTTGAGCGATGCGCCGATGTCTGAGGGCAATGACGCGAGTGCTCAGGCGACGACCGAAGCCGGCAGTGGGCAAGGGAATAACGCTGCTGCCAAAAGCGGTGGTGACACGCTCACCAGCGAAGTCGTGCCGCCCGAGGAGGGTTTTATCGAGCGCGCCGCGCGGGCCTTCACCGAATCCGATCTGGTCTTTGCCCGCAGCTTCAGCAACGCGCCCTTTTTGCCCGTGGCGTTTTTGGGCGGCACGCATTACG
>VMDB01000058.1 GCA_008081075.1 Halieaceae bacterium
TCAGCGCCTGCGAGCGCTGCTTGGTCAGCACCAACGAAGCGCTGAGCCCCCTGATTGGATAAGGCCCAGTCGGAAATAGCCTGAGCCACTGCGTGTGCCAAGGCACCCTCTGGTGTTGCAGGATTGGCGGCGTCATTGGCACCTGCGGGGAAAAGCTCCGCCAGCGCAGCGGATGAGAGCCCACTGGCCTGGGCGAATTTCAATATTGCGGAGGGCTCAACCGGAGCTCCCAAGACCAACAGATCGAAGCCAGGCAATGCGGTGCTGGACTGGGGCTGCTCGGCAACCGGTGCCGATGCAACTGGCGCTTCAGTCACCGAAGTCGCAACAGTAGCCCCTTGGTTGGGGGTGGGTGCCACCGGCAACTGCTTGCCGGTCGTAACACCCGCCTGTGCCTCTTCAGATGCCGCCAGCGCGCGCTTAAACGCGGTACCTGAGCCGGTATTCGGCGCCGACGGGGCGCTGGAACCTGTTGATTTACCGAGGTTTCCTAGCAGCTTGGCTATGTCTGATCCGATCTGAGAGTCCACAATTCAATCGCTTGTCACATTGTTTACTATAAGTAGTTAATGCAAGTCGCGTGCCAAGTCTGCTCTGGCATAACTCTGAACCGCCCACTCATCGATGGCGTCAATCTCAATGCGCTCCCGCTGCATGCGGCGGGTGTCGAGGGTCTGCTGCTGTAAATGTTCGTATTTTTGCAGCACCTGCAGGGTTTTTTGATTTTGCTGCTGGGCGCGTCCAATCAGGTCCCTGAGTTCCATCAGCTGGCCCTCACAGTTGTTGCGCAAAACGTCCAGATCGGCCAGAAAGGACTTCATCACACGCCAATCGGCGATTTCCTGCCGGGTGTTAACGGTGAGTTGTTGACGAAAATGCTGTTGTCGCTCAGCCACCTTATCGCGATTGGTCTCAGCTTCCCTCAGATGCCGGCGCAATTCAGCCAATCGGCTGAGTTCCTGTTGGTTCCGGCGTCGGTATTTCTGAACGAGGGGATCCCACTTAGTGGCCATGCTGACCCCGCGCTACAATTTGCGCCATCGCTGCGGCCGCTTGATCCATCGAGCACGACTCCGTGGCTTCCTGCCGGAGAAAATCCAGCATCATGGGCCTGATGGCAATCGCACGATCGAGCTCGGGGTCCGTGCCCTGTTCGTAGGCACCAACCATGATGAGATCGCGGTTCGCCTCATATAACGACCACAGTCGCCGAAAGTCCGTCGCCATTTTGATCTCGTGATGGCTCAGTACTTTTGATGCCAATCGCGAAATCGAGCCACGTAGATTGATGGCAGGATAAACACCTGAGTCCGCCAATTCACGAGACAGCATAATTTGGCCATCGAGTGATGCCCGTGCCACTTCGACGATGGGGTCCATGCCCTCGTCGTGCTCGGACAGCACCGTGTAAACGCTGGTGATGGACCCCTCTCCGTCACCGGGGCCACCCCTCTCTATAAGTTTTGGCAGGTCGCTGAACACGGACGGCGGATAACCTTTGTTCGTTGGCGGTTCACCCGTCGCCAGACCGATTTCACGCTGGGCGTGGGCGATCCGCGTCAAGCTGTCACACAGCAGCAAAACATCATTGCCCTGATCGCGAAAATACTCTGCCACCAGATGAGCCACCTCTGCCGCCTGCCGACGCATGACCGACGCGCAGTCCGACGTAGCCAAAATCACCACCGCCTTGCGTAATCCCTCGGGACCCAGGCTCTCCGCCAAAAATTCGCCCGCCTCGCGGCCGCGCTCACCAATCAGGGCGAGTACCACCACATCGGCCACCGTGTGTCGGGTCATCATGCCCAGCAAGGTGCTCTTGCCCACACCCGAACCCGCAATCAGCCCCACGCGCTGACCTTTGGCCAGCGTCAATACGCCATTGATAGCACGCACACCCACATCGAGAGGCGTTTTTACCGCCTTCCGCTTCAGCGCAGGGATCGAGCGGCCAAAAAAGTGCGGCGTGAAGCGGGGATGAGCCAAGGGCTGCCCGTCTAGCGGGTTGCCCAAGGGATCGATAACGCGCCCGAGCAGGTGAGAGCCCACCGGCAGGCCGACCCGACGGTTGACCAGTCGGATTCGGCTCTCCCGGGACACGCCAACCGTATCTGAAAACGGTATCAGTTTGAGCGTCTCATCTGAAAACGCGACCACCTCCGCCGGCACGTTGGGTGCCGCAGGATCATCCGTCTCGATTTCACACATCGCCCCCAACGGTGCCTGCAAACCATCGCATTCGACAATATGGCCGGAGACGTGGCGGATCTTTGCCCATAACCAAGCCTCGGGGGAGATCAGGTGAGGCCAGTTCTGATCGGCTTGTGTCACCTGATCTCTCTCGGTTGGGTCATTCATGGCTCGATCGGCCGCTCGGGAAATTGCGCTACCAGCTGCTCACGAAGTTGAGCAAATTCACCCTCGAGCAACCGCTCAATCGCGATGTGATCATAGTGAATGGCGATATCCCCATCCGCCAACGCAGGATCAACCGACAATGTCACCGGCTGATCGGGGAACATTTCGGCGAGCCTTTCTGCAGGCACCCACTCCGCCATCGCCGCGGAGACCTTGATTTCGACGGGGAGGTCCTCTGGCAATTCCGCCTGCTGCAATGCCCGGCGTAAATAGTCCCTGAAAAAGCTTTCGTCCGTTTGCAGGGCCCGAAGGCAGACCGTCTTCGCAATATCAAGAGACAGATCGGTGACCACCGGCCATACGCGCGGTAATGCGGCCATCTCGCGCTGAATCACTGCCTCGATCCGTTCTGCCAGCGCTTCCCGTTGTTGATTCTCCAAATTGGATTGGCGAATCCCCTCCGCGACACCCTCCTGATAACGTGCCTCCAATAGCGTTTCCATATCAACGGGTGCTTCCGCAGACGGGGCATCCTCAACTTCGCCCTCCAACGGCTCATCACTTGCCTCTGGGCTCGCTACTCCATCTACGAATGCTTCAGCGTCATCGTCAGATTCATCACCGAGCTTGTGCCACTGAGTCGCCTCAAAACCCAACGATCGTTCTGATAAATCGCCGGCGAGGGAGGCCTCGCTGAAGGCTCTCGCTCGGCGATCGGCAGCGAGGAGCTCATTGAGCTCCCAAACAACAGTGTCAGTGGCTTTAGACAAAGTCATCTCCGCGACCTGCCAGCACCAGTTCACCCGCATCCGACAGCTTTCTCGCGATTCTCATGATGTTCTTCTGTGCGTCCTCCACATCGGAAATACGCATGGGGCCCTTGGACTCCATATCATCAATAAACATGGCTTTCGCACGTTGCGACATGTTGTCGAAGAACTTGTCACGGGTTTCTTCACTGGCGCCTTTGAGTGCCACCATCAGCAGATCCGACTCGATGTTTCTCATCATGACCTGAATAGCGCGATTATCAACCATCGACAGATTTTCAAAGGTGAACATGTTGTCCTGAATTTGCAGCGTCAGCTCTTCATCCAGGCTAGTCAGGGCCTGCATCACCGAGGTTTCCATATCCACTTTGACAAAGTTCATGATCTTGGCGGCGGTTTTAACACCACCAAAGCTGGAAGATTGGGCAGAAGAGTTACTGGAGAACTGGGCAGCCATAATTCTCTCAAGCTCGTCCATTGCCGAGGGCTGCACGGTCTCCAGTCGCGCCACACGCTGCATCACTTCACCGCGGTTTTCTGGGGGAAGGAAACTGAGCACGTCGGCTGCGACATCGTACTCCAGTACGGAAAGAATAATCGCGATCACCTGCGGATGCTCATTGATAATCATGTCGGAGATCGCGCGGGCATCCATCCAGCGAAGGATCTCAAGGCCTTTGGTGGAACCCCCAGGCAGAATCCTACTGAGCACGGTGCTGGCTTTGTCCTCACCCAGAGCGCGCTTCAAAACTGACTCCACATAATCAGTGGTGCCCAAACCCAGATTGGTCTGCTGTTTGATCGTGCCAACGAAATCATCGAGCACCGCACTCACCGTTTCCTGAGAGAGATCCACCACGCCCACCATCGAGGAGCCCAATGCCTGCACCTCACGGGGATTTAGGTAGCGAATAATGTCCGATGCCTGCGTCTCGCCCATCAACAACATGATGACGGCCGCACGCTCGGTGGAGGTCATCGTCTCCAGTTCAGCGCGAACCACGTCGGAGAGTTCTTTAACGTCCTCGGCAGGTGCCGGTTTCTTTGCCGCTTCAGCCATGGTGTAACCCCCTTAAACGGGCTTGATCATCTTCTTCAACACGTTAGCCACACGCCCCGCGTCCTCTGCCACCAACAAGCGCACGATCGCCACTTTGTCATCGTAGCTGTTTGCTGTGTCGAGCATATCTGCAGAAATCGCTGACTTTTTGGGCTTAAGCTTGGCTTTAATCTCGTCAAGCGACTCGCCGTCCTCCAGCGCTTTTCTGTCCGCCATACTGAGTTCGCCATCAACAAGCTGCTCAGCCAGCAGCGCTTCATTTTCCTCAATCTTGGGCATGTAAACCCGCAGGACCGGCGCAATCACCAAGAGAAAGAAAGCGATCAGACCAATAGACGTCATACCATGTCGGCCCCATTCGATAATGGCGGGGTCCTTGTGCCAGGGCAAATGATAGTCCTGAGGTGGATCTGTAAAGAAAGGGGCCGACGTCAGGGTAAGGCTATCACCCCGCGCCGCGTCATAGGGCAAGGCAGTCAGTACCAGCGCGCGTAATCGCTCCAGCTCGTCAGCCATAAACTGCTGCAATTCGGCAGCGGGAATTGGTGCCAGGGACGCAGCTGCTCCTCCGAGGGCGTCACCCTCTCCATCAGCGCCTGCCTCGAGAAGGTCCCCGGCCGGGGTCGGCTGCTCATCAAGGGACGCATAGTAGCGGCGCTTCGCCAGATCCCTGACAGATTCCTCATTGACAATGACGCCCGCCGTCATCGATGTCACGCGCCCCGCCTGTTCCTTGACAAAGGTGATCTCTTTATCCAGCTCATAATTGCGCGTGGTTTGCTCGCGTTCGGTGGTCGCCGTCTGGGTATTGGTCGGGTTTGCCGCCACCTCGCCCTCTGGCACCACTTCGGGCTGATCGGGGGGAATATTCGTCGTGCCGCCAGGCACGCCGGACGCCGCAATGCCCGTTTGTGAGTCTGCCGTAATCACTTCGGATCGTACCTCAGCTCGGTCTGGCTCGAAGTCGAGGTATTGCTCGCGTGTGGTTTCGCGCTGGGTAAAATCCATCTCGAGGTTTACAACTGTACGGACATTGCCGCCGCCGAGCGCTGGGATCAGGAGCTCGCGGATACGCTCGGCCAATTCAGCCTCGCGCTCGGCCTCAAACCGGGCATTATTCAGCGCCGGCGTCCCATCCTTGTCGGCGTTGCTACCCGTCAACAAGTTGCCGTAATGATCGACCACCGTCACATCCTGCGTCGCCAGGTAGGGCACGCTGGCACTGACCAGATGAACGATGGAGAGCACCTGCGCCGGGTCCACCACGCGCCCCCGATACGGCTTTACAATAACGGACGCCTTGGCGGGCTGCCGGTCGCGGACAAATACGCTTTGTTTTGGTGCCGCAAGATGCACGCGCGCCGTTTCGATGGTACTGATCTCGGTAATCGTTCGGGCCAGCTCAATCTCAATCGCATTGTTATATTTGACTTGCTCCATAAACTGACTGGTGGTCATGGAACTGCCTTCTGCAAGGCTTCCCATGCCGCCTTCAGCCGCGGCCCGGGGGATGCCCTGAGAGGCGAGGAAAATACGTGCGGCTTGGAAGTCGTTTTCGGGCACCTCCAGGCGGCCGGTCGACTTGTTAATTCTCACATCGTAATTGGCGGCTTTGAGCGCCTCGAAAGCCAGCTGCACATCGGCAGATTCGAAACCGTCCGACACGCTACGAAAGGGCGTGGAGGTCATAATGGACCAGAAAATAAGCACCACGAGGAGCGACAGCAGACCAATAATCGCGGGCATCGCACGCTTTACCGCTGGCTGCGACATCACATCGCGCACTGCGGGCAGAGGCGCCCCCTGATTGGCCGCACCACCCGCACCTTGTTCAGCAGGCACGGCGGCTTTGCCGGACTCCGCAGGGGGGTTGGTTGTATCGTCCACTTCGGTCGCCGATCCCTCAATCAAAGGGCGTTGCTCGAGTGCTGCTTCCATTATCTCTTACCTCATTGTCCACATGCCCGGCGCTTTATACCGGCATGCTCATGACATCCTGATAGGCTTTCAGAACTTTATTGCGCAC
>VMDB01000137.1 GCA_008081075.1 Halieaceae bacterium
GTTTGATTATGACGCAGGTAAGTATGCGTGACTTGCTGCAGGCAGGTGCGCACTTTGGACACCAGACCCGGTTCTGGAACCCCAAGATGGATCAGTACATTTTTGGGGCACGCAATAAGATTCACATCATTAATCTCGAGCACACCGTGCCGGCATTTAACGATGCGCTGAACACGGTCAAGCGCCTGGCTGAAAACAAAAATCAGGTCATGTTCGTCGGAACCAAGCGTGCAGCGGGCAAGATTATTGAAGAGCAAGCCCGGCGCTGTGGCATGCCTTTCGTCAGTCATCGCTGGCTGGGCGGCATGCTGACTAATTACAAAACCATCCGATCCTCGATCAAGCGCCTGCGCGAGCTAGAGGAGCAGGAGCGTGACGGCACCTTTGCCAAGCTCACCAAGAAAGAAGCGCTGATGCGCTCGCGCATGAAGGAAAAGCTGGAGCGCTCGATTGGTGGTATCAAGGAAATGTCCGGATTACCTGATGTCCTTTTCGTTGTCGATGTGGACCACGAGCGCATTGCGGTGACTGAAGCCAACAAATTGGGCATCCCGGTGATCGGAATCGTCGACACCAACAGCGACCCTGATGGCGTGGATTACGTGATTCCGGGCAACGATGATGCAATTCGCGCAATCAAGCTCTATGTCGCCGCGGTGGCTGATGCCGTAATCGCGGGTAAAACCCAGGCGGGTGAGATGGTTGCCCCCAGCGAATTTGTCGAGGTGACAGAGCCCGAGCCAGCGGCTGAAGTGGCAGACGTCGCAGAGGCGGCGAGTGAATCTGTAGAAGCGTCGGCTCCAGAGCAGAGCGCAGAGGCCCCTGCTGACGAGGCGCCCGCAGCGCCGGCATCCTGATCCGCTAGCGCGGTCAGCAAGCAATCATTTCGAGGGTCAATTGACCCTCGATTCAACGCATTATCTGTCCCCTAGGGGCGATTAACGAGGTGAAATCATGTCTGCTGCATTGGTAAAGGAACTGCGCGAACGGACGGGGCTCGGCCTTCTGGAGTGCAAAAAGGCGTTGGCGGAAGCAAATGGCGACGTCGACGCAGCGATCGAGGCGCTTCGCAAGTCAAGCGGAATGAAGGCTGCCAAAAAGGCCGGCAGGACCGCCGCTGACGGCGTTGTGGCGATCAAGACGGCTGAAGATGGTGCGTTTGCGACCATGGTCGAAGTCAACAGTGAGACCGACTTTGTGGCCCGCGACGAGAATTTTCTCGGGTTTGTCGGCGCTGTGGTGGATAAAGCTTTCTCGCAGCGAATTACCGACGTTGAGACTCTGGCGGCTGACGACATCGAGGACGCGCGGCAGGCGCTGGTGCAGAAAATCGGCGAAAACATCAGTGTCAGACGGGTGGTTGCGCATGCCGTTGAGGGTGGCGTGATCGGTGGCTACGTGCACGGCAATAATCGTATTGCCGTTCTGGTGTCGCTCAAAGGGGGGTCAGAGGAGCTGGCGCGCGATGTCGCAATGCATGTGGCGGCTGTCAATCCACAGGTCGTCTCTCCCGCAAATATGCCCGAGGAAGTGGTCGCTAAAGAACGCGAGATTTATGTCGCCCAGGCCGCTGACTCCGGCAAGCCGGCTGAGATCGTGGAAAAGATGGTTGACGGGCGCGTACGCAAGTTTCTTGCAGAGAACAGTCTGACTGAGCAGGCGTTCGTTAAAGACCCCGATCAGACGGTGGGTAAGTTGGTTTCTGCCGCGGGCGCCGAAGTCGTGAGCTTCACCCGTTTTGAAGTCGGTGAAGGCATCGAGGTTGAGAAAGTCGATTTTGCGGCGGAGGTTGCCGCGCAGCTTGGCAACGGATGACATACCCTCGCTGCCACCGACCACGATGTTAAGTATCACCAAGCTTTCTTTGTGATATGACGGTCGCGGGTGGGTAGCATATCGACGTGAGAGGATTTCAAAGGGACCCACACAATGGCCGCGGATAAAGTATACAAACGGATTCTGCTGAAATTGAGCGGTGAGGCATTGACCGGCCAAGAGGCTTTCGGCATTGATCCTCGTATCCTTGACCACTTAGCGCTTGAAATTGGCCAACTCGTGGGTATCGGAGTTCAGGTTGGGCTGGTCGTCGGCGGCGGCAATCTGTTTCGGGGTGCCGCGTTGAATGCGGCGGGCCTCGACCGGGTGACTGGAGACCACATGGGTATGCTGGCGACAGTCATGAATGCGTTGGCGCTGCGCGACGCATTGGAGCGCTCGAACATCGCGACCCAGGCGATGTCGTCTATCCCGATGAGCGGTGTTGTAGAGCACTACGATCGTAGAAAGGCCATCCGCGCTCTTTCCAATGGCGACGTCGTTATTTTTGCGGCGGGCACCGGTAACCCCTTTTTCACAACCGATTCCTCGGCCTGCCTCCGCGGCATCGAAGTCAAAGCAGATATTGTGCTGAAGGCAACGAAGGTGGACGGTGTCTATAGTGCCGACCCTGTAAAAAATCCCGATGCCGTAAAGTACGATGTCCTGACTTACGACGAAGTATTGGACAAAAAATTGGGCGTAATGGACCTGACGGCGATTTGTCTGGTGCGAGATCATGACATGCCCGTCAGGGTCTTTAATATGGCGCAACGTGGCGCTCTGCTAAGTATTGTGCGCGGTGGAGACGAAGGCACTTTGATTCAGGCGTGACCGGTTCTGAGGGGGCTCGAAGAAGAGACATAAGCGATGATTGAAGACATCAAACAGGAAACGGAAGAGCGCATGGGGAAATCGCTTGAAGCCCTCGCGCACAACTTCAACAAGATACGCACTGGACGCGCGCATCCAAGCTTACTCGACAGCATTCGACTGGAATATTACGGCGCCGAGACTCCCCTCAATCAATTGGCGAACGTAAACATCGAGGACGCGCGCACGCTGAGCGTTATCGCGTTTGACAAGTCTATTACCCCTGACATCGAGCGCGCCATTATGAAATCCGATCTAGGATTGAATCCCGCGACCGCTGGAGAGGTCATTCGCATCCCCATGCCTGTGCTTACCGAAGAAACGCGTAAGGGTTACATCAAGCAGGCGCGTGCTGAGGCCGAGTCGGCCAGAGTATCCGTTCGCAATGCGCGCCGGGACGCGCTCGGTATGCTCAAAGATTTGTTGAAAGAAAAAGAGATTTCTGAGGACGAGGAGCGACGTGCTCAGGAGGCTGTGCAGAAACTGACGGACAGCTATGTTGCCAGGGTCGAGTCGGCATTGGCGGACAAAGAAACCGATCTGATGGCGATATAAGGCGTCGCAGGAACCCTAGTGAAAGCCTCAGACATCCAGCTCCGAACGGTTCCCCGGCATCTCGCCATCATTATGGATGGCAACAACCGCTGGGCGCGCCGGGAGGGATTTCCGGGGGTTGCCGGACATCGTGCTGGCGCAGAAGTCGTTCGAGACATTGTCGAGGCCTGTGAAGCGCGGGGCATCCGATATCTGACATTGTTCGCCTTCTCCAGTGAAAATTGGGGAAGGCCGAGAGCCGAGGTGCGCGCGCTACTGGCGCTTTTGTCCCGCTATCTCCGCAATGAGGTTGCCAAGTTACAGTCCGACGGGGTTCAGCTTCGGGTCATTGGACGCCGTGACCGGTTCAGTCCCAGGCTACAGCGCCTGATTGCAGATGCTGAGGCAGCCACCGCATCGGGAGAGCGCGCAACGCTGACCTTGGCGCTCGATTATGGCGGTCGCTGGGATATGACCCAGGTGGCGAGATCGATTGCCCGCGATATTCAAGCGGGTGCTTTGGGCTTAGAAGACATTGATGACGCCTTGATTTCATCGCGTTTGTCTACAGCAACCCTGCCGGATCCCGATTTGTGCATTAGGACGGCGGGCGAGACGCGCGTCTCCAACTTTCTGCTTTGGCAGTTTGCCTACGCCGAATTCTGGTTCACCGAGGTGCTTTGGCCTGATTTTGACGCTTCGGTGCTGGATTTGGCACTCGCCGATTATGCGGTGCGAGAGCGTCGTTTTGGTGTCCGGCCGCTGGTGACTGGTTACTGATCGATGCCTGAGGTCTCCTCGATGCTCCGGCAACGTGTGATGACGGCTCTCGTTTTGGTGGCAGCTTTTTTGGCGACTCTCTTGCTTGCGCCTTTTCCTGTGCAGGCGATCATCTTCGGGGCAATTGCCTCCGCCGGTGCCTGGGAATGGTCGAATCTGGTCGTCATCCGCGCCCCATTGGCTCGCGTGGCCTTCGCATCGTTAGTGCCAGTGACCTGTGTCTTTTTGTGGATCAAGCTCGACCTCGCTGGCAACGGCCCTGTACTCGCCGGGCAACCTTTGCTGGCGGGTAGTGCGTTTCTCTGGTCGGCCATGCTGGTGGGTTTGAAGTACTACCCCGGTGGCGGCTGGCTGTGGGGGCAACCCTGGATCAGAGGGTTGATGGGCTGGTTGATGCTGAGTGCAACCTGGTTCGCGGTGGTATTTTGCTTGCGATTTAATCATGGGCCGACGGTGTTGTTCCTGATGATCCTGACAATCGCAGCGGCGGATATAGGCGCTTACTTTGTCGGGCGCCGATTTGGTCAACACGCCCTCGCACAAGCCATTAGCCCGGGCAAGACCTGGGAAGGTTTTTGGGGAGGCTTGACCTGCGTCGCCCTACTGACTGCACTGGTTTGGGCAAACCTGCCGATCGCCTATATACATTTAAATCTGGGGTCATTGCTGGTATTGGGCCTCGCCACTGCGGGTGCTTCGGTGGTGGGGGATCTCACTGTGAGCCTGTTAAAGCGTCAGGTTGGCCTGAAAGATTCGGGTTCTTTACTGCCCGGTCACGGAGGCCTGCTTGATCGACTGGACAGTATCTGCGGTGCCGCTCCGATATTCGCGTTGGGCCTGCTGTTGGTGGGGTACTGAAGCATGAGGCAGATTGCCGTTTTGGGGGCGACCGGCTCTATTGGGCGATCGACGCTCGACGTCATCGCGAGACATCCTGATCGTTATCAGGCCGCTGTGCTCGCCGCTCACCGCTCGGTGGACGAGATGGAGGCCCTGTGCCGAGAGCACACACCGCGATATGCGGTCATGAGCCACCCTAATGCGGCGGAGGCGCTCGGAGAAAAATTGCGGGACATACCCACTCAGGTGTTGTCGGGGGCTGACTCGCTGGATGAATTGGTCACAGATCCAGCTGTTCACAGCGTAGTCGCCGGCATCGTCGGATTTGCCGGGTTGCGTTCAGCCCTGAGTGCCGCGAGAGCCGGTAAACACATTCTGCTCGCCAATAAGGAAGCGTTGGTCAGTGCAGGTGGCTTGTTTATGGAGACGGTGCGCTCCGGCGGAGCAACGTTGCTGCCAGTAGACAGCGAGCACAATGCGATGCACCAGTGCCTGCCCACAATGAGCGACGGCCGGCCAGATATGACTAATGTGGAGAAAATCATCCTGACCGCCTCTGGCGGGCCTTTTCGTGGACGATCTCGGGCGGCGCTCGATAACGTAACGCCGGAGGAGGCATGTGCGCATCCCAATTGGTCAATGGGACAAAAAATTTCGGTGGATTCTGCCACGCTGGCCAACAAAGGCTTGGAATTGGCCGAGGCCTGCTGGTTGTTCGACCGGCATCCCGATCAGATCGAGATCGTGGTTCACCCCCAGAGTATTGTCCATTCCATGATCCGCTACCGAGACGGCTCTGTGCTCGCCCAATTGGGTCAGCCTGATATGCGCACGCCTATCGCATACTGTTTGGCGTGGCCCGACCGCATCGATGCGGGTGTCGCCCCGCTGGATATTGTTGCCGCGGGAAAGCTGGACTTTGAAGCGCCCGACCTCGCGGCGTTTCCCTGCCTTGCTTTAGCGCAGTCGGCGATTACCCGGCCCGGCGGTATGTGCGCGTTCAGTGCCGCCAATGAAGTCGCCGTCGCCGCGTTTCTGGCGGGGGACATTCGCTTTACCGACATCGATGGAGTGATTGCATCTGTATTGCAATCGATCAATTTGGTGGAACCCGACACGTTGGATGCGGTCCAACGATTGGATGCAGATGCCCGGGAGGCGGCAATCAATTGCGTTACCCTGATGGCTACTCCCAAAACACAGTCTTGAGCGCAATCTTATGCTGGATACATTGCAAACCTTACTGATTGCTTTGGCCACATTCGGAATCGTCGTGACCGTGCACGAGTACGGCCACTTCCTGGTTGCCCGACGCT
>VMDB01000037.1 GCA_008081075.1 Halieaceae bacterium
TCCATACTCGGGACATAGCTGTCTTTTTGCTGCCCGTCAGCGCCAACCCCCATCTCTCCCGTTGCAATGCCCTTAACCGCTCCGTTGTCGTGGAAAAGCACCTCCGCGGCAGCGAAGCCCGGATAAATTTCGACCCCAAGGGCCTCGGCTTGCTCGGCCAGCCAGCGGCAGACGTTACCCATTGAGACGATAAAATTGCCGTCATTATGGGTCGGGCGGGGAATGGCGAAGCCGGGCAGTTTGATGGCCGAGGATTCGCCGGTATAAAAGTAAAAAGTATCCCCTGTGACCGGGGTATGGAGTGGCGCGCCACGCTCTCTCCAGTCAGGAATCAATTCTTCCAGCGCTCTGGGTTCCAGCACGGCCCCCGACAACACGTGAGCGCCTACTTCGGAACCCTTTTCTACAACGCATACCGAGGTCTCACGGCCCTGAGCTTCGGCCAATTGCATGATCTTGATCGCGGCACTGAGCCCAGCAGGACCCGCTCCCACGATTACAACGTCGAACTCCATGGATTCTCTTTCCACATCTACCTCTGCTGTCTCACTGCTGCGCTAGGGTTATGTTCGATATCACCTAAATTCATAGTAAATAGCGGCCGAAAGGTGATTTCAAATTCGACGGCATGATACACTAACAGGCATGGGAGCACAGGGGATGCCGCCGTCGAAAACGTAGGCCTTACCCCATTTCCAAGGCTGTAAACGATGTGCTCTGAGAGCACCCTATCTGACAATCTGCATACAGTTTCAAACTGAATCTGGAGACACCATGAAAGCATTGGTCGCGGTGAAACGCGTGGTGGATTACAACGTCAAAGTTCGCGCGAAATCTGATGGCTCTGACGTAGACCTAAATAACGTGAAGATGGCGATCAATCCTTTCTGTGAAATTGCCGTCGAAGAGGCTGTGAGGCTCAAGGAAGCAGGCACGGTATCAGAAATCGTTGCCGTATCAGTTGGCGGCAGTGGATGTCAGGAACAAATTCGCACCGCGCTCGCTTTGGGTGCAGACCGGGGCATCCATGTGGAAGTGGACGGCACTGTGGAACCGCTGTCTGTCGCTAAGTTGCTCAAGGCAGTTGTTGAGCAGGAAGCCCCCGATCTAGTCATCATGGGTAAGCAGTCCATCGACGGCGACAACAACCAAACAGGGCAAATGCTGGGTGCGCTGACGGGTATGGGGCAGGGCACTTTCGCTTCTGAAGTTAAAGTAGGGGATGGATCGGTTGAGGTTGTGCGTGAAGTCGACGGCGGATTGCAGACTGTTTCCCTGAAACTGCCTGCGATTATCACCACAGATTTGCGACTGAATGAGCCGCGCTACGCGTCGTTGCCCAACATCATGAAGGCAAAGAAAAAGCCGCTCGATACATTCACGCCCGATCAACTCTCCGTCAGTGTGAAGACCCATGTGACGCAATCAAGCGTTGCGCCGCCTCCAGAGCGTGCGGCGGGCATTAAGGTAGAGGACGTTGCACAGTTAGTTGATAAACTGAAAAACGAAGCAAAGGTGATCTCATGAAAACGCTGGTCATTGCAGAACACGATAACGCCTCACTGAAGGCTGCCACATTAAACGCAGTCGCGGCCGCTCAGGCGCTGGGCGGAGATATCGACATATTGGTGGCAGGAGCAGGCTGTGATGGCGCTGCACAAGCGGCTGCACAAGTGCCCGGTATTTCGAAGGTTATTTGCGCCGATAACGCGGCTTACGAGCATCAACTCGCAGAAAACATTAGCCTGTTGGTCGCAGAACTCGGTTCCGACTACGATAATTTGTTGGCGGCCTCCACTGCCAACGGAAAGAATTTCATGCCGCGGGTGGCGGCGCTTCTCGATGTGGGGCAAATCTCCGATATCCTCTCGGTGGAAGGTGCCGACACTTTCACTCGTCCTATATACGCGGGCAACGTTATTGCGACTGTGACCTCTAGCGACGCTAAAAAGGTCATCACGGTTCGCACCACTGCATTCGACGCGGCTCCCGCTGAGGGTGGCGCGGCGCCAGTTGAGAGTTGTGCGGCCGCGCATGATGCCGGAGTTTCAGCGTTCATCCGAGAAGAAGTCGCAGTGTCCGACAGACCGGAGCTGACCTCCGCGTCAGTGGTGATTTCCGGCGGCAGAGGCATGCAGAACGGTGACAACTTTAGCCTGCTGGAAGGCATTGCCGACAAACTCAACGCTGCGATCGGTGCTTCGCGTGCCGCGGTGGACGCAGGGTTCGTACCTAATGACTATCAGGTTGGGCAGACCGGAAAAATCGTCGCCCCCGACCTCTATATCGCGGTTGGCATATCAGGCGCTATCCAGCATTTGGCAGGCATGAAAGACAGCAAAGTGATCGTTGCTATCAACAAAGACGAAGACGCCCCGATCTTTCAGGTCGCGGATTATGGCTTGGTGGCGGATCTGTTTGAGGCGCTGCCCGCATTGGAAGCGTCTTTATAGCCATGCTGGTGTGTCATGCGCAGTCGAGTCGGCTGCGCTGCACCTATCTCCCCACTAATCTCTCCGCAGCGCGTCCGTGATGGCGATGGGAGTAGGCAACCTGAGTACCACCATATAAGACGACGCGAGTAGCGTTATCACGGTACACGCTTGTATCAAGGTGGCTGCGTCTGTACTCAGCAGCCCCTTGGACACACCCAGAAAGGCGATGAGCAGGGAGAATTCGCTGCACTGGCCTAGGCGCATCCCCAGATTCCAGGCCAGCTTTGGCTCTTCGAATACCCCTCTTACCAGCCACTGATAGACAACTGGCTTAAGCAGGAGGAAGAGGGTGGCCATTGCCAATGCGGGTACGGCCAGTCTCGGAAGCGCCTGCATATCGAGGCCGCTACCTACCGAAAAAAAGAATACCACTAGAAAAAAATCGCGCAGAGGCTTGAGGCTAATGGCGATGTATTGCGCTATCGGGCTACTCGCAATACTCACTCCCGCCACAAATGCGCCAATCTCCGCAGACAAACCCATAAAAATAGCCAACTCCGCCATCCCAAGGCACCAACCAATGGACAGTAGGAAAATATACTCGTGGTAGCGGTCAAAACGTGTAATGAGAGCAAGCAAAACCGTTTTAACGCTGACCCAACTCGCCAGCGCCAAGAGTGGCAGCGTTATCAGGGGCATTAACAAGTCACGGGCCGCGTATTCACCCCCGCCCAGGCTTTCCATCACCACCAACACAACGATTGCAATGACGTCCTGAAACAGCAACAGGGCGATCATCAGTTCCCCTAAATGCCTGTGGTGCAGTACGGTGGTCGGCAGTAACTTAATACCAATAATGGTGGACGAAAAAACCAAGGCTGTACCGATGAGAATCGAATCGAGATGGGAGAAAGCAAAAAGGCGACTGAACGCGTAACCCGCCACCCCAAAAATGAGGGTGCTCAAGACCGCCACTAGGGTAGATTGACGCAGGCTATTCCAAAGCGCGCTGGGCTTCATGTCGAGGCCTAGCAAGAACAGCAGCAAAATAATGCCTACATGCCCCGCACCCGATACGAGGTTGGTATCTGAAACCAATCCGGCCCCGTAAGGGCCCAGGGCAACCCCAAGCGCGATGTAGGCAATGATGATGGGCTGCCGCGCATAAAGCGCAAGAGACGACAGTACTGCCGCCCCAAGGAAGATAACGGCAAACGTAAAAGTAATACCGCTATCCATTATTGGGCGGGCCTCAGTTAGCTTTCTCCACGAGCGGCATCAAGCGATATCCGTCGAACTTGACGCGCTCAGAGGGGATGTAGTGGCGAACAACAAAGTTGAAAACCCCGGTGTCATTACTGATGGGCAAATTATTCAGGGCATCGGCACCGCAGCCCATGTTAATGGTGAAGGTGCCGTCTTCGTTCCGCGTCGCAATGTCTGAACTCATGTGAGCCACATCATCGAACATAAAGCCATTTTCGTTATAGACCGTAAATGACCAGAACGCACCGTTATCCGGGTCTTCAAAAGTAGCCGAATAGCAGCCCTCTGCCGGATAGTTGGGCGAGCTCTCGTAAAGATTGTCGACGAGCTGCGCGCCACCCCAGCCAAGTGCCGCCCCTGCCGTATACTTATCAACGTTGTAGAGACCTCTGGAGGCATCCGTAGGCGCTGTGAACATGCCTTTCACCAAGTCCGCGCCATAGGTTTTTAGCAGTTCAGGCAGCCGCTGACGCAAGGCGAGCTCCGCTGCCTCGAAGCTCTCTTGATTAACGGGTTCGGCTGAGAACGGCTTGGCGCTGCCCGCATTGATGGTCATGCCATCCTGAATCGCATTAGCTTCTGTCTGGCTAAGCGTGCTGTCCAGCCGAATCAATAGATACATGTGCGTGCCTGTGTGAGCAGCGAGCTCAAAACTGCCACTGCCATAAGACATGGGCTGGATGCGATGATCCATGGTCACTGGCTGCACCGAAACATATTTACCCTCGGGTATTGGCGGAATCGTAATCGACGCCCCATTGGATATGTCGACCACCGCGAAGCTGTAGTAGGTGTCCCGGTTCATTCGCACGACGGGCTGATCGTCTGTCGGCGTCAGCTCGCGGTAATGTAAGATCTCATTCACCGGCGCGCGCGCCTGCGCGATCAAGAGTTGTCTTGCGGTCTCGTGCGTCGGATAGTTCTCTGCCGTGGTGGCGATGCCATCTGGCTGAAAAAACTCCTCAATTGACGTCACCGGTTCGGCTAGGGCGGCGGCACCCCAAGTCGCTGTCACAGCCAAGATTAGGGCTGCAGAACTAAAGGCCTTGAACTTGCTCAGGTAAAGACGCATAGGACTCACTCCTCACACTATTAGAGACGGAACGTAACGAAATAGGGGGCGACTTTGCAACTTTAGTCGGGCCTGTGTCGCGATTAGCACAGCGTTACGCACCATGTTGGCACCACAAAATAGCTCACGAAATAACATGTGCTCGGTTGGATTTTACGAAATTAAGGCTTGGCAATTTATGCGCAAACGCTAGAATGCGCGTCGAAATGTGCCACCCCTCTGACGTGAATTCTCAGCGAGCATCTTATGTCCAAAAGTAAAATCGAAGACGGTATGGCAGATGCCATTGCCGCGACCGGCATTATCAGCATCGTCCTGGTTACTCTGATCGTTTGGCTAAGCGGTTTCCCGAGCTGAATCAATCAGATTTTTGAAGAGTGGTGGGTCAACATTACCCCCACTGAGCGTAACAACGACCCGCTGACCCTGAAATTGCTGAGGCGAGGCCATCAGGCAGGCCAGACCTACTGCGCCACTGGGCTCCAGACTTAGACCCAGATGCTTCCAGACCAGTTGCATCGCCGTTACCACCCACTGGTCGGATACGGACAGGCCTTGGGTTGCATTCTGAACATTAATTGAAAAGGTCAGCACGCCGGGCTCTGGCGACATCAGCGCATCACAGAGGGTCGCCGTTGTCTCGGTCAGAGCCACTCTCTCTCCCGTGGCAAAGGATTGTTGATGGTCTGCCCAGCCCTCCGGTTCGGCCGTGTAGACCTGTAAGGAGGAGTGGCAAGACCTGAGATAGGTGCCTACTCCCGCAGCGAAACCGCCCCCGCCCGCACACACAATAGCGCTATCGAGTTTGCCGGCGACTTGCCTTGCAATTTCGACGCCACAAGTGCCCTGGCCCGCAATGGTGTGCCAGTCGTCGTAGGGCTTGATTAAGGTCGCCAATGAATTGCTCAGCAGGGCGTTGGCTATTTGCTCCCGGTCTTCGGTTTGTCGATCGTAAAAAATAATTTCGGCACCTAGCTGCCGTATGCGCTCGATTTTTATCCGTGGAGCATCATTGGGTACCACAATGGTCGCGGTTTTCCCTAGGCATCGGGCGGCGTAGGCCACACCGATCCCGTGATTACCCGACGAAAAAGCGACCACCGAATCGGTAGCGTCCTTTTCAGTCAGCACCGTCGTAGCGTTGAGCGCGCCGCGAATTTTGAAAGAGCCAGTCGGTTGCAGGCACTCCGCTTTGAGGAAGACCTCTCCGTCGATCAATCGATCAAGCCAAGCCAACTTCAACAGGGGGGTTGCGGAAGAATATCGGTGGACCCGAGGGAGGGCTGATTCTATGTCTGCGCACAACGCCGAGGAGTCAGGGAGGGAGGTCATGGCACGAGTGATGCGACTACCACCAAAAGCGCGC
>VMDB01000087.1 GCA_008081075.1 Halieaceae bacterium
AAGGGCGAACTGCTGGCCGACAAGCAGATGACGCAGGAGAAAATTGCCGACGCCTACACCATGATGATGCAGTACCGCCTTCATGTGCTCTACACCGCGTGGCTGATTGACAAGCATAAGGAATACAACCGTGAGGTCCGCAAGGAAATCGCGGCCATCAAAGCGGCGACACCCAAAGTTCTCGTCGAGATTGTCTCCCGTGCCATGCACCTCCATGGCAGCCTGGGCAGTTCTGACGAGACACCCTTGGCGCACATGTGGGCCAACATCCCGGAATTGGGTGTCGTCGACGGCCCAACCGAAGTCCACAAAATTGCGGTGGCGAAAGCCGTGCTGCGCCACTACTCGGCCCACGATGCACTATTCCCTAGCTATCACACGCCCACATTGCGCGCGCAAGCGCTGGAAAAATACGGACACTTTCTACAGGCATGATCACAAAACGCGTCACCGCGTAAGGCCGGCATCACCAAAGATCGCGTGACGTCATTGAGAGCGAGCAAAGACTCGAATCGCGGAGGCCGCGAGCCTCTACAACCTGGACGGGGGGCTGTTCAATGTTGAGATTAACGCTGAAAGGGCTGGCGGCGCTCACGCAGGTATTGGCTGTGACCAGCGCCCTCGCGATCGACGCGGGCGAATCGCTCTACGGCCAGCATTGCGCCACCTGCCACGGGGCCTCGCTCAGAGGCTCCGCTCATGGGGCCACGCTTATGGGCCCGGGGTTTCTGGAAAAATGGTCAGCGCAACCTGCCCGCGCGCTGCTCGATTATCAAATGAGCGCCATGCCGCCAGGGCAAGCGCACACACTCTCGGCAGATGAGCACCAAGCGATTCTTGGCTATGTCGTCGCGACAGCACCGTTTGAAGCATCCAGCACCCTGCGCGGCTCTCTCGGCTCTCTCAGCGCGCTCGGATCCGATACGGCCGACGCCTCGGAGGCGGTTGAATTTTCTGCCGCCGATAGCGTCATGGATTTTGCGCGCAACGCCGGGACGCACACCATGCGGCCAGTGGAGAATTTCCGCCCGGTAAGCACGGCCGAGCTGAACGCACCTTCCCCCGCTGATTGGCTTAACTGGCGCCGCACCCCCGATGGTCATGGGCACAGCCCGCTGACTGAGCTATCGCGGGATTCAGTGGCGAACCTCACGCTGACGTGGTCTATGGCAATGCATCCCGGTAGCAACCAGGCAACGCCGCTGGTCCGGGATGGCGTTATGTTTCTCACCCATGCCAACAATAAAATTCAGGCGATCGAGGCGGATTCCGGCGAACTGATCTGGGAGTACCAATACGACTTTCCACCTGCGGCCAAGATGCTGGGGGGGCCCACACGCAATATCGCGCTGTGGCAAGACAAGCTATTCCTTGCAACCTACGACGCGGCGCTAATCGCCCTCGATGCCGTCAGTGGCAAGCAGCTTTGGCGCAGCGAGAAAGCAGACTATCGCGAAGCCTTCACCCATAGCGCTGGACCCATCGTTGCCGACGGCGTGGTGGTGAGTGGCATCAACGGCTGTGAGCTTTTTACCGAGGACGGCTGTTTTGTGACCGGTCATGACCCAGATACAGGAGAAGAACTGTGGCGCACCTCGACGCTTGCCCTCCCGGGTACGCCGGAGTACGCCACCTGGGGCGATGTCGCCCCGGATCGGCGCGGCGGTGGAGACATCTGGATTGCGGGGTCTTATGACCCGTCTCTTAACTTGGTCTACTTCGGTACGTCCCAACCCAAACCCTGGGCGGCGCCGAGTCGGGGCATGTCTGTCGAAGATGCAGCGCTCTATACCAATTCAACGCTGGCGCTCAATCCCACCACAGGCGAACTCAAATGGTACTTCCAGCATATCCCGGGCGAGACCATCGATATGGAGGTCGGCTTCGAGCGTATTCTGGCCGATATTAACGGCACGCCCGTGGTCCTGACCGTCGGGAAAGACGGAATCCTCTGGAAGCTCAACCGAGACACTGGAGAGTACCTGGACCTGCTCGACACGATGGATCAGACGATTTTTAACGTGGACAAGGCGACGGGAATGCTAACGTATCGCGCCGATATTGCCGACGCCGGCATTGGCGACACGTACACCGCGTGTCCCGGGATTTACGGCGGCCATAACTGGCAATCCGCGACCTATGATGCATCGCGCCACCTCTTATTCTTGCCGGTTCATCAGCTGTGCTCGGACATGACCCCACGCGCGGTGGATCTAGGACCCGGCGGTGGCGGCTATGGTGCGGATGTGGCCACCTACCCGATGGCAGGCAAAGAAGACAAAGCGGGGGCTTTGCTGGCGATCGATGTGGAAACAATGGAAGTCAAATGGCGCATTGAGCAGCCGGCTTTATTCCTTAGCGGTGCGCTATCGACCGATGGCGGGCTGCTCTTTATTGGCGATCTGGATCGTAACTTTCAGGCCTTCGATACCGATACCGGGGCCAAGCTGTGGTCTTCTCGGTTACCCGCGCCGGCCCATGGCTACCCGATTACCTATCAGGCTGGCGGGCGGCAATTCGTCGCGGTGCCCTCAGGCATCGGGGTTTTTAGGGCGCTAACCGCGACGATCTTCCCAAACATCTATCAGCCCCCGGATGGTCAGGGGCTGTTCGTGTTTGCTCTGCCAGATCAGGCGCGTTAATCGAGACCCGTGCGGCCCGCCTCTCGCATCATAGGCTGATATTCGGCAAAAGCCGGGGGCTCTGCGGTAGAGCCGGTGGTGACACCGGCGTCGACTGTCAGGGTGAGGCCGCTGGTGTATCCAGACTCATCGCTGGCGAGCCAGAGCGCAGCATTGGCGACATCTTGCGCTAGCCCCGCGCGCCCTTTTAACGGTGACCCCTCTGCCAAGGCAGCGATCGTGTCTTCGAGGTTCTGATGATTCCCCGTGATGACCTCGGCCACCATCGGCGTCGCCATCCCCGCGGGCGCAATACAGTTCACCCGAATACCAAACGAGCCCACCTCGGCCGCCAGATTCTTGGTCATGCCGACGACCGCGTGCTTGGCGGCGGCGTAGGCGTGCGGCCCCAGGCCACCCATGATGCCAGCGGTACTCGACATGCTGATGATAGAACCGGAACCCGCCTCTTTCATGTGCCGACTTGCGTGCTTCATGCCGTAAAATACACCGTTGACCATAATATCGATGGTCAGCTTCCATTCTTCGGCAGGCGTTGTGGACATGGGGCCCACCGCACCGACAATGCCCGCGCAGTTGAACATGATGTCGATCTGACCGAACTCAGAGACCGCGGCGTCTACCAACGCCTGAACCTCGGCTTCACTGGTCACGTTGCAATGCCGAAAGATCGCATGGGCCGAGCCACCGAGCGCCTCGGCCAAACTGGCGCCGGCTTCATCTTGAATGTCGCCCAGCACTACCCGCGCCCCCTGCTCCACATAGGTTTTCGCCGTGGCCGCGCCGATACCACTCGCAGCACCCGTGATGACTGCGACTTTCCCCGCTAAGCGTTTGCTCATAGTACTTTCCTCATAAGTAAAGGCCCGCTATTCAGCAGGCCTTCCGGTACACCGGTCATTCGACGTCAGTCAGATCAGCAATCAGTCGCCGAATTCGTAAATCGCCTCAACGCCAAAAGTACGTGGCGCCCTAACGGCTGCGTAAGACCACAGTCCAGCTACATCGTAGCCGTGAGTGTAGCCATCTTCATCCGACAGGTTGCGACCAAATACAGCGAAGCGCCAGTTGTTCATCTCGAAGTTGATAGACGCGTCCAGCAGGTTTTGTGCGTCGTTCTCAAGTTCCGGAGAGTTTGTCACGTTGACCCAGTGCTCGCCGAGGTAATGGTAAGCCCCTCGAACCCAGGCGCGCCCCATGCTGGTATCCCACTCGTAAGTCGCATCCAGGGTAGCTGTCATATCGGGAGCACGGCGGAACTCCAGGTAACTCAAATCGACCGTCTCGAGCGAGACCGCGTCGGTGTACTGGAAATTGTCGTACTCGGTATCCAACCAACCCACGTTGGCCCGCAGGGAGAGGCCTTCGCCGATCAGCGCCTGCAGCTCCAACTCAAGCCCTTGGATCGTTGCCTCTGACGCATTGGTAACCACCGTCTTTTGACCGGTACCGGTGTCCGAAGGCAGCTGCAATTCCTCCTGCTTGTCCTCGTAATTCATAACAAAGTAAGACGCGTTGAAGCGCAATCGGTTGTCCATCCACTCCGACTTGATACCGACCTCAATGTTGTCGACGGTCTCTGGATCGTACGGTTGCGTGGCTTCCTCTGCGGAGTTCACCCGACCATTGAATCCACCGGCACGATAGCCCGATGAATAAGTAGCAAACGCCATCAAATTGTCATTGAACTGATAACGGAGGCCGGCGCGCGGGGTAAATTCGTTCCAGGATTCATCGTTGGAGGCGTTAACCATCCCTACCTGTACCGTTTTCTTGTCGTCCTTGGTGTAGCGACCGCCAAAATTGAGGGTCAAGGCGTCAGATACGCGCCAGTCTACGTCGGCAAAAACCGCTTGAGACTCGCTCTCCTGGTGAGACTTCTGGAGCAAGTCAAGGATGGTACCGGGTACAACAAAACCAACCCAGCTACGCAGCGGGATCTCATACTCTGAATCCCACAAATAACCTCCCAACACCGCATTGATGGGCCCGTCGTTATCCCAGGAAACCCGAATCTCATGGGTTGTCTGCTCGTAGGTGGCCGGGCGATCGGTGCCGTAGAGAAATTCAGGTGTGCCGTCCCAGTTTGAGATGATGGTTTCGTCAGACTCGTAGCTACCGAAGATATAATCGACCTTCAGCGCATCAGTCGCTTGCCAGCGCGCTTCAACGATATGGGTATCGGCATCAAACGTAGCGAGCATCTCGGCTTCCCTCGCCTGGTCGGGCGTCGACGCAGCAAAAGCGGCACCACCGGGATCCGGCGGAATGTACCCCACGTTGGCAGTTTTATAACGACTGCCGGTAATGGTGGAGTCTAGGCTCGGCGAGCAATAGCCATAGGCAGAACAGAACAAGTGCCTGTTTTGCCCCGTATTCAGCAACGGCGGCGTGTCTTGATCGGTCTCCTCGAACTGACCGGTGTACTCCAGTTCAAGAGAATCGGTCGGCGTCCAAAGGAAGTTTAGGCCAAGCGACTGATAGTCATTGCGGCCAACGTCACGGCCGACGTAATCGTTGTCGTAATAGCCCTCTTGCTGATCACGCTTTGCGGCTGAGAGCTTGACCGCGAAGTTCTCACTGAGACCGAAGTTAACAATTCCGTCGACATAGTAGGTGTCATACTTTTCATAGCCGACGCGGATCTTGCCACCCAACTCGCCGGTCGGCCGGGATCGTGTAATGTTGATGGCACCGCCGATGGTGTTCCGTCCGAACAACGTCCCCTGAGGGCCGCGCAACACTTCCATGCTCTCAAGGTCAATGCTGCGCAACAGACTTCCCGCATTGGAGCCGATAAACATGTTGTCAACAACAACCGCAACTGCAGGGTCAAAGTTCTTTTCCACGTCGGCCACACCGATCCCGCGGATGAAGATCGCCGCGACGCCACCCGGTCCCTGAGCCGTATCGTCAATCACAATATTCGGTGAGATGTTGGCCAGATCAGTGATATCGCGCGCAAACTGCCCTTCGATCTCGCTCTTGGTCAATGCACTCACTGCGAACCCGACATCCTGCAGGTTCTCTGTTCGCTTACGGGAAGTGACGACAACTTCCTCAAGAACTCCCTCTTGCGCCTGAACTGCGGGTATCACGGGTACTGCCGTCATTGCGGCGAGAACGGCGACACTCATAAAACGAGGAGTCGTGTTGAATTTCATGGCTGGTCCCTCTAAGTCGTGGCTGTGTTTACACGTTTATTAATTTGAACGTAAAGCATCTGTCGCTCTGGGTTGGTACATCATTCCTCGGGCGCACTGAGCGTTGTGCCGCCGAAAGAATTGAAATAATGAATCGTCACCTC
>VMDB01000021.1 GCA_008081075.1 Halieaceae bacterium
GCTGCTCGTAAATTGTCTCGTATCGCGGTGGTAGCAGGCCCGTAAGATTAAAATCAATCCGCTCTTCTCTGGAGAAAGCACTCCCTTTATTGAGTAGGGGTGTCTCCAGTAGCGCGGGGCCAGAATGACGAATGTAGAGGGGTTGGGTGCTTGTCATGACTATTAATTTTGATTTTCCGCGCATTGTACGGCATCTGCTCCAAAACCACGTGCCCTCTTAGTTTGCGCGCTGTAAGGCGCACGATGTGCGCGAATAAAGCCAAAACACGTTAAAAAAAAGAAAAACGTGCTTCGATGGTTTTCGCGTGTCACTTATTGCTATCCCTAGGCGCTACCATCGCCTCCGCTTGACACCTACCCTAGAGAAAAGATTGTGCGCCGATACCGGTGATAGGGCTGTTGTAGATGACAGGTGCGTTCCCCCAACTTTCGTGTTGCAAGAGGAATGCGAGGCTGACTAAGGCTAGGGCTGCAGCGGCCCGCATGCTTGCTGGAGCTCAATAAGTGGAAAGGCTCGATCACAATGTGTTGCTTAAGGAGGTGGCGGGTCTAGGTCAGGCCGAGAGACGGGTGGTTACAGATGCGACAGCGCTTAGCAAGACCGACGAAGTGTTTTTTATCACGCAGGGTAAGGCGTTAATCCGCGAGGACGCGGTGCTCTCACACGGACTTGACTCAACGCAAACCTTTGCGGTTGGCGACTCAATTTATCTGGCCGCGGCATTGAGTAAACGCCCCAGAGAGTGGGATTTCACCATTCACGAGCCTCTCGAGGTGATTGCTGTAGACGGGGCGACGCTTCGCTCGGCAGTAATGGAGTCAGGGTTTTTGGTGGCGGAGGTGATCAGAAATTCGGTGACTCGAGTTTTTGATATCGCGCAGCGCGAGAACGCCACTTTTGAGGACCGTTTTTTCAAGCATTATCGAAGAGTGGCGATGAATTCGGTCTACGGCGCGGACGATTGTATTTATCGAATCGGTGAAGAAGCTAAGGGGCTCTATTTTATTTCGGAGGGAAGTGTGTACCTCACGACGGCCCGCGGCGCAAAATTTGCTGAGCTTCGCGAGACGGATTTCTTCGGTGAGACTTCGTTGCTCTCGTCGGGGCGGCATGGCAAGAACGTTTATGCGAAAACGGATTGTTCCGTGATGTTGCTCGACGCCGCTACCGTTCGGCAAGAAGTTGATCGTGAATCTCCGTTAGTACAGCTGGTGCTGTTAAACATACTCAATGTGCTTGAATTGATGAATCAGCTCCGATTTAGTCATCTCAATGCAACCAATTTTGGCAGTTCGCGTTGATTGATCAAATTTTGGTGATCACAACGTGAGCGGTCGATTGTCAGGCAAGGTAGCGGTCGTAACGGGCGGCGCGGTCAGTCAGTATCCCCGTATGTTCAGAGGCCATTGCTAATGACTTCGACGGGAATAGAGAAGGTTAGCGTCATAAGACGCGGCAGGGATTTGACGTGAGGCTGGGCGTCGAATTTAAAGAGAAGCTTTTAAAGGGAGAAGCAGTATGAAGCGATTACAAATAATCAGTGTTGTGTTGATGTTCTTGGGCGCAGCGTTAGCGCCTCAAAGTTTCGCAGACAAAGGGGCGGCGGACGACCTTATGGCCGCCTTGAAGGCCTGCAAGGCAGACGCTGCGGCGATGAAGTCGGCCAAGGCGATGATTGACAAGCATGGTGGCACACCCACAGATGATCAGGTAGACAACTGGGTCGATGATCAGGACGACGCGCTGTTCGATTGTCTCGACAAAAAGCTCTGATATCGCTCAGTGGCACAACCCCGCTTTTCGCGGGGCTTTTTATAGTCGGGCTGTGATCGTGGCAGGAGAAGTTGAGCGCTACGGTTTGTAGACGATTCATAGAGATCTCAAGCGCGTTGCTGCAGAGGAAGGTGCTGAAGAGTCTGCGTTATGCCAAAGCGCTGGCATATCGGAGGCCCGTGTACTATGGTTTTTGGCGAGACCTATAGAGCACGCCTATCCGGAGGAAAAATGAATAAACGAAGTATCGCTTTTATCAATACCCTGATCCTGGCCGCGTTCCTGTCGCCGTTTGCTCTTGCGAGCGAAACCATGACCGCGCAAGCGTTCACTCACCTGATGCAGTTGGAGGGGCAGTGGCAGGGTCAGTTGGACAAGTCTGATGGCACGTCCGTCACCCTGCGATTGAACTATTCGGCGCGGTCTAACGGCAGCGCGCTATTGGAGGAAAGTCGAGAGGACGACGTTGAAATGTTAAATATTTTCAATATGCAACAGGATACGGTGGTATCGACGCATTACTGCGGTTTGATGAACAAGCCTGTGGCACGGTTAGTCTCGGCCGAGGACGGTGTCATCAAATTCAAAACGGATGCGGCAGAAAGTGGCCTCGAAGAGGGTAAGGACGAATATGTCGATACCTGGACGCTCTCTCTGATGTCTGAAGACGAGAACCGGTTCAAATATGAGTACACCGTCATTCGTCCGGATCGCTCTATCGTGACGGCGAGCGCCGTCGTAAGCCGAATCAAGTAGGTCAATCTCATCAACAACCCCGCACAATGCGGGGTTTTTTTACGAAGATTGTTTTTGTTGCAGGCTTGCCGCTTGCCCCAGTGACGCTTTAATGAACCACTGATGAAAGTGGTGGGTGGGGACATCCATGAGTGGCGTAAACAGTCCGCCATCAAAGGCAGGGGAAGCGCGGCCCTGTTGCATCCCCTCAACAACCGACACGTCCTCCGAGAAAACCAGATTCCAGGCCTCATGCAGGCTTTGTCTGCGCGATCGGTGTTGCTCGGTTAACGCAGCATCGCTGGCATACATAAACTGCAGGCGTTCACGTGTCAGGTTGTGCGCCTCGGGGATCAGCAAGATCGCAAAAAAGTGATCGGCCTGAATGCCCAGCAGCACGTTCGGATACAGCGACAGGTATTCTGCGGTTTTGAGGCGATCTCCATCCCAGCCTGCGAATGCTGGCAGAGGATCCTCGGCGCCGCGAGTCAGGTCATACGTCCTCGTTCCCTGGCCTGAAGCAAGAGGATCAACGATCAAGTTGTAGTGCGCATCCAGCGGTGAATACGTGTTGAGGTCGGGATGCACAAAGGGCAAATGGTAGGACTCACAATAGTTCTCCACCGCGAGCTTGAAGTTGCACTTAACCTCGAGTGTCATCGCGCCAAATTCACTGGTGTCAGCCTGCAAGTCACGGTCAAATGACTCGCCCGCGAGTGCTCTCCAGCGCTGAAGCAGCGGTGCGAGATGCTCATCTAATGGCGGGGCCTCTCCAGAAAGATTAATAAATACCATCCCCAGCGCTTCTTCGCTGCGGACTGCGGTGAGCGCGTGGTCGGCACAGTTAAAGCCTGCGATCTCATGAACGCCCATGCCGCCGACGTTCGGGGTGACTCTGAGCTGCCCCGTCAGGTCGTAGCCCCACTTGTGGTATGGGCAACGCACCATCAATCCCGCCTCGCCTGCCTCTGCGACGAGCTGCATGCCACGGTGCCGGCACACGTTGTGAAACACCCGTGCACAGCCGTTTTGGTCACGGACCATCAGCAAGGGTAGTCCCATAAAATTCACGGGGCACACGGCGCCGGCTGATGCAATATCAGCACTAAAGCCGAGACCTGCCCAGGTGTTGGCCATGACGGTATCGCGCTCGTGCTGCCACTCGGTAGCATCGACGTAGGCGGCGTTCGGCAACGCGGGGTCACGCGAAATGTTCGGGTCGGCAACGCCGTGGGGGCTGATGGCGATAGGGGTGGGCGGGTCAGAGGTTGTCATGGGGACCATCACCGATTGTTTGTCGCGAGTTTACGCCCGCAATTGCGCTCAGAAAACGATTTTTTCGGGCTCGCGCGCGCGATCGTTCAGAGCCTTGGCGAGCGCCGTTGTGTGCGGGCTAGCTCCAGGGAAAGGGGCTGTTGGATACGGGGTGTAAGTCACCCTCCGCATAGCGAGAGAATCGGAACGGATTGAGCAAAGCGGGCTTTCGATCGCAGATGGTTTTGGCAACGAGTTCGCCAACCCCAATCATCTTGTAGCCGTGGTTGGAATCGGCGATGACAAAGCAATTCTCCCGCATGGTATCGAATACCGGGAAGCTGTCAGGCGTAAAGGCGCCAATGCCGCCCGAGGGCTCTTTTTTGAACTGTGGCAGGGTGCCGGCGAAGCGTTCTTGACAGTGTGCGAGGGCGGATACCCACATCTCGGCAAACGCTTCTCCAACAATAAACTCGGGTGAGGCAGGCCCATAAGGGTCAACCGCCACGGCGTCGGCGGGTTTATCGACGATGAAGGGTGCCGCACCGCCCTGAACGCCACCAAAGTGGAAATCCGGTTTGTAGTAGATACCCCACATCTTGTCGGTCAGGCAGCGACCGTCCACATCGGAGTAGAGTGGCGCGTCCGTGTCGACGTGAATCACTGGCGGCATGGCGCCGGAATTCGTGACTTGCAGATGGGGGTCTACGCCTAGCGTGCCTTCCTGAAGGGACCAGTAAATCCACATAGGAATATCTTGTGTGGTCTCGCCCGTCGAGGGGTTTTTAATCCCAATGCTCATGGGCAAGTCGAGCATTTGCCAAAAACTGCGCACCCAAGGGCCAGCCGCAACCACGACATAGTCACACTCAATGCGCCCCTGATCGGTCTCTACCGCCGTGATGGCGCCGGCGCCATCGAGTGGCAAGCCCTGAACATTCACGCCGCTGAGAATTTGCACGCCCAGCGCCTTGGCTTTGGCGGCCAAGCCCTGCATCGCGCGTGTGTTATTCGCGTAGCCGCCGGGCATCTCATGCAGCACTGACGTGATCCCCTGTGCTCGCCAGTCAGAGAAGATGTCTTTCATGTAGCGCGTGCTTTCGGCGGCGCCCTCGACAAAGACAGATTGGTAGCCGATGGCCTGTTGCTGGGCGAAGATCGACGCGACATTTTCTCGCATCGACTCGCTACTGATTTGCATATACCCCACCGGATGGTAGCTGTAGGTTTCCGGGTCGCTTTCCCAGATTTTGACCGAGTGCGCCATGAGCTCGCGCATCGCTGGCTGAAAATAGTTGTTGCGAATCACGCCACAGGCAATGCCCGTTGCGCCCGCGCAGATGCCTGTTTTATCGACAACCAGAATATCGCGGCCATCGCCTTTGCCTGTGGCTTTAAGTTCGAGCGCGAGATGGTAAGCAGTGCTGAGCCCGTGAATACCGGCGCCAATGACGACATAGGGGCTTTTTAAGGGTGTGCTCATAAACTGACTTCACCGACGTAATCGAAGGGTTCAATCAGGACGGGCATATTGTCTTCGCAGCTTC
This sequence comes from Halieaceae bacterium, assembly GCA_008081075.1. GTDB lineage: Bacteria > Pseudomonadota > Gammaproteobacteria > Pseudomonadales > Halieaceae > Luminiphilus. The sequence goes on from VMDB01000021.1 coordinate 5,311, forward strand.
GCTCATAGGCCGCAAGTAATCCATTCCAGTACTCCCGGTGCAGAGGAATCCAGATGTCGGGGTCTTGCACTGGCGGACCATCCATTGATGTTTCGGCGGCGCTAATCTCACCAAAGGTCGTCTCTCGTACCTCGGTTAGGCGGACGATTAGTCTGGGCTTGCCTTGATAGTCGCAGAGTACGATCGGGGTGCCCGCTGAGGATCGCGGGAAGCCGTTTGCCTCCAAGACCCATGGCAGGCTAAAGGTGGCGACCTTTTCGCGGGATTTGATGAATCCGAGAATTTGCTCGGTGGTGTCAGCATCGATGCCGAGTGAGCGAACCTGATAGTCGCCGCCCACATCGGGAAATTCTAGGCTGGCTTTTTGCCAGAAGCTTTCAATGTGTTGCGGGTCAGGTTGGGCGGGACCATCTGAAATCATGATGTGGCGTGGCATAAACTGCACCTCGATTCTGGGCTGCGTCAGAATACTGTGTCGATCCCCATGCCGTCGACAGGCGCCTTGCTAATGGCGACACAACGGCTTCACGACAGAGGGGTGGCGGGTGGCCCGCCCGGCAGGATTCGAACCTGCAACCTACGGCTTAGAAGGCCGTTGCACTATCCGGTTGTGCTACGG
>VMDB01000164.1 GCA_008081075.1 Halieaceae bacterium
CTTACGGGCTGATTTTCAGGCGTTCTTCGAGCGTACCGATACGTTTTCTCTCGGGGTATGTAATGGTTGTCAGATGCTGTCAGCCCTGCAATCTATAATTCCCGGCACTGATCACTGGCCGCGGTTTGCACGCAATCAGTCAGAGCAGTACGAGGCGCGCTTGGCACTGGTGCGCGTTGAGTCTTCTCCGTCCGTGCTGTTGAAAGACATGGCAGGATCGCACCTGCCGATTGTTGTGGCTCATGGAGAAGGGCGCGCGCGTTTCGCTTCAGCAGAGACCCAAGCAGGGCTGGAGGCGGAGCACCAAGTGGCCCTGCGATTTATTGATCACGACTTGAATACGACTGAGGTCTATCCGCACAACCCTAATGGGTCAGCGGCGGGCATTACCGGCGTGTGTAATACAGACGGGCGGGTGACGATCATGATGCCCCATCCCGAGCGTGTTTTTCGCGCGGCACAGATGTCCTGGCGTCCACCACAATGGCGGACTGACTCGGGCTGGATGCGCCTATTTCGTAATGCCCGAACCTGGCTTGGGTAAGATGACGTGGCACTTGTGATCGCGACTCGTTACACTCCGCGCCTATTTTTATTTCCCATTACTCTCCGCGAGTCGCATAAATGAGCGAAGGATGAATCGTTACCCACTCTGGAAAAATGTTCTTATTTTGCTGGTGGTGGCTGCCGGGTTCTACTACGCGGCACCCAACCTGTACGCGCCCGATCCAGCGCTGCAAATAGCCGGTGCCAGTAGCTCCCAGCAAATAGATGAACGGATACTGGGGCGCGCTGAAGCAGCGCTGACGAGCTCCGACATCGGCTTCTTTGGCGAGGTGTTGCAGGATCAAGGCAAGACCGCGCTGATCCGCCTGACCGATCGTGAGCAACAGTTGCGCGCTCAGGCTGTTCTGGCGCGGGCGCTGGGCGACGGTTTTATTGTGGCGCTCAATCTTGCACCCACGACGCCGGATTGGTTGGTGCAGGGTGGGGCGGCGCCTATGAAGTTGGGGCTCGACCTCAGCGGGGGCGTGCACTTTAAGCTCGAGGTCGACATTGCGGCCGCGACTGAGCGCAAACTGGCGCAGTATGAGAGCGGTATCAAAAAGCGCCTGCGTGAGGAACGTATCCGTGGGCGGGTCAGCATCGATGGCGGTCAGGTTGCCATGCAGTTCCGTGAGGAAGCCGATCGCGAGGCGGCGCGCCGAGAGGTGGTCGATCTCTATCCCGAGTTGTTCTTGGACCGGGTTGATGCGGGTGATGACTGGTTGCTTTACGCGCAGGTCACAGAGCAGACCATGGCGGAGGTGGTGGATTACGCCGTCGCTCAGAATCTGACCACGATTCGTAATCGCGTGAACGAACTTGGCGTCTCCGAGCCTCTGGTGCAACGTCAGGGTCGCAACCGCATTGTCGTCGAATTACCCGGTATTCAGGATACTGCCGAGGCCAAACGCATTCTGGGCAAAGTCGCTAATCTCGAGTTTCGTTTGGTGGCTGAGGCCAACGCGCCTATTTCAGAGCGACAGCGCTTCGAATACCGCAGCCCAGACCGGGGCGGTATGACGGAGTGGCTGGAGCGGGATGTCATCATTACAGGCGAGAGCGTGGCCAATGCGCAGGCCGGATTTGACCAGAATGGCCAGCCGAACGTCATGATCAGTCTCGATGGTGAGGGTGGCATGATGATGTCCCGGGCCACGCGCGCCAACGTCAAGCGACGGATGGGCGTGTTGTTTATCGAGCGCAAATATCGCACGCGGTATGAGGCCGACGAGACCGGGGAAGAGCGGCCGGTACGGATACCCTACGACGAAAAACTATTGTTGACCGCGCCGGTGATTCAGTCGGCGCTGGGGGCGCAATTTCAAATTACCGGTTTGGATAACCCGGCCGAGGCCTCCGAACTGGCACTGATGCTCAGGGCGGGTGCTCTGGCAGCACCAATCACTTTTGTTGAGGAGCGCACGGTCGGTCCCTCTCTGGGTGCAGAAAATATCCAGCTTGGCATGAAGTCTGTGCAGGTGGGACTGGCGCTGGTGGTGCTATTTATGGTGGCGTACTACCGGGTGTTCGGGGTGGCGGCCGTTGTGGCGCTATCCGCGAACCTTGTGTTACTGGTGGGGATTATGTCTTTGCTGGGCGCGACGCTCACCTTGCCTGGCATCGCGGGTATCGTGCTGACGGTGGGGATGGCGGTCGATGCCAACGTGCTCATCTTCGCCCGCATCAGGGAAGAGATTAATCAAGGCGCGCCGCCCCAGACCGCAATCAACAATGGTTTCGACCGGGCGCTGGTGACGATTCTGGATGCGAACATTACGACCCTGATTGTTGCCATTATTTTGTACGCGATCGGTACGGGTCCCATTAAGGGTTTCGCTGTGACGCTCTCGGTGGGGATCGTGACCTCGATGTTCTCCGCCATCATGGGCACCCGTGCTCTGGTTAACGCCGTTTATGGCGGGCGGCGTGTTCGCGCCTTATCGATTGGGGGGCTGGGTCGCCCTGCGGGCGGGTTAACGGAGACAGCAAAATGAATGTCATCCCTTTTATGCGCTGGCGCTGGGTAGCGGTGGGGTTCTCCGCGGCCGCTATGCTGGCAGCCATTGTCTCCCTCTCGATCAATCAGCTGAACTGGGGTCTGGATTTCACTGGCGGCACATTGGTAGAGGTGGCCTACAGTGACACCGCGGATCTGGGCGGCATCCGTTCTACCCTCGATCGAGAGGGATACGACGGTGCGATTGTGGTGAGTTTCGGCACTGATCGAGACGTATTGGTGCGGTTGCCGGACGGGTATTCTGACCAACAAGGCGCGATTATGGTGGATAAGTTGCGCTCCGCTACCGACATGGATATTGAATTACGGCGCATTGAGTTTGTCGGACCGCAGGTGGGAGACGAGCTGCGCGATGACGGTGGCATTGCCATGCTCACTGCGCTGGGTCTGGTCATGCTGTATGTGGCGTTTCGATTCCAGATTAAGTTTGCATTGGGTGCGGTTATCGCCTTGGCGCACGATGTGATTTTTACGCTGGGGTTTTTCTCGCTCACCGGTTTGGAGTTCGATCTGACGGTGCTGGCGGCGCTGTTGGCCGTCGTGGGTTATTCGCTCAACGATACCATCGTGGTGTCCGATCGGATTCGCGAGAATCTGCGTAAGGTGCGTCGTGCGTCGCCCGCTGAGGTGATCGACATCTCTCTCACCGAGACCCTGGGCAGAACACTGGTGACGTCGTTAACGACTTTATTGGTGTTGGTGGCGCTGGCTGTGTTTGGCGGCGAGATGATTTTTGGTTTTGCGATTGCGCTATTGGTAGGCGTCACGGTGGGAACCTATTCTTCTATCTACGTGTCTGCGACGACCTTACTTCAACTCGATGTCAGTAAAGATGACGTGATGGTGCCGGAGAAAGAGGGTGCCGATCAGGAAGGGTTGTTGCCCTAGGTTTTGCCATCGTCATGGAGCGATGGATTCACGGCCCGGTCCACCTCACCCACGCCAGCATTTGCCGCAGTAGTTTTCTGTTTCCGCAGACGATATTGCCGCTGTCGTACCAGTCCTCGCCTCCCGCCAGATCGGTGATCAGGCCGCCTGCTTCCTTCACCAATAAGGCGCCCGCGGCGATATCCCAGGGATTCAGACCCATTTCCCAAAACCCATCAAGTCGTCCAGCTGCGACATAGGCCAAGTCAAGGGAGGCGGCGCCCGCTCTGCGCACGCCCATGGAATGACCTGTCACGGCCGCAAGTGACGCGGTGTACCAATCCATGTGCTCGTCGCAGTGACCGAGAAAGGGGATGCCAGTGCCAAAAAGCGCCTCTGCAGGATCCTGCCGGTCCCCCACACGAATGCGATGCCCGTTCAGCTGTGCGCCGCGACCTCGCGACGCAATAAACTCTTCGCGGCGGATGGGGTCATAGACCACCGCGTGCTCTATCTTGCCGCGATGTAAGCAGGCAATGCTGACGGCAAAGTGAGGAATGCCGCGTAAAAAATTACTGGTGCCGTCCAGTGGATCTATCACCCACACATATTCCGATTCCGCGTTGCCCGAGAAGCCACTCTCCTCGCAGTGAAAGGCGTGATCCGGATAAGTTTTACTGAGGTGATAAAGAATTTCTTTCTCTGCCGCCAGATCAACCTCGGTGACATAGTCAGCCGCCGCCTTGGCGCGATAGCCAATGCGGTCCATATCGTCCGAGGCGCGCACAATCAGATCTCCCGCCTTGCGAGCGGCGCGCAATGCCATGGATGCGGTGGGTTCCATCTGCTACCTCAATCTGCGGGCGGCGCATCATAGCAGGGGTCACGGCAACCCGATACGTCTCTGGTAGACTGCCGGACGCGACAATATTTCCCCGTGACGTCATTCCTGACAAAACCCGACCGTTGCGAGCAAGGTCAGTATGAATCCCGACAACATAGAAATCGTTCTGGTTCACACCACCCATAGCGGCAATATTGGCGGCGTCGCGCGGGCGATGAAAAACATGGGATTAAGCCGGTTGACGTTGGTGGCACCGCTGGAATACCCCGCACCTGAGGCGACCTGGCGCGCGGCGTCCGCGCTTGACGTGCTCGAGGCAGCGCGGGTAGTGGACACCCTCGACGAGGCTATTGCCCACTGCCAGTTTGTGGTCGGTACCAGTGCGCGTGATCGACGTATCCCCTGGCCCTTGCAGGATGCCCGCGGCTGCGCTGAACGAATTGCCAGCCAGTCTGTTCGCGAGCGGGTCGCCATTCTATTCGGGAGAGAGGATCGGGGCCTGCTCAACGAGGAGCTACAGCGCTGCAATCTCCACTGTCACATCCCCACCCATGAGGCCTATCCGAGTCTCAATCTCGCGATGGCTGTGCAGATTGTCACCTATGAGCTACGCATGATGGCGTTGGCAGATAAAGTCGGCCTGCCGGAGGATGCCGATTGGGATACGCCTTTTTCCAGCAGCGAAGATATGGCACGTTTTTATGAGCATCTCGAGGCGACTCTCGTTGAGATTGGGTTTCTTAACCCGGAGGCGCCGCGCCAATTGATGCCGCGGCTCAATCGGCTTTTCAACCGGGTGCGCCTCGATGAAATGGAGCTCAATATTCTCCGAGGCATTCTGACCGAGGCGCAAAAAGCGGCGCGACGGCATCCGGATTAGTGCCACTCTCGCTAATTCTTGACTAAAATAGTCGGGAATAGCACAATCGCGACCATGAAACTGACGACGCGCGGCCGCTATGCCGTTACAGCGATGCTGGACTTGGCTATCAATGGGGGTAGCCGACCGGTGTCGTTGGCGGATATTTCTGGAAGACAAGAGATCTCTCTGTCCTATCTGGAGCAATTATTCGCCAAGTTGCGGCGGGGCAAGTTGGTGGTCAGCGCCCGCGGCCCGGGTGGCGGCTATCGCTTAGCGAGAAGCCGCACAGAGATTTACGTTGCGCAGATTATTGACGCCGTTGATGAGTCGGTGGACGTCACCAACTGTCAGGGAAAGGGAAATTGCCACCAGGGTGAAACCTGCCTGACCCACCACCTCTGGGAGGATCTTTCGGGTCAGATTCATGAGTTTCTCAGCCACATCAGTCTGGGGGACCTCATGGAAAAACGCGATCCGCGCAATCGCAGTGTGAGCGCAGACGGCATGCTCCAGACACTGTCCCTGAGGTAATGCTGCCATTAGATGTCAGCGCTGAGTGAGAACAAACGACGATGAATGCACCGGTTACAGTACAGACACCCATTTACCTCGACTACCTGTCGACGACACCCGTCGATCCGAGGGTGGCGACTGCGATGATGCAGTGCCTGTCCACCGAGGGTGTGTTCGGTAACCCCGCCTCTCGCTCCCACGTATTTGGCTGGAAAGCCGAAGAGGCGGTCGAGAACGCGCGCAATCAGGTTGCCGAGCTGATCAACGC
>VMDB01000213.1 GCA_008081075.1 Halieaceae bacterium
TTGTTGCCTTGGAAGCGAATGCGCTGTTTGGTGGACAGGGCCCCATGAAGTCGGTTTTGGGCGTGATCCATTGCTCACTCGCGCTTACCCTGGTGATCTTTGGGCTTCTCAACTTCGTGTGAGCTTGCTTTGGATCAAGAAAGCAGCCCCTAGGGCTGCTTTTTTTATAACCGTTTGCTGCTTTGACTTAGATCAGCACCGACGAGAAGGCATAGTTTCGGCTTTTTATGGCGAACGAGGCTCTCTCGCCGCATAAAAAGCCTTGCTGCGCATCCCCGCCCCGCTCTTGTCAAAGCGGCGTCAAGGCGAGTTTGAAGGATGGATGCCTAGATGAGATGGATCGTTTGTTGGTTGTTTTGCGCTGCACTTTTGTGGAGTGGTGTCGCTTCAGCTAATACTCTGGTGTTGGTGTCCATCGATGGCTTTCGCTGGGATTATCTGGATCGGCCCGAGGCGCGTCAGATGAAGGCCCTCGCCGATAGAGGCGTGCGGGTCACCAAGCTACGGCCGGTCTACCCCTCGAAAACCTTTCCCGGCCACCTGTCTATGGCCACTGGCTTACGCCCCACCGGCCATGGCATTGTCGATAACCATTTTTGCCGTAATGATCGGCCTGATTGCTACTCCATGGGGGCAGCCGGCGAGGACGCGAGCTGGCTTTCGGGAACGCCACTGTGGACATTGGTAGAGCAGCAGGGAGGCCGCGCCGCCACCTTTTTTTGGCCAGAGTCCGAAGCGGCAATAGCCGGCACGCTACCCTCTGACTACCGCAAATACGACGGTCGCATACCCCATGCCCAGCGGGTTTCGCAGGTCATTGAGTGGCTCGACACGCCCAGGGCTGCGAGACCTCACTTAATCACCCTCTATTTTTCGGCAGTAGACTCTGCGGGCCACACCTATGGCCCCGATGCCCCCCAGACTTCGGCAGCCATTGCCGAGGTCGACCGATGGATTGGTGCGCTTTGGCAGGCCATCGAGGAGATCAACGCGCGCGATGCCGCCGACATCAATTTGCTACTGGTGTCTGACCACGGCATGGCGGTGGTAAACCCATCGCAATTTATCGACACCAACACGCTCCCCAGGCCTCGAGGCTTTAAGCGAGTTAACGGTTCAACCCGCGTGATGTATTACCTGCGTGACCCGGCCGCAGATATCGCGGCTCTATCTCAGAGACTGGAGGGCATGAGTGAAGGCCGCTATCGCGTGCTATCTAGAGAAGAGCTTGCCAATCGGTACTATCTAAATCACCCCGCCGTGGCATCAGTCATTATCGAGACGGAGCCCCCTAGGGTGTTCCGTCGCGGCGGCCCGGCGGGGAGCGATCTTCTGGGAATGCACGGTTACCCGGCCAGTATTGAGGACATGGCGGCGTTTCTTGTTGCTATTGGACCCGCATTTACAACGGCAACGGTAATCCCGGAGGCGCATCAGCTCGATATTTTTCCGGTGGCCACACGCATGCTGAAGTTAGATAGTCCGGCCTCAGTGGTGAGCGATGGCGGGGCGTTACGAGATGCACTAAAGGCCGCAGAGCGGGAATAATGCGGTCTATGCACTGGAGTAAAGAGAGGCAGGATATAATTGCGCAAAGCGTATTTGGATAGCCCGTATGTCACGCGATGATCTGAACGACATCCCTTCTTTTGCTGCGAGCAGAGACGAAGCCGTCAGCTCTGCGCCCCGGGGTGCGATTCCCGCGCGCAGTGCAACCACGCGTGCGGGCATCGGGCTCGCCACGCGGCTGGTGCTTACGCTGGCACTGGCGGCGGCCGGTGTGGCCTGTGGATGGGCTTGGCAGCTACAGACGCTACTGGATACAGCCCAAAATCAGCTTAAAACTACGCAGGCTAGGGTATCGGATTTGGAGGCTTTGCTCTCCGACACCGACGAGACTGTCAATAAGTCCGCTGCAGCGATGGGTGCTCAGTTGCGATTACTCGACACCGAGGTGAGAAAGCTGTGGGATGCCAGAAAGGCAAGTAATGCCACATTAACTCAGCTCGAAAAGGGCGCATCAGCGCAGGAAAAGCAGATTGCTGGGTTAAATGGCAAAAGCTCCGCGCAGAACGGGCGCATCGAGGCCATGGAAAAATCGCTCTCGGCACTCACTAAAGTGGCCGGCGACCTCGAGCGGCTCGCTGCCAATGCACAGCGTGCACAAACAGACGTCGAGCGTCTGGCCGATGGCGTGAATAAAGCCAACCTTGAGCGCGCTGCCCTGCGCAAGCAGGTCGAAAGTAACGCCGAGTGGATTGAGTCCATCAATGCCTTTCGCCGACAGGTTAATGCGAGTATTGCTGAGCTGGAGGCAGATCTTGCGGCGATGAATGCGCCGGTGTTGCAGTAGCCATAAGGGATAACGAGAGGACGGGAATCGCAACAGTATGACGGTGATCAGACAACAGGATCTTATTGATAGCGTCGCCGACGCACTGCAGTTTATCTCCTACTATCATCCCCTCGATTTTGTGCAGGCGGTGCACCGCGCCTGGGAGATGGAGCAGAACCCAGCCGCCAAAGATGCCATGGCCCAAATTCTGATTAATTCGCGGATGTGTGCGATGGGCCATCGACCGATATGTCAGGATACCGGCATCGTTACCGTTTTTATTGAGGTCGGCATGGCGGTGCAGTGGGATGCCGAGCTGAGTCTTGAGGACATGATTAACGAGGGCGTGCGTCGCGCCTACAACCACCCCGACAACAAACTGCGCGCGTCGATTCTCGAGGACCCGGCCGGCAAGCGGCAGAACACCCGGGACAACACCCCTGCGGTTATCCATACGCGAATCGTTCCCGGCGAGGCGGTCAACGTGCATGTGGCTGCCAAAGGTGGCGGCTCAGAAAATAAATCGAAGCTCGTCATGCTGAACCCCTCCGACAGTATTGTTGACTGGGTGGCGAAGACTCTCCCTACCATGGGCGCGGGTTGGTGCCCCCCCGGTATTCTGGGTATCGGCATTGGCGGCACCGCAGAGAAAGCGATGGTGCTGGCCAAGGAATCGCTCATGGCACCGGTCGATATTCACGAGCTGCGTGCCCGTGGGCCGCAAAATCGTATCGAAGAATTACGGCTGGAGATTATGGACGCGGCCAATCGGACCGGTATTGGTGCTCAGGGCCTCGGTGGTCTTACCACCGTGCTCGACGTCAAAATAAAGGATTACCCGACCCACGCAGCTTCACTGCCGGTGGCGATGATTCCCAACTGCGCCGCGACCCGCCACGCCCATTTTACCCTCACCGGTGAGGGACCGGCGCTACAGACCCCGCCCGACGTCGATGCGTGGCCCGACATTAGCTGGGAACCGGGGGAGTCGGTACGCCGGATCGACCTCGACACCGTGACCCGCGAGGATATTCACAGTTGGCAGCCGGGTGAAACGCTGTTGCTGTCGGGTACTATGCTCACCGGACGGGACGCCGCGCACAAGCGCATGACTCAGATGTTGGAGCAGGGAGAGCCCTTGCCGGTCGATTTGCGCGGCAAGTTTATTTATTACGTCGGCCCGGTAGACCCGGTGCGTGATGAAGCCGTGGGCCCTGCCGGCCCCACCACAGCCACGCGCATGGATAAGTTCACCGATTACATCCTTGAGCAGACCGGCCTCGCCGGGATGATCGGCAAAGCCGAACGGGGTCCGGTGGCAATTGAAGCCATCAAGCAGCACGGAGCTGTTTATTTAATGGCAGTGGGGGGCGCCGCGTATCTCGTCTCTCAGGCAGTCACCAAAGCAGAGGTGGTAGCCTTTGAGGATTTGGGAATGGAAGCCATCTACGCGTTTACCGTAAAGGATATGCCGGTCAGCGTGGCGGTAGACAGTCGCGGCGAATCGGTTCACATCACGGGTCCGCAAATCTGGAAAGCGCGAATCGAAGAGCAGGCGATTGAGCTCATCTGACTCTTTTTACTGGCACGATTACGAAACCTCCGGCAAAGATCCGGATCAAGACAGACCCTGGCAATTTGCGGGCGTGCGCACCAACACGGCGCTGGAGGTGATTGACGAGCCGCTCATGCTCTTTGCCCGACCCAGTCCTGATCGCTTGCCCCATCCCGCTGCGATCAGGGTGACCGGTATTACGCCGCAGCAGGCAGAAGAGAAAGGGCTACCCGAGACCGCGTTTATCCAGCGCATACATGATGAGCTTGCCCGGCCCAAAACCTGCGCGGTGGGTTATAACTCGATCCGCTTTGACGATGAGGTGACCCGCTTCACTCTGTGGCGCAATTTTCACGATCCCTATCGACGGGAATGGCAACACGGTAACAGTCGCTGGGATTTGCTCGACGTAGCGCGAGCCCTGTTTGCACTCAGGCCTGAGGGAGTTGTCTGGCCGCGACGCGATGATGGATTGCCGAGCTTCCGGCTCGAAGATCTGACGGCGGCGAATGAGATTGATCACGGCGCAGCCCATGACGCGCTGGCTGATGTCATGGCGACGATTGAAGTCGCGCGCCTGTTCAAACGTCGGCAACCCGAACTGTTCGATACGCTCTTTGCCCAGCGTACCAAGCGAGGGGTGAGTCAGCTGATTAACCTGCAGGCGTTAACCCCGTTGGTACATGTGTCCGGGATGTTCGGTGCCGAGCGCAACAATCTTGCTTTGGTCGTGCCGGTGGCGTGGCATCCCGATAACAACAGTGAAGTGATCTGCGTTGATCTGAGTCAGCCACCCCAATTTCTCGACGAGGATCCCGACAAGGTGAAGGAGTACTTGTTCACCCGTCAGGCATCCCTGCCCGTGGGGGTTCAGCGCCCACCCTTGAAAACCATTCGGTTGAATCGGGCACCCGTGCTATTGCCCACGCATTGGGTGGCAGGCGCCGTCGCTGAACGATTAGGCCTCGATGGCGCTGCCCATCGGGCGCATTTGGCCGCGATTCGAGAACATCGCGCCTCGGCGCCAGATGCCTTTGTCGAGCGGCTGCAGAGTCTCTGGCGTGACCGGAACTTTCCGCCGCGCACCGACCCCGACAGAATGCTTTACGACGGGTTTGTCGGTGATGCAGATCGCGCGCTGTGTGATGAGGTCGTAAATTGCGCTCCTAGCGCACTTGCGACGGGCACCTTTCCCTTCACCGATCCGCGCTTACAGGAGCTGCTGTTTCGCTACCGCGCGCGCAATTTTCCCGAATCACTCAACGCCGAGGAGCAGGCGCAATGGCGCGAGCACTGCGCGATGCAATGGCAAGAGGGGACATTTACTCGGAAAGATTTTGATCAGGCGCTTGCAGAGGAGCGCGCTGCGCCCAACATTACCCCGGAGACGGAGTGGGCGTTGGGGCAACTCGAGGCATGGGTGAGTGGCCTGTCAGTTGAAAGGGGAACGGCGCTACAATAGCCGTCATTGAGACAGCCTCGAAGCGCGGGTATCTGTCGATTAACAACGGATCCTCTCGAACTGTTGGGTGGTAGGCTGAATCGAATTTGAGAGTCGTCTCAGAGGGAGTGCGAAGCATGCAGTTTGCGGGTAGCCACATCCTGACAGTCAGCCAGTTTGAGCGCGCTGACGTCGAGCAGCTGTTCGCGGTGGCCGACGCCATGCGGCCCTATGCCCATCGCGAGAAAATGACCCGCGTGCTCGAGGGTGCGATTCTCGGCTCCATGTTTTTCGAGCCCTCAACCCGAACTCGCATCAGTTTCGGCAGTGCCTTCAATTTGTTGGGCGGTGAGGTGCGGGAGACGACCGGTTTCGAGCATTCGGCAATCGCCAAAGGTGAGTCCCTCTACGATACCGCCCGGGTGTTGAGTGGATACTCCGATATCATCGTCATGCGTCATCCTGAGGCGGGGTCGGTCGCAGAATTTGCCCATGCCAGTCGCGTACCCGTCATCAATGGTGGGGATGGCGCAAACGAGCACCCCAGCCAGGCGCTGCTGGACCTCTACACCATC
>VMDB01000011.1 GCA_008081075.1 Halieaceae bacterium
CTGGTCCATGATCCGGTTGAGCTGGAAAGTATTCTGGGCAGAGCGCCGGTGACGACACGCCTGAATGAAGACGGCTCAGAGGAAGTCGTGGCAAAGTGGTACTACTGGCGCGTGACCCAGAGAAACATCGTCGAGTACTGACCCCCCTCTGAAATTATCAGTCCCTCGCGGCTGATGAGCGCGTCATCAGATGCCCGTTCGTAAGATCAGGCCGCTTCGCTGCCTAGAACCATCGCAGTCGCCGGAACATGGCAAGCTGTATCCCGACAAGCAGTGATAACAGACCGCAAAAAATCCAAAAGGCAGTGGGTGCCTGGGCTCCGGGGATACCACCCACGTTGATGCCAAGCAGCCCGGTCAGAAAGCCAAGCGGCAGAAAAATCGCGGTGATCAGGGAAAGCTGGTAGAGATTCCGGTTCATTTCATCAGAGAGTGCGTTGCTTAACTCGTCTTTGACGATCTGAGCGCGTTCTCGCAAGGCATCAATGTCTTCGATGTAGCGGATTACCTGATCCTGAGATTCCTGCAGCTGGTGCCGCTGGGACTGACTCAGCCAGAGCGGCCCGCTGAGTCGCAGTGCCGATATGGCTTCCCGCTGAGGGGCGATGTAACGTCGGAATATGATTGCCTGTTTGCGTAAGCCGATGACCGCGGAGCGCTGGCTGCGATCTGGCGACTCCATGACTTGCTCTTCCAGATCATCCAGCGCTTCGTCCAGCGCAGAAAAAACGGGCTCCATTCGCTTAAACAGGCCACCAACCAGAGTCGTGACGAACTCCCCTGCATTCGTCGGACCCTGTCCGGCCTTCAATCGGTCGACGATGTCTGAAACGGCCTTTAATTTACGCAGTCTTACGCTCAGGATACGGTTTTCCGTGATCCACAGGCGAATAGAAACCATGTCTTCCGGGGCCGAGTTCTCATTCAGATTCATCCCGCGCAGAATCAGCAGAAAGCCGTCGTCACGCTCCAGCAGGCGGGGTCTGGTTTCCCCGGCAAGCAAGGCCTCCACGATCAGATTGTCCAGATCCGGAGCGTACCTGGCCAGCCAGTCTTCCGCGAGGCCGCCGCCGGCATCGAGATGAATCCAGACCAGTTGATCCCCCGAAGCAGCCTTAATCTGTTCGGCATCGGTCAGGGGGGTAGCGCTGCCTTCGCCATCAAAAGCCAGAGCCTGTAAGAGTGCTGATTCGGTCCGCATGTTCGAGTTCCTCAAGGGGCGGGTCTGAGAACGCCGGCAGGTATCCTTTGCCAGATTGTTCGCAGGGTTTTTAACGGTTAAGTGTCTGTGCTCTCGCCATTAACTGACCGGCGGTTCGGAGCTTGTTTCAACGTCAAGGCTCGGGTCAAGGCGGTTCTGGAACCGCTCGATGTGGGCTTCTGCTGATTCCGGGCGAGAGACCCTGGCGACATGAAACAGGGCCTCACCTTCGTTCACCAGCGGCAGGTTAGTTTTGCCAATGACGATGCCGTCAAAGGGCGCCCGTGCAGGTTGTTCCTGTGCGCCGAAGGGGTCGGCGACGATTCCTAATATCTCATTTTCTTCGACCCGTGAGCCGAGTGGTTTGATCAACCTGACAATGCCGCTTTGTGGTGCCCGAATCCAGACGCTGGAATTTGTGGTGAACGTTTTTGCCGGTCGCTTACCTGTTGAGCCCGTCGGCAGCATGCCCAGCGCACGGATGACAGACATCACGCCCCTCACGCCGGCGCGGATCGCCACCTCGTTAAACCGCAGGGCCTCACCGGCTTCATACACAATCACGCTCATGCCTCTGGCTTCAACCGCTTTTCGCAAGGAACCATCAATGATGTCGCTTCCCAGAATCAGGGGAGAGCCAAAGGCGTGGGCCAGTCGTCTGGTCTCGTCGTCATCCATAACAGCCCGGATGTGAGGGAAATTTTCCCGATGTACCGCAGCGGTATGAAGGTCGATGCCATGGGTGCAATCGGCAATTACCTCGTTCAGAAAAAGATGGGCTAACCTCGAAGCCAATGACCCTGACTCAGAGCCTGGGAAAGAGCGGTTGAGGTCGCGTCGATCCGGCAGGTAGCGGGACTGGTTGATGAAACCAAAAATATTCACCACTGGCACAGCGATCAGCGTACCCCTGATCCGACTCAATGATTTTTGGTTGAGTACCCGCCGGATGATTTCGACGCCGTTAATTTCATCGCCGTGGATGGCCGCTGAGATAAAAAGACACGGCCCCGGCTTCTTGCCACGGATAACCTGAACGGGCATTTCCAGCTGGGTATGGGTATAGAGGCTGGGAACGGCAATTTCAATCGTTTTGCGTTGCCCGGGCGCTATGCTCTGCCCGCCAATAACTATGCTGTCTATGGATCTGGTCAATCTCAACCACCAATACGGTTCACGGTGTCCGACTGCTGAAGCTAATTGCCACCGTCGGGCCGTTTCTGACCCTTGGCCAAGAACAAGACAGACACCGATTGCTGAGTCATGTGAGCCTTAACGTTGTGTGCCTGCGAGATAGGAGCGGGCCGGGTCGACCACAGCACGATCTTTGATGGCATGGCGTCCAAGCAGCATCCTGAACAGCATGTCATCTCGGGAGGTCAGGGTCATTTCAATCGGCCACTGATGAGTCCCGATATTCAGCAGGGTGGCAATGACCCAGCGCTCCTCCTTATGACCTCCTGAATCTGTCACGGTGCGCTGATCCACAACGGGTGCCCGGCACCTCTGAACGGTTTCCAGATCACGCTGTTTCGGATGGAGATGAAATTCAACAAATTGTTGGCCGTTTTCAGTGTAGGGGGATACCTTGAAAGCGTGGAGCGCCGAAGTGCGTGCCCCGGTGTCTACTTTGGCCTTGATCTGAGCAATGCCCAGCTCCGGCAGGCTGACCCACTCTCGCCACCCCAGGACGATGTCGCCGTTCAACAAATTCTCTCCACTTAAACCTAGCAATTGCGCGCCATGAAGTTAGACTTTATATCCCATAGTCTGGCTGCTAGCCAAACCATTTTTAAGGAAGAAGCACTGACATGAAACTTGCTGTTCTCTCTAGGGCACCGAACGCTTACAGCACACGCCGGTTCAAGGAGGCAGCGCTGCAGCGCGGTCATGAGGTTAAGGTTCTCAATACGCTGAAATTTGCGATTGACCTGCGCAAAGGAATACCCGATCTCTACTTTCGACAGAAGCCGCTCAGTCACTATGACGCCGTGCTGCCGCGTATTGGAACGTCGGTTACTTATTTTGGCACAGCCGTCGTCCGTCAGTTCCAGCAAATGGACGTATTCTGTGCTAATACCGCCCACGGCATTCTTAATTCCCGGGATAAGCTTCGCAGCTTGCAGATTCTCAGTCGCCATCATATCGGCATACCAGCGACGACTTTCGTGAAGGACAAGAAAGATGTGATACCGGCCATTGAGCGTGTGGGCGGCGCTCCTGTTGTGATCAAGCTGATCGAAGGAACTCAGGGGATCGGCGTGCTCCTTGCTGAATCGAGGAAGGCAGCGGAAGGCATTATTGAGCTCCTGCAGAGTCAGAAGCAGAACGTCCTGGTCCAGAAATTTGTGGCTGAGAGTAAGGGAAAGGATATCCGTGCCTTTGTTGTCGGGGATCGGGTTGTGGCCGGTATGCGCAGAGTGGCGCAGGGTCAGGAATTCAGAAGCAATGTGCACAGAGGCGGAGTTGCCGAGGCAATAGAGCTGGATGAGCAATATCAGGAAACTGCGGTACGAGCAGCACAAATACTGGGCCTCAGAGTTGCGGGTGTCGACATGCTGGAGAGTGCGGACGGTCCTCAAATTATGGAGGTCAATTCTTCTCCTGGGCTGGAGGGCATTGAAACCTGTACCGATCTGGATATTGCCGGTGCAGTCATTGACTACATCGCTGCGCAGGTTGATTTTCCGGAAATTGATCTAAGGCAGCGCCTGACGGTAAGCAAGGGATACGGCGTCACCGAGATCTATGTGCCAGAGGGCTCCAATTTTGTCGGAAAATCAATCAGTGAGACGAATTTAGGGGAGCTGGACATTAATGTGCTGACGCTCTATCGCGGCAACAAGGTGATACCCAACCCGCGGAATTCAAGGGTGCTCGAGCCGGACGACAAGCTGCTTTGTTTTGGCAAGATGGAGTACATGCGGGATATGGTGCCTAAAAAGGCCCGCCGCCGACGACAGCCGGAAGTGAAAGAACTGGTGACAGAACAGTCAGGTACAGCTCAGCTGCCTGAGCACGAAGAGTAGTCGTTATACTGCGATCACGAGCGTCCGTATCTTTTTGTGGAGATGATACTATGTGCCGTGGAAATTCGATTCAGAACCCTACTGCTCCCACTCGGAGAATTTGCTATGTCACACCCTCGACGATTTGCCTCAAAGCTACTGCTTGCTTTAGTTGCCAGTCAATTCCTGCAGGTACTGACGGCGCCTTCTGCATCGGCACAAGGTTTTGATGGCTTGAAGGTTTATTTCTGCGGCACCGGCGGGCCTTTGTTTAGCTCAGGGCGGAACCAGCCGTGTACGGCGGTTCAGGCAGGAGACTCACTTTACATGGTCGATAATGGCGTCGGGGGGTGGAATACCCTGCGTTCTGAAATGGGGGCACCGGTGCTGAACCTGAAAGCTATATTCATCACGCATTTACACAGCGATCATATCGCAGGTGTTGGTGAGGCCGCCGAGCAGAGCTGGATCAATGGCCGGGCGGAACCCTTAACGTTTATCGGGCCTGAGGGTGTAGATAAGCTGGCTGAGGGTTTCAACCTAGTTTACGAGCGGGACCGGGTGTTTCGCAAAGCACATCATGAGAATGAAAACGTTAAGTTTCCCCTTGATGCGGCGTTTATTCATTCAAAAGCCATGGACATCCCAGAGCCGGACGGATCTGCGATCGCACTGCAGGACGGTGAGTTAACTGTCACCGCTATCCGTGTGTCTCATGAGCCCATTGATCCCGCCTTTGGATATCGGTTCGATTACAGAGGGCGCTCGGTGGTCATCAGTGGTGACACCATTGCCTGGACGCCACTGGCAGACGCCGCTCAGGATGCTGACCTTCTGATCCACGAAGCGCAGAATAATGCGATGCAGCTTGCGCAATCCCGCATGGTCTCGCGTATCAACCCCCGTGGTTCGGCTCTGTTGGCAGATACAGTGACCTATCATACGGAGCCTGTTGAAGCATTGGAGCTTGCGCGCAGGGCAGGGGTCGACCTGCTGGTGCTGAGCCATTTGACGCAAGCGGGGTTTCCGGGTTTTCCCGATCGTTTTTTGGAGGGGACGGAGCAGGATGACGAGGTGGATTGGCTGCTGGCAGAGGACGGTATGACGATTTCGCTGCCGGCGGGTAGCAATGAGCTGACCGTCAATCCCTAATCGAGCTGGTGCACAGATGAAGTCACCAGAAGCCGCGCAACTTCCTTCAGAGAGCGTCTCGTCGGAGTTTAGACCCTATCTGACGTCCACCGGTCTGGCGGGTATCGCTATTGCGATGCAGCAATTGCTGCTCGCCTGGATTCTGATCGGCATCCTCGAGCTGCCTGCCAGTGAGGTCGGTCTGGTTCAGGCGGTTGTGGGTATCCCTGGGATCATCCTGATCCTGCTGGGGGGAGCCAAAGCCGATGGCATGGACCCCCGCGCTCTGCTGATAAAAGTCTATGTCTGCGCGCCAGTTCTGCCGCTGTTTCTTGTGGCCATGCTGATTTTTTCGCAGATCGCGCTCTGGAACATTCTGCTCTGGGGTCTGGGTATGAGCTTCGTCATTTCATACACCAGCCCGGCACAACAGGCTCTACTGAATCGGGTCGCGAGAGGCGAGGTGCAGAAGTCCGTCTCAGCCGCCTCTGCGATCGGATTTATTGTGCAGATCATGGGGCTGGCTGTGGCCGG
>VMDB01000025.1 GCA_008081075.1 Halieaceae bacterium
GGGCGGCACAGCGCTGCACAGGCGCTCACGACGGTCGACGGATCGGGCACATGCTCGAGCATCTCAAGGCAGGTGACGACATCAAATTCCCCTGCGTGTTGCTCGGCAAAAGATTCGGCGGTGCTGCGTTCATACGTCACCTCTGCACCGCTCTCCAGTTGATGGAGGCGGGCCACCGACAACGGCGCCTCGCCCATGTCGATACCCGTAACGCGGGCGCCCCGATGGACCAATGCTTCGCACAGCAAACCGCCGCCGCAGCCGACATCGAGGACTGATTTACCCGTTACATCGGCCAAGTCATCGATCCAGTCCGCGCGCAAGGGGTTGATATCGTGCAGGGGTTTGAACTCGCTGTTGGGATCCCACCACCGAGATGCGAGTTTTTCGAACTTGGCGATCTCGTCCGGATCGACATTATTATCTGTGGTCATTTGTGTGAGTGCTCCAAAGAAGATCTAACGGCGCCGAGCTGGCTGGACCATTGCATGGCCCGCTGAGTGACATCATTGTAGTCAAGGGTTTGCAGTTCGCCATCGCGCACGACTAATCGGCCGCCGATCCAACTCCAGAGCACTTCGTTGCCACTGCTCGCATAAATCAGGTTCGATACGACATCGTGTTGTGGCAGTTGATGCGCGCCTGACATATCTACGGCGATCAGATCTGCCAACTTTCCGCTTTCGATGCTACCGAGCTGGTGTCCTTGCCCTAGCGCTTGAGCGCCCGACAGCGTCGCCATTTCAAGCGCGGACCATGCACTTACTGCCTGTGGGTCACCCTGTTGGACCTTCCCAATCAGCGATGCTGTTTGCGCTTCTGCCAACATGCTGAGGCGGTTATTGCTCGCCGCGCCATCGGTACCGAGGGCGACATTGACTCCGCGATCCAACAATCTCTGCACCGGGCTGATACCTGATCCCAGCTTTAAGTTGGATCTGGGGCAGTGCACCACATGTGCGCCGTGCAGCGCGAGGGTTTCGATGTCTTGTTCTCCCAAGGCATTCATGTGAACACAGTGTGTTCGGGGTCCAAGCAATCCTAATTTTTGCAACAGATCGATGGGTCTGAGTCCACAGCGCTCGACAGAGTTCAAGACTTCTTCTTTGGTTTCCTGCAGATGGATGTGCACCGGGGCATCGAGTTCTTCTGCCAGCATGGCGACCTGATTCAATGTGCTCTCGCTGACGCTATAGGTGGAGTGGGGGCCAAAGCCGATCTCGATACGGTCATGATCGCGATAGCGATCGCGCAACGCCAGACCGCGGTTGATGCAGGTCTGAGCATCGCGAGCCCAGGCGGTTTCTACGTCGATGATCGGGAAGTTAAGCAATGCTCTCAGGCCCGCGCTGTCGCATTGTTCGGCAGTGATCTCGGGAAAGTAGTAGTTGTCCACTAGCGTCGTGGTCCCGCCCTTCAGAAGTTCTGCGATGGCCAGATCAGAGCCGTCTCGCACAAAGTCCGGGCTGACCATCTTTTGCTCGGTTGGCCAGATATATCGCTGCAACCAGGACATCAGTGGCATATCATCTGCGTAACCACGAAGCAGGGACATCGCCGCGTGGCAGTGAAGGTTGATGAAGCCGGGGAGCAGCACACAACCCGGCAGGTCAATATGCGCCGCCGAGACCACTTTTTGCGCCTCTGCACGGGGGATGATAGCGCCGATATGGTCGCCGTTTAACGCTACGCTGTGAGCGGTAAGCACCTGACCCCGCGGAACGATCGGTACCAAAAAGTCGGGATGTAGGACGGTATCGTACTCAGACATGGATGCTCCTTTATCGGGGCACAGTATACCGTGATGACTCCCCGCAGACGGCGGGCAGCTGAAGCTTCGCACTCGCTCGCAGGGGCGTTGTTTGATACACTCCGGCTTTGTTGTTTTGGGCTGTTCTAGGCCCGATCAAGACGCCGAGCAAAGTAGCCCCAATGGCAGAAAATCCACAGGAAATGGCCCGGGAAATCGTCCCGGTCAACATTGAAGACGAGCTGAAACAGTCCTACATGGATTACGCGATGAGCGTGATCGTGGGGCGTGCGCTGCCCGATGTGCGCGATGGCCTGAAACCCGTGCATCGACGGGTGCTGTTCGCCATGAATGAGCTCAGCAATGATTGGAACAAGCCCTACAAGAAATCGGCTCGTGTCGTGGGCGACGTGATTGGTAAGTATCACCCCCACGGCGACTCAGCGGTTTACGACACCATTGTTCGTATGGCCCAGGATTTTTCCTTGCGCTACATGTTAGTGGACGGCCAGGGTAATTTTGGTTCGATTGATGGCGATTCTGCGGCGGCCATGCGGTATACGGAAATTCGCATGTCCAAGATTGCCCATGCACTGCTCGCTGATCTGGATAAAGAGACGGTCGACTTTGTCGATAATTACGACGGCACAGAACGCATACCTGCCGTTATGCCTACGCGCGTGCCCAATTTATTGGTCAATGGTTCGTCCGGTATTGCTGTGGGGATGGCCACGAATATCCCGCCCCATAACCTTCGTGAAGTCGTTGCGGGTTGCCTCGCCACGCTGCAGAACCCCGAAATCTCGATTGACGAACTGATGCAGTATATCCCCGGGCCCGACTTTCCGACGGGGGCCCAGATCAACGGGCGAGCCGGCATTGTTCAGGCCTATCGCACCGGTCGAGGCCGGATTTATGTGCGCGCCAAAGCGGAGGTGATTACCGACGCGGGAAAGGGCAAAGAATCGATCATCATTCACGAGATTCCCTATCAGCTGAACAAGGCGCGGTTGATTGAGCGGATCGCCGAGTTGGTGAAAGAAAAGAAGCTTGAGGGTATTACCGAGCTGCGTGACGAGTCCGACAAGGACGGGTTGCGGGTGGTGATTGAACTGCGTCGTGGCGAAGTCGGCGACGTGGTGTTGAATAATCTTTATGCCCAGACCCAGCTGCAATCGGTAGTGGGTATCAACATGGTCGCGCTGGTTGATGGCGAGCCTAAGGTGCTCAACCTCAAGCAAATGATTGACGCCTTTGTGAGGCACCGGCGCGAGATTGTCACCCGTCGAACCGTTTATCTGCTGCGCAAGGCGCGGGAACGTGGCCATGTTCTGGAGGGGCTCGCAATTGCCCTGGCCAACATTGACGCGGTCATCGAGTTGATAAAGTCCTCGCCCACGGCGGCCGATGCGCGCGAGGGCTTGATGGCGACATCCTGGGCGCCGGGTGACGTGATGGCCATGCTGGAGCGCGCTGGAGCTGATGCCTGTCGCCCCGATGAGCTCCCCGAACAGTATGGTTTGATTGACGAGCAGTACCACCTCTCCCCAGCGCAGGCGCAGGCCATCCTCGACCTTCGTCTGCACCGCTTGACCGGGCTCGAGCATGAGAAGCTGCTGCAGGAATATGCCGACAAGATCGCAGAAATTGCAGACTATCTGGATATCCTCGGAGACCCCGATCGATTAAAGCAGGTGATTCGTGAAGAACTCGAGGCGTTGGTTGAGGAGTTCGGTGACGAGCGAAGAACTCAGATATCGGACTCAGCCCATGATTTGACGGTCGAGGACCTCATCACGGAAGAGGACCGGGTGGTCACCATATCCCACGGCGGCTACGCCAAAACCCAGTCACTGACCGATTATCAGGCCCAACGTCGGGGTGGCACCGGAAAGAGTGCAACTGCCGTTAAAGATGAGGATTTCATTGAGCACCTCCTGATTGCCAGCACCCATGCCACGATCTTGTGTTTTTCCAATCTGGGCAAAGTGTACTGGCTTAAGGTTTTCCACATTCCGCTGGCCAGTCGCACCGCGCGCGGACGACCGATGGTCAATCTGTTACCGCTTGACGAGGGGGAACGGATTACCTCGATACTGCCGATTGAAGGCTATGAGACAGATCACTTTATCTTCATGGCAACCAGCAACGGGACCGTCAAAAAGACAGATATGAGCCTTTTTTCTCGCCAACGGAGCGTAGGTCTGCGGGCGATCGAACTTGATGAGGATGACGTATTGGTTGGCACGGCAGTGACCGACGGTACGCAGGACATCATGCTGTTCTCCAGCGAGGGCAAGGTGGTTCGCTTCCCCGAATCGGCGGTGAGAGCGATGGGGCGAACAGCGCGCGGTGTCAGGGGCATTCGCTTGGGGGATGGGCACCGGTTGATCTCACTGCTCGTGCCGCAACCGGGTAGCAAGATTTTGACCGTCAGCGAGAATGGCTACGGCAAGCGATCCGAGACGACGGAGTTCCCGGTGAAGGGGCGCGGCACCAAAGGTGTTATCGGCATGACAACCTCTTCTCGAAATGGACCGCTCGTCGGTGCGGAGCAGGTTTGGGATGGGGATGAGATCATGTTGATCTCCAATCAGGGAACCGCCGTGAGGACCCGCGTTGAAGAGGTGAGTGTTCAGGGGCGGAATACGCAGGGCGTGAGAGTCATCCGCACCCGCGATGGTGAGCTGTTGGTCAGTGTGAGCCGCATTGCCGAGGACGATGTGGAAAAGGGCGCCGCTGCCGATGGAGAGGCCCGCGATTCGCAGCCCATTCCCACAGTCGCTGAAGGTGCCATCGATGAGGGTGGAGAGGGCGCCGACGAGTGAGTCGCAGTCATAATTTCTGTGCGGGACCCGCCGCACTGCCTTTGCCTGTCCTGAATCGGGCGAGAGGTGAGCTACTGGACTGGGCGGGGATGGGTTCCTCGGTCATGGAGGTCAGCCACCGCAGCGCCGAATTTATCGCCGTTGCCGAGGGCGCAGAAGCCGCCTTGCGGCGTCTACTCGATATCTCAGACGACTATGCGGTGTTGTTTTTGCAGGGCGGCGCCTCGATGCAGTTTGCAGCCGTGCCACTGAACTTGAGCACGCCCGGTCAAAAGGTCGACCAAGTTGTCACCGGTCAGTGGTCCAAAAAAGCGTTGGACGAAGGGCGCAGATTTGCGGATGTTCAAGTAGCGGCAAGTTCTGCCGAGCAGAATTTCTTTGTCGTGCCGCCACAGGAAGATTGGCAAGTACATGCGGATGCCGCATACCTGCATTATTGCCCTAACGAAACTATCGGTGGTCTGGAGTTCGACTTTGTTCCTGAGGTCTCGGTACCTCTGGTTGCAGACATGTCGTCGACCATCTTGTCGAGGCCTCTGAGTGTTGAGCGGTTTGGCGCTATCTATGCGGGTGCCCAGAAGAATATTGGCCCCGCGGGCTTGTGCCTTGTGATTGTGCGCCGGGATCTGCTCGGGCGCGCCCGGGAAGCAACGCCCGCAATGTTAGATTGGCAGATCGCGGCAGATAATGACTCCATGTACAACACCCCACCCACCTTTGCCATTTATCTCGCGGGGCTGGTGTTCGAATGGCTCGAGTCGCTGGGCGGACTGGCCGAGATGGCCAAAATTAATCAACACAAAGCGGCGACGCTCTACGGAGTGATTGACGCCAGCGACTTCTACAACAACCCCGTCGAGTCGCAGAGCCGCTCTCTCATGAACGTGCCCTTTACCTTGGCTGATGCTGCCCTCGATGCACCGTTTTTGCGGGATGCTGAGGCCGCAGGCCTCCTCAATCTGAAAGGCCATCGATCGGTCGGCGGAATGCGCGCGAGCTTGTACAATGCCGTGGAGCAAGCCTCGGTTGAGGCCTTGTGTGACTTTATGAAGGATTTTGAGCGACGCTACGGCTAGTCGACCGAGCGAGGGCAGATCCCATGGATCCTGATCAGCAACTTAGCCAAATCAGACAGCGCATTGACGAGATTGACTTGCGGCTTTTGGAGCTCATCAGTGAGCGGGCCAAATGCGCACAGCAGGTGGCCGAGGTAAAGCTACAGGCATCACA
>VMDB01000116.1 GCA_008081075.1 Halieaceae bacterium
CGATCACTTTAATGACGGCACTTTGTGGTGCACTGTCTACGAGTTCAAACATGACCTTCTCCCCTTTTTAAAAAAAGCCCCAACCAACAGAGCTCGCTAAAAATCACTAAAAATGACGCGCCAACCACGCTTTGACGCGCCCTGCAAAACTCACGCCTTCGCCCTTCCCATCCCGGCCCTGCTTGCCACCTTCCACGACCTCTTCTGCCCCGTAGAGCAGCAGCCCGACGGCCGTGGCATAAATAGGATTGCGAATGATGTCGTGGAGACCGCGGGCGTACTGTGGCGCACCCACGCGCACAGGCATGTGGAAGATCTCTTCGGCGAGCTCCACAGCGCCCTCCATCTTGGAGGTGCCACCGGTCAGCACTACGCCCGCCGGAATGAGCTCCTCGTAACCCGAGCGACGAAGCTCAGCTTGAATCAAGGTAAACAGTTCGTCGTACCGCGGCTCAACTACCTCTGCCAGGGACTGCCTAGAGAGATCTCGCGGCGGTCGATCGCCAACACTCGGTACTTTGATCGTCTCATCGGGGCCCGCGAGTTGCGTTAACGCACAGGCGTAGCGGATCTTGATTTCCTCGGCATGCTGGGTCGGAGTTCGCAGCGCCATTGCAATATCGTTAGTGACCTGATCCCCCGCGATCGGAATGACGCCGGTGTGACGAATCGATCCGTCGGTAAAAATCGCGATATCGGAGGTGCCACCACCAATATCAACCAAACAGACACCCAGATCGCGCTCGTCCTCAGTAATCACCGAGTAGCTGGAGGCCAACTGCTCCAAAATGACGCCATCAACCGAAAGCCCACAGCGTTCGACACATTTCTCAATGTTTTGAGCGGCATTGACCGCGCAGGTCACCAAATGGACCTTGGCCTCCAAGCGCACGCCAGACATCCCAAGCGGTTCACGAATACCCGACTGGTTGTCGATCACATATTCCTGCGGCAGCACATGCAGTATTTTTTGATCCGCGGGGATAGCGACTGCCTGAGCCGCGTCGATGACCCGATCAACATCCTGCTGAAAAACCTCTTGATCACGAATGGCGACAATGCCATGTGAATTCACCGAGCGAATATGGCTTCCCGCAATACCGACATAAACAGAGTGAATCTGGCAGCCCGCCATCAACTCCGCTTCCTCCACAGCGCGTTGGATGGCATTGACCGTGGATTCAATATTGACCACGACACCCTTTTTCATGCCTCTCGACGGGTGCGACCCAATACCGACAACCTCAATACCTCCGTCGGGGTTAACCTCGCCGACCACGGCAACAACCTTGGAGGTCCCAATATCGAGACCGACAATCATTTGTTTACTCTCGGCGTTGGCCATCAACCCTCTCCCCCAACTCTTGTTAGCTGCATGGACTGGCGCACGTCCCCAAAGGTGACCGCAGCGCCATGCTCGTATCGAAGATCTACTTTTTGCACTGCCTGTACAGTCAGCTCTTGACGCCACAACTGTCTGAAGCGCGTGATGCGCTGCAACATCTCCCCGGACCCCAGCTTTAGCGTCAGGCCGTTATCGAGCTGCACGGAGACTTGACCCAAGTCATCGAGTGACAGCGCGTGAATAGCGAGATGCTCGGGCTCGAGCATCGATGCCAGCGTCTGATAGCGGCGCATGAGTGAGGCTTCTGAACCCTCAGGACCCTGCAGCAAGGGGAGCCCGTCATACAGCGGATGATGACGAGCAGCGAAAAACTGGCCTTCGTGATTGAGGTATCCGGCCTCACCCCAACGCGCAAGCGGCCGTTGTTCCACCAGATGCACCTCGATTTTGGACGGCCACCGCTTACGTGTATTGACCTTGTATACCCAAGGCAAAGCCTCGAGTTCCTGTCGTAGTTCACTCAAATCAGTGGCGAGAAATCCGGCGGAAAGCCGTGGCGCCAAACGCGCCTCGATCGCACTGATATCGATGTGGCGCACCTCACCCATCACGCTGAGTGTCTCTACTTGCTGTGACCACAGCGCAGTTGTGCCGTTGTACAAGCCGGCCGTAATCAATGCCGTACCGATAACAAGCACCGAGCGATTCAGCCATTTCCGCAGGCGTGAAGCGGACGCGGGCGCGGCCGATGTAGCGCCGCCCGCCGTGCGGCGTCGCTTGCTATTGCCAAGTGGGCGATTAACCTTCACCGCTGCGCCCCTCGCTGAAGTGGAATATTTCTGTCAGCACCTCCAGTAACGACAGGTCAGCCGCCCGCGCTGCCATGGGCACCAGACTGTGGGAGGTCATACCGGGAACCGTATTCACCTCGAGCAGCTGCCAGCTACCGGAGTGATCTCTCATCAGATCAACGCGGCCCCAAACCCTGCACCCGGTCAATCTAAAAGCGCCAAGCGCTAGGGCGGCCAGCTCGGCCTCTTCTGCTGGCGACAATCCTGATGGACAGGTAAAACGGGTTTCTTCGGAGAGATATTTGGCGTCGAAGTCGTAGAAATCGCCGGGCACCGCAATATGAATACTCGGCAATGCCCGATCACCCAAAATCGCAACCGTATACTCCGCACCTGCAATGAACTGCTCAGCCAAAACACCGCCGCCATAAACCACGGCACCTTGGTAGGCCATCCGCAACCCCTCTGCGTCAGAGACTTTGGTCATCCCCAAGGAGGATCCCTCCAAAGCCGGTTTCACAAAGGCTGTCCCCAAATCCGCTATGACCGCTGACCAGTCTGTTTCAGCGCTGAGCGACACAAAGCGAGGGGTAGGTAGACCCGCACCCTGCCACAGCAGTTTGGTACGAATCTTATCCATGGTGAGGGCTGAACCCAGAACGCCGGAGCCGCTATAGGGCAAGCGCATCATCTCGAACACCCCCTGCACGGTTCCATCTTCACCACCGGGGCCGTGCAGTAAATTAAAGACAAACGAGGCTTCTCCGAGACGCTCAAACCATCCAGAGTCAGCAGGATCGATCCGCAGCACCTGAGCGCCAGCCTGCTCCAATACGCGAGCAACGTTTTCCCCGCTCTCAAGAGAGATTGACCGCTCTGCGGCGGTACCGCCCAAGGTAACTGCGATCGTTTTGCCCGCGAAAATCGAAGTCATCAGTGCCATACCTCGATAGAACCCGCGTCAGCTAAGGTCGCCGACAAACGGCCAATATCACCGGCACCTTGCATCAACAGGATGTCTCGATCCTGGAGTAGATCCATCAATACACCTGGCAGCTCCTGCGGATCTGACACCACCCTCGGCTCTACCCCCCCTCGCTCCCGTATCGCAAGCGCCAAAGCGTGAGCATTTGCGCCGGGGATAGGCGTCTCCCCGGCGGCATACACCTCGAGGAGCACAAGAATCGGGCTTTCTCCCAACACCGAGACAAAGTCATCAAAATGATCTCGGGTACGAGTAAAGCGGTGTGGTTGATAAACCATGACGATCCGTTGCCCGGGAAAAGCCTCACGGGTGGCTTTGAGTGTCACTGCCACTTCGGTCGGGTGGTGACCGTAGTCATCAATCAACCGCGCACATCCACCGGACCAACTCACATTGCCAAGGTCCGAGAATCGACGACCGACACCGGCAAATTTCGCCACTCCCTGCTGGATGGCTGAAGCATCGAGGCCCAATTCCAAACATAACGTGGCAGCGCCGGCGGCATTTTGCGCGTTGTGGAAGCCGGGCATCCCGACTGTTAGCGCAAGCGTCGTCTCCATGCGGCGACAAACGAGATCGAAGTGGCAGGTCAATCCCTCGGCACGATAATTTTCCAGTCGATAATCGGCGTCGCTATGCTGACCATATGTCACAACCTTGCGGGTTAGCTCCGGGAGCAAGTCACGAACGCCATGGTCATCAAGGCACATCACGGCACAACCGTAGAACGGTAAATTCTGCAGAAACCCGCTGAAGGCCTGGGCGTAGCGGCCCGCATCGCCTTCATAGTGCTCCATGTGGTCGGCTTCAATATTGGTTACCAGCGACATCATGGGCTGCAGGTGTAGAAAAGAGGCGTCACTCTCATCCGCCTCTACAACCAGGTATTGACCCTCACCCAAGGCCGCATTAGCCCCGGCCTGATTCAACAATCCGCCAATAACAAAGGTAGGATCCTCACCCGCTTCATCCAGAATTGAGGCGATAAGACTGGTCGTCGTGGTCTTACCATGGGTTCCGGCGACGGCAATACCGAACCGATAGCGCATGAGCTCCGCTAACATTTCTGCCCGAGGTATGACGGGGATACGTTGCGCGCGCGCAGCGAGACGTTCGGGATTATTGAGTGGTACGGCAGCAGACGCCACCAAGACATCGACGTCAGAAATGTGTTCTGCGCGATGCCCGACATGCACCTGAGCGCCCAGGGAACGTAATCGATCTAGCGTCTTGCTGTCAGACTCATCGGATCCCGAGACCGCATAACCCAGCCCAATCAGAACCTCGGCAATGCCGCTCATGCCAGCGCCACCGATGCCCACCATAAAAATATGTCGGGTGGCGCCCATGCCTGGAGTACGTGATCGGTCATCAGTCAGGGTCACGAATCACCCCCTGCATAATGTCTGCGACACTTTGAGCGGCATGTGTCGATGCTACTTCGCCCGCTGCCCTGCCCATGCCTGCCAATGCTTGCGGGTTATTGATCCAATCGATGAGATAGCTGGCAAGACGCTCGGGTGTGGCGTCACACTGCGGCAGCAACACCGCGGCGTGCACCTCCGAAAGCACTTCTGCATTCGCGGTCTGATGGTCGTCAATCGCATGGGGCAATGGAATCAGCACGGAGGGAGATGCGGTCGCTGCCAATTCGGAGATCGTCAGGGCGCCCGCTCGCGCGATCACCACATCGGCCCACTGATAAGCTGCAGCCATGTCCTCGATATAGTTATCGACTCTCTGCCCACTGAAACGACTTTGCTGCCAGCACTTGTCCGCATCAGCGCGGTTTCGCTCCCCGCACTGCTGCCAAATCGAGATACGCCTGGCAAAACCCAACTCACACAGAGAGTCGCAAGTGGACGGCAAGAGCGCGTTCAGCGGTGCGGCACCCAAACTACCGCCCAACACAAGCACCCGCATAGGCCGGGCCTCACTGAATCCAGCCAAGCTCTCGAGTTCGCTACGATCTACGGGGCTAAGCAGCGAGCGAACCGGGTTGCCGACGATCGATGCATCCGGACGTTCCCTGAAACTCCCCGGCAAGCCACACAATACTCGCGATGCAAGTGGCGCAAGCCAACGATTCGTGGTTCCGGCGATCGCGTTTTGTTCGTGAATCACCAGAGGACACCGGGTTATCCAAGCTGCAAGGCCCGCTGGGCCGGCCGCGTAACCCCCCATGCCCAACAACACGTCGGGTCGAAGGCGACGCAATAGACGAAGTGACTGCCAAACCGCCATACCGAGTAAAAGTAATCCCCTGATACGGGCCACAATACTTTTACCGCGCAAACCCGACATTGATAGGCAATGCAAAGGCAAACCGGCCGCCGGAACCAGCCGCTGCTCAATGCCTCGCTCAGTTCCAATCCAATCCACCGACCAACCCCGATCGGTTAGCACATCAGCTACGGCCAGTGCGGGATAAACGTGGCCGCCAGTGCCTCCCGCGGCGATCAGGGCGCGGCCAGCAAGAGGTTGTCTCTCTGCGTAAGTCATGAGCGCTGCCGCCTTTTGCGGACTGAGGGGGCAGATTTATCGCTGAGATGCTGGCCGGAAATCCGTAAGATGATGCCGAGCAAGGCACAGTTCATGATGAGGCTAGAACCGCCATAACTGACGAAAGGCAGCGTTAGGCCCTTTGTGGGCAACAGACCCGAGCTCGC
>VMDB01000067.1 GCA_008081075.1 Halieaceae bacterium
TAGACGAAGGCCTCTTGCACCCAGGGCCTTCCGTCCAGCTCACATTCGAGCATTTCCTCGCCGCTTGCCACTGCCTTCCCGTTTTCCACCATGAAAGGTACAAACAGTCGACCCACTTCACATAGCAATTCGTTGAGTGTCTCGGGTGGCGAATCTAGGTTAATCCAATCAGCTTCATCTACCTCCAATCCAGAGTGGTCTTCCATGGCTTCTGTCCATGCAAAAGCACGAGGCGAGATGCGACGGGAAACCGCCTGTGGCGTAGGATCAGTCAATACGAGCATGGTCATCTGGCCAAAGCAGCCATAGTCACCCGCACCAGGGCGATTACCTAAGAGAAATGGCTGGTTCTGGAGGTGACGATCAAACACATCCAGATAGCGTTCCCAGCTTTCCTCGATAAGCGGGCCGGTTGTGTCATTTGACCCGACCACTCCAATCCGAGAAATCTGCCGCTCGGCAAACATGCTGGCAAACGCCTCCCCCTGCTCGGGTGCCGCCGTCATGTTCATGGCATAGGCCAGATAGGACGACGAGGTTTGCGTGTCCGCTGGCTTTGACCAACGAAAATGAAACATGCATTTGGCCAGCCACTCATCGCCGAATTCCTCCAGCAACGCGTCGATCACGGCCAGTGCCGGGTCCATTGGCCGCACAGCGCGCTCCGGGTAGTCGTCCTCGAGGCGATTGATAATAGGCGTTGTATCGGCCATTGCCTCTGTCAGCTCACCGTTCTGGTCTGGTAATACAACATAGGGAATCAGTGGCAGCGGCGCAGGCGGAAGTGCTTCTGACTCTTGCCCCCCTGCCCTGACGAATTGATAAGGAATGCGCCGATAACGTAAAAGCGCACGCAATTTACGCGTATACGGCGATACCGAGCTGCCTACGAGTCTCAAATCAATCATCACAAATCCGCTGTAATCAAAGGGCGCAGCTTGGAGCTACACTAAAGCGAGGCGCGGCGGGTCAACAACATAAGAGGCAGTGGGATTGTCCTCTGGCTCAAGCATTTCGAATCGTCACTCCCCCGTCAACCACCAGCGTCGCGCCGGTAATGAAGCTGGCCGCAGGCAGCACGAGGCTGAGCGTTGCGTGCGCAACCTCCTCGGGCTGGGCGTAGCGGCGCAGTGCCGTTCTGCGGTTGGCAAAGGTTTCCTTGTTTTCATCAGGGATACCCTGGGTGATTCCGGTATGAACGGGGCCGGGGCAAACACAGTTGACGGTGATGCCCTCTTTCCCAAGGTCCACGGCCATTGCCCTCGTTAAACCCACGGAGGCGTGCTTGGCAACGACATAGGCGCTGTTAAAACGTGTTGCACCATGCGCTTCGGTCGACGCCACATTTATTATTCGAGGATGCGGTGATTTGCGCAGCCCAGGGAGGGCCGCCCGGATCGCCCAGGCCTGCGCAGTGGCCATAACATCCAGGGAGCTGTCCCAGGAATGCTCATATTCGTCACTATCGATAGCGGCAGGCAGGGCGAAACCGGCGTTGTTGACCAAGATGTCCAGGCCGCCAAAGTGCTCAATAACACTGCCTACCGCATTCTCAACGGCCTGTCGGTCACGTAGATCGACCAACAAAGTTAATACCTCTGCACCGACAGACCTTACCTCCTCGGCTACCGCTTCCAGCGCGGCCTCATTGATATCGAATATCGCCAACCTGGCGCCTTCATCGGCAAACAGGTGAGCGGTCGCCCGCCCCATGCCACTGGCCGCGCCCGTGACAATAGCCACAGAGCCATCGATCGAACGGGAAAGTTTGCTGAGCTTCGCCATTGCTTACCTCTCCTAATAGCCCGCCTCGGCCGCGAGAATTTTCTGATAATAGTCGTCATCCAGTAACCGATATGCACCGCTGCGAGGGTGGCGCACATACACGCGGTCTTTACCCAGCTTGTCCAGGTGATAGGCTTGCTCGCGCAGCTTTCCCTTCAGCAGCTTAAAGGTCACCGTGGTTTCAGTCTCCTGCTGTAGACGCACGAATACTGGCCGAGCATAGTCGGGCAATTTGGTATCCACCAGCGCGCGGAAACCGTCTATGTCAAAGTCGGTACCGGCATCAAGGGCAAAGGCCACCATCCCCGCTCTGCCCTCGGTGCCGGGTACTTCGACGCCATAGACATTCGCCATATTGATCTGTGGGTGGGAATTCAGTACCTCCCCTACCTCATTGGTTGACACATTTTCAGCACGCCAACGAAAGGTGTCGCCGGTGCGATCGACAAACTGGTAGTGCTTGAGACCCAGGGCAAAGCCAACATCGATTTCGCGCACAAGATCGCCGGTATTGAACCAACGATCGCCGGTTTCCTGCACGTTCTCAACAACTTTGCTGTGGGTCGCCTCCGCATTGGTATAACCATCAAACGGGGTGTTGTCGGTAATTTTGCCAAGCAACAGCCCCGGCTCACCGGGCTTGGCCAACTCACAATACCCGGCATCATCCCGCACGATGGCGTCTTCAATCACGTCGTATCTAACCAGGGCAATATCAACCGACGTAGTCCCAATGGTGCGGTCCTTATTCAGGAGATTAAGAAAGGTGACATTGCCTTCACTGGAACCGTAAACCTCGCAAATACGATCCACGTCAAAGCGGGACTTGAACTCATCCCATACATCGGGCCTTAAACCGTTACCCACCATTTTCTGCAGCGGATTGTTTTTCTCGGCGTCAGTGGGAGCCTGCGTCACCAGATAACGACACAACTCTCCCACGTACACGAAGCTATTGGTCTGCCAGGCCTGCACCTCACTCCAGAATTTGCCGGCTGAGAAATTACGACGCAGGCAAACCGTGCCGCCAGCGGCGATAAAACCGCACAAACCGGGTCCCAGGCCGGTGATATGGTAGATGGGCAAGCACAGGTACAGCCGATCGCCAGGTTTGGGGCGTAGGGTAAGCTTACCCAACAGATTGGCGGCAGTGGCCAGGCGCTGGTGCTTGTATGTTGCGGCCTTGGGCAGGCCCGTTGTACCGGAAGTGAAAATATACAGCGCCACATCAGCGGCGAGGATACCTGGGGTTTCAGGCAGGTTCTGATCAGAATGCGCCTGCATGGCCTGATTAGCGTCTATCGCCCAGTCGGGGGCTTTGCGATCCACAGTGCCTTGCATCCAAAAGCAAGCCCCATGACCCTGGCCAAAAGGCAAGCCAGCCAACTCAGCCGCCAGCACATCGGCGCGTTCGTCACCTACAATACAGTGTTTGGCGTCGGTCACATTACAACAGTGCACCAGGGCTTCGCCGCTCAGGCTATTGTTGATGAGTGCCGCAGGGGCACCAATCTTGACGAGGGCCAACAACGAGATGACAAACTCGGCCCGATTTTCCATGAACAGGGCGACACCCTCGCCTTGCTTCACACCCTGCGCCTTTAGTAGATGCGCCAGCCGATTGATTTCCTGGTTCAGCTGTGTGTACGTCCACCTGCGCCCCTCGAACTCCAGGGCAGGCAAGTTACCGTGCCTACGGACCGACTCTTCAAAGATCACCCCAAGGGAAATCGCCTCATCCAAAGCGGGCATTTTGAAGCCAATGGCAGCACGAGACTGCCGTATCTCATTCAATACCCTGACGACTTCTTTCAAACTGGCAAACACTGACATCGGTTAATCCCGTTCTACTTCGATCCAGAGCGGCGAAGACCAGGCACGCTCCTGCAGGGTTTCAGTCAACCGTGTTTTCATTGTCAGCCGCGAGACTATTTATATTGCGCGGTTTCGTTAAACCCGCTTCAACTGGGGCGGTTTCCAGGTTCGCTCAATCATTGCTTTCTCGGGGCCATACACTCTCAATGTGACTCGAGTGAAAGACTCACCCGCCGGCAACCAGTTGCCAACCATTCCCTCAGGCGGCTTGCCGCCGATCAGAATCCGCAAGCTGCCATCGTCTTCGTAGATCAAGTCCTCTGAGTTACCGCTGATGGCATAGCGGTCATAGTCATTGAGCATCAGGTTGGCTTCCTGATCGTAAACGGTAAGTGACCAGAAATATCTTGCTGGCGGCGTTTGTCCAGGCGGGAAGTGGAGTTCGTACGTATGCTTGCTGGTAATACTGTCGCCGTTTTGATCTTTTGCCCTGGCCATATACATGGCTTCTTCTGCATCATTGGCGACGATGCCCCGCATCGACTGAATGGCTCCGCGGATATAAAAATTACCGTGAACGCCGGAGCGCCCGAAGCCCACTGGTGGCACACCCCAACCGTTGACCTTGTTCTCTTCAGAGGTGGCATGGGCGCGCATGATCATGATGCCATCGAACACCGCCTTGGCTAAGCCGGCTTGCTCATTGTCCTCAGCCTGGGATACATCCTGGTCCGGCCCAATATGCAACTCGGCCCAATCTTTCAAATAGCGCTGATCACGCTCCGGTACACCATTGACGGTCATCGCGCGGTTGACGTTATTCCAGAACGAGATCGGATCAGACATCACCATTTTTTTGATGTAACTAACCACATCGGTTTCAAGTAGTACTTCGCTCAGATCACCGACATCGGGAACAGGCGGGTGCGCAGGCCTGGGTGGATTTTCTTTACCCCAGTCACTCAAGCCCACAATCTGCATTTTTGACTGGATCGCCGCTACCTCCGCCTGATCACTGGGGTCATTGAAGTCAGCATAAATTCTGGCCATGGCATAAAACCAGGGCGTCGGATTATGAGCTACAAACTCCACATCTTCTGGTAAGTCTCCCTGCCAATTCGGCGGCACGATGGCGTAGTTTCCGCCACCATTGTCATGGAGGCGCTTGCTGATATAGGCAAAGTTGTCTGAATCAAAACCCGCCAGTTCAATTGCCCAATATCGATTACCCGGAATCTCCGGTACCGTAATAATGATCGGCTGTTCTTTGGCGTACACCCAAGCTGGTGAATAGAGCGTATCGGCATTCGGCGCGCCGCCGTCGCGGTAATTTTTGGGATCGACAAACGACGCATGCCAAAACTTGTTTACCGCGTCCACCGGCACTTGCTGGCCTTCTGGCGCTTCAGGCTGACTCCACTTGTAGCGAAGCACTGTGTTCAAAAAATAGGGAAACGCATAAATCAGTGCATCCACACCTTTGCTGTGGGCATATTGTTCACGCCAGTCTTTATTGAAGTTGATCTGCCAGTAACTGCCGCCAGCTACGGCTAAGGCCACTACCAGGGCAATCAGAACTTTTATCGATCTTGATTTCATTTTTCTCTCTACTCTTATTAAGGGAAAAATTATAATCGCTGAGACCGAAAGCCATGTATCATTTTCGGACAGCCCGTCGTTGCATTTCCTCTGCTATCCACGACCCCTTCGACTCCTGACAGATAGATACCGTGTCCGCAAATGATACATCCCTGGTAGGCCAAGCCACATATACTGGCTGCTGCTGACAGGCAGGGGGCGTTCGTGTTGTTTCGAGTGATTTACAGTACTGGTGTATTAACAGCGATAGCGTTAATCAGCGCCTGTTCCGGCGACCAGGCGCAAAAGCGCCATGAAGCGAATCAGTATCTTCGCACTACGAACACAGTTATTCCGGCGGATAATAAGATCATCTCATTTCCCGCCCTGCCCCAGATTAATGCAGATGGCCGACAGTTCAATGCCGATCGAAATGCTTACTTCGGCGACCTGCACGTACATACAGCTCTCTCATTTGATGCCGCTGGTTTTGGCACCACGGCCACACCGGCGGACGCCTATCGCTACGCGCAGGGCGAGGCAATCATGCACCCCA
>VMDB01000061.1 GCA_008081075.1 Halieaceae bacterium
AATATCGAGCACTATCCGCCGACCCCTGAGGCGCTGTTGTGGCAAAACAATGCGGCGCCCATTACCGCGCGTTTTCTGTCCGCTGTGCGCGTGAATCCACGACTCTCTTATTCGCTCTATGTGGGGCCTTCCCCTGAGCGGACCGCCCCCATGGAGGACGCCTTGCCTTGGTCAGCGCTGAGCTTCTTGGGGGGCGGAGACGCGCAGCAGGCGTCCCGTTATTGGGCAGTGGAAGAGGGGGCGCCTGTATCCATTGCCGAAGTATTGGCCACCGCCAGTGATGAGCCCGATTTAGGTATGGATATTGGGCTCTTTGAGGACAACGGCACGTCCTTCGGGAAGACATACGGGTTTGGTTTGCAGCCCTTCGGTAATCCCAATCTCGACTACGGCTCCCAAGCGCCCTTTCATATGGGTTTTTATCATCTTGATTGGCTCGCTCGCGTGGCTCAGCCCGATTTACTCAGAACCTTTCCACTTTGGCGAATTGCCCTCTTCGGTGAGTTGGCCGATATGGCTTTTCGCACCGGACACCCGTATTGGGGGTGGCGCTTTCTGGGGTGGGGGCTGCACTACGTAGGTGATCTCACCCAGCCGTATCACGCCATCCCTCTGCCGGGGGTGGGTACTTTGGAGGCGCTTTGGTCGGTTTTGCAGGGGAAAACACCAGAACTGGTCCAGCTGGTATCGAACCGTCATGGGGTGATCGAGTCTTATCAGTATCAGCGGCTAACCGCCGCCCTCTCTGCTGGGGATTGGTCTGCGCCGCTCCTGCGGGCAGTCGCGGATCATGGCGATTCTGAACCATTGGAATATGCTTCGTTTGTCATGAATTTAACGCAGGCCTCGGTGTCAGCCGCAGGGGAATTTGACGCGGCGATCGCAACCCACGTGCCCGCGCGCTTTGTGAGTGACCCGTCTTTCGAATGGACCGGGTCCGGATTTGAAAGCGATCTGATCAACATCGTACAAACTGAGCAGGGCGAGACCGCGACCAGCGCGCTGGATGCCGCTGTGGTTGCTCAGCTGATGCGCTTTTCGAGAGTGGCCAGTCGCTGGATTGCTCGCCACAACCTATCCGCAGAGGAGGCCGGAGAGCTATCTCCTGAGTCTGAAGGGGTGACTGCCAATGAATAATCCGCGGTCGGAAGCGCCCTGTGTTTGAGCTCGATCCCCAGTTGGAGGCCGATACTTTTCCAGTAGGGATAACGTCGCTCAATCGTATTGTGTTGATGAATGACAGCCGGTTCCCGTGGTTGATACTGGTTCCAGAGCGACCTGATATTAGGGAACCCTTCGAACTTACTGATGAGGACCAGCGCACCTTAATGCAAGAGTCCATGATTACAGGTAAGTCGTTAAAAGCGTTGTTCAATGCACACAAACTGAATATTGCCGCGCTTGGCAATCAGGTGTCCCAGCTCCACATTCACCATATCGCGCGGTTTCGGACAGATGCTGCCTGGCCGCGCCCCGTGTGGGGCGTGGGTGCTGCCGAGCCCTATGAAGCGGAGGCGCTTCGCGAGCGTGTCGCGCTCTTGCGTGAGGTGCTGTCCAACGAGCTGGACCTCGAGTGACCGACAACACCATGAAAGTCAGTGTCTTGTTTGTCTGTATGGGCAATATCTGTCGCTCTCCAACTGCCCACGCGGTTTTTCGCCAACAGGTTGTGGAGGCAGGCTTGGCCGATCACTTTGACATCGACTCTGCCGGCACCCACGCCTACCACATTGGCAATCCCCCCGATGCCAGGGCGATGGCAATGGCTCACCAGCGTGGCATTGCCATGGACGACCTTCGTGCCCGCCAGGTTAGCGCCGGAGATTTTTGCCACTTCGATTATATTCTTGCGATGGATGCAGATAACTTGCGTTTACTTCATGCGTCTTGTCCCCAAGAACAGGCGCATCGACTGTCACTCATGCTCGATTGGGCAAACGGATGGGGAGAGGAGGTGCCAGACCCCTACTACGGGGGTGACGAGGGCTTTGAGCAGGTCTTTGATATGTTGACCGACGCTTGTAGCTGCCTCTTGACCCACATCATTTCGCGACATGGACTATCGGCCGGGCAGCCGGTTGGGTAGTGTCCGCGAAGACATCGCGATGACGGATTTTTGATCATGAAGTGTCTCTTGCAGCGGGTGGTGCAGGCTTCGGTTGCGGTAGATCAACGCGTGGTTGGAGAAATTCAGCGCGGCCTTTTGGTTTTTGTGGGGGTGGAGCCCGGAGACACCGACGAAATAGTGCTGCGCATGGCGAAACGCCTGTTGAGCTACCGGCTCTTTTCAGATGAAGAAGGCAAGATGAACCTCAATGTGCAGCAGGCCGGCGGTGCCATACTTCTGGTCTCTCAGTTTACGCTGGCTGCAGATACCAACAGCGGCAACCGCCCCAGCTTTTCGACCGCGGCACCGCCCGAGCAGGCTTCGCGGTTGTGCGCTGATCTCGCGCAGGCCCTGGCAGTAGAAAATATCCGGGTCGAGACCGGTCAATTTGGCGCCGATATGCAGGTGTCGCTGGTTAACGATGGTCCAGTGACCTTTCTGTTGTCGGTTTAGGGCGCCAGCCCCCGGGAATCAGGGCAGCTTGGTGAAACGAATATTATCGAGTCTGAATCGGTGGTTATTGTGCTCGGTGGGCCAGATCACCAGCCCGGTATTGACGTTGCTGCTTACCAAACCTTGCGCTTCCAATTGATCAAGGGAAATGCTGATCGACTGCCAGCCTTCCTCCAGTCGACTCAACAGGTAGTCCCCAGATGAGCAGGGGTAAAAACAATCCAGCTTTATCGCGTATTGGTTGTCGCCGTTGAGGTGCTTGATGTCGAACGCCACATGATCAAAGTGAGAAATATCGATACCTTCCAGGCTTTCGATGAATAACCCGGCAAAGGCCGCGTTGGGGGGATAGGTAATTTCAAGCACTTGACCGCGGTCTGAATCACCTGTTGTCCCCCAATCAATGCTGGGGCATCCGGCGCCGCCATCGTTTTCGCAAACGCCCCAGCCGATCGCTTCGTCGAAAGCGCCGATACCTCGATCCCATTGATCTTCAACCTGCCCGTTTCTAAACACCCACAAGATATCGACCGACTCGTTACCGGGCTCAGCGCCGCTACTGTCGTCCGGTCCCACAACTCCGTCGCGGCTGTTTCTCGGATCTTCGTTCAGCTCGTCAATCAGCGCACTGTCTTGATAGGTCAAGCCATATTCTCGTGGGAAAAGGGTCGCTTCCACGGCGAGGCTGGCGTCGCTGGGATTCACGGCGCCGCCGGGCCAGGGGAAGGGCAACACGCCTGTAAAGTCAAAGGCAACCTCGCCATCGCTGTCGCTCAGTAAAACATCGGTTATCCCCTGCGCTTCTGTGCCGGGCAGCCAGGCCACAGCGACCGCATCGGAATCGTTAATTTCGGGGTTGATCCACATGGGTCTGCCTGTGAGAAAGACTGTTGTCACAGGCACGCCATTCGTCCGCCACGATTGCACTCGCTCCAGCGCGATCGAAAAGGCATTGGGCCAATTAAGGTCAGCTAGATCACCCGCCCCCTCGGCATACGGGTTCTCAGCAAGCACCGCCACGATGGCATCGGGTGCAATGGCGTCGTCGATATCGCCGTCGGGAAAATAATGGACGCTCCCTCCGCTACTGGCGACCGCGCTTTGCATTGCTTCGAGTACGGTTGTGCCGCCAGGGAAGTCTGCGTTGGATGTGCCTGTGCCTTGCCAGGTCACTGACCAGCCTCCCGCTTGATGGGGGATGCTGTTAGCGGCGTCACCTACCAATACGATCGTCGACGATGGTGCAATGGGAAGCGCAGACTTGTTGTTCTTCAGTAATACGAGCGAACGCCGAACCGCGCGCCTCGCCAGTTCTCGGTGCGCTTCACTGCCCAGGACGCCCGGCGCGACTCCTCTACCCACGACGAATTCGGTATCGAGGAGACCCAGCCGCTGCTTGAACGTGAGCACTCTGAGTACCGCTTCGTCAATTCGCGCTTGACTGATATCACCTTGTTCTACTTGTTGAATGAGGTTCGCGAGCAGTGATCTCCAATCGAACGGCGTCATGCTCATATCGATCCCCGCGTTGATCGCCGCTGGGCAAGACGCATTGTTGCAGCCCGGCACTTGCGCGATACCGTTCCAGTCACTGACAACCATTCCCTCAAACCCCAATTGCCCCCGAAGCATGTCGGTTAACAAAGGATAGCTGCCGTGCACTTTCTCTCCCCGCACGCTATTAAACGTGGCCATTACGCTGAGGACATCAGCCGCAATGGCACCCTCGTAACCTGAGCCATGATCAGACAGCAGAACACTGTCAGACACATTGGTATTACCTTGATCAATACCTCGAGCGGTACCTCCATCGCCAATGAAGTGCTTCGCCGTTGCCGCCACCCCCACGCTTTGAATGCCTTCAACGAGCTGGTATGCGAAACGCTCAACCAGATCTGAGTCGTCGCTGTAGCTTTCGTAGCTTCTGCCCCACCGGTAATCCTGTGCCTGAGCCACGGTCGGACCGAAAATCCAGTCGATACCGGTAGCAGCCACGCTGGTCGCGGTTGCCTCACCAATGGCTCTAATTAGCTCAGTGTCCCGCGTTGCGCCGAGACCTATGTTGTGTGGATAGAGCGTTGCACCGCGGACGTTGTTGTGGCCGTGGACTGCATCGGTACCCCAGACTATCGGTATGCCGGCAGTTCCACCTGAGGTGTCTAATGACGCTTCTCGCATCGCCTCAGCAAAGGTCCGCCAATCGCTTACCGAGGCCGCTCTGTTGCCCCCCGGATAAGATCCCCCGCCATTCAAAACGCTACCGATTCCGAGTTCTCGGATATCGTCTAGGCTGATGCTTGAGATTTCAGCCTGAATGAGCTGAGCCAGTTTTTGCTCCAAGCTCAAACCCTCAAGAATCGCTTGTGGACTGAGTCCCAATACGCCCTCGTCGGATCGCGGTGTCACCGTAACGAGTCGCTCGGCAGCGGCACGATTCCCGGCGG
This sequence comes from Halieaceae bacterium, assembly GCA_008081075.1. Lineage (GTDB taxonomy): Bacteria > Pseudomonadota > Gammaproteobacteria > Pseudomonadales > Halieaceae > Luminiphilus. The sequence continues at coordinate 5,005 of VMDB01000061.1, forward strand.
CGTCGGATGCGCTGTAAGAAATAATATAGTCTCCGGGAAGGTCTTCTACCTCGCCTTCAATCATTACCTCTACGGCGCCGTCGACGTCGTCTTCTGCTGTTGCTCCCGGCTCCTCATACGCTTGTCCCTGCTCGATGGTCATGGGGGACTCGCCAAGCAGGGTAATGACCGGGGGTGTGGTATCCACAGTCTCCGATGGCGCTTGACTGACTGCATCGGCGGATCCGCTCCCTCCACCGCAGGCATTCAGAAAAAGGGTGTACATGCCGACTAAAATGAGTCGTTTGAATGACATCTGGTACGTCCTAGAGGTTCTTTGACAGCACACCTTGATGGCCGTTGGTCGCAGTCACCAGTGCTTTGCGGGAAACTGGGTCAAAGTTCAGATAAGCGGGCTTGCCCAGCCTATCTTCGCTTACCGATCGATACCCAATTTTTTAGGTCAGTACGTGAAGCCGCACCGGAAGAGCGGAATAGCCGCGCACAAAGTTAGAGAGTACGCGCTCGGGCACTCCAACAACCTCGACCTTGGAGAAGCGCTCAAGGATTTCCTCCCACAAGATGCGCAGTTGCATTTCACCCAGGCGGTTACCCATACAGCGGTGGATACCGAAGCCGAAGGAAAGGTGATAGCGCGGATTGGCGCGATCAATAATAAATTCATTGGGTCGATCAATGGCCGTCTCATCGTGATTGCCTGAGAGATACCACATCACAACCTTATCCC
>VMDB01000231.1 GCA_008081075.1 Halieaceae bacterium
GCGCGATTCGCGGCGTCCAGCGCCTCGTCGACCTGGCCGGCGGAGGCCTGAGCATAATGCCCGACGACATCGTTAGTGTCTGATGGATTGATGTTAGCGACCGACTGATCACTACCCACCCACTGGCCCGCGATGTACAGGGGCTGAATATCCGGCATGCTTTGGACTCCGTGGCGCAACCTATGACTCCCCCGATGCTACCGGCTGCCCTCTGCAAAAGATACGATTTGCGCTACTCCCGAGGGGTTATATCGGGCGCTGGTTTGTCAGCGAGGTCTGTAATCTATGGCGTGCTAAGCTATGCGCCATCGCGCCCAAAGCCACTCCCGAGAAACCCGTGGAGTGGTTGCGCCGTGCCCTCACCATCGTGGAGTCGGCCATGACAAACTCAGCTATGACGGACTCCGCTATGACCGCTGCACCTGCCACTGAACCGTTTGTGACCGCCACACGCGAGAACGGCGTGCTATGGCTCACCCTCAATCGGCCCCAACGGCGGAATCCCCTCTCTACCGAGATGATTGCCGCACTCTCTCAGTCAATCGCCGCGGGCAATCAGGACCCAACCGTGAAAGTCATGATCATCGCCGGCAGCGGCCCCGCTTTTAGTGCAGGCCACGATCTCGCTGAAATTCAGCGCCGCGCAGACGAGGAGTACACCGCCTGGCAGGCGCGAGTGCGGCAACTGCTCGCGGCGTGTGCCGCTATGATGAACAGCATCCTGCACAGCCCGAAGGCGGTCATCGCCAGCGTTCAGGGCATTGCCAGCGCTGCGGGCTGCCAGTTGGTCTCCGCCTGCGACCTCGCGATTGCGTCTGACGAGGCGACCTTCTGTACCCCGGGCGTGAACATCGGCGTCTTTTGCACAACGCCGCTGGTGGGCATTGGCCGTAACCTCTCGCGAAAGCACGCGTTAGAAATGGCCCTGACGGGCGAGCAATTCGACGCCGCAACGGCAGAACGATTCGGCCTGATCAACCGGCACGTCCCCGCAAGCAGTCTGCGCACGGCCACGAGTTCGCTGGCTGAAAAGATCGCATCGCGCTCGCCCGAGAGTATTGCTCGCGGCAAATCAACCTTTTATCGCCAGGTAGAAATGCCGCTCGATGAGGCGTTCGCGCTGGCCAATCAGGTGATGCTCGACAACCTGACTTCGGAGGGTGATGCCAAAGAGGGGATTGATGCGTTTTTTGATAAACGCGCGCCACAGTGGGGCGAATAGCACCTTGCGATTGGATTCCGATAAACAAATTGCTGACTTACTCAATGCGGTTAAGAGAATCGCGGTACTCGGCGTCAGCGCGCGACCCGAGCGTCCGAGCCATCAGGTCTTTCAGTTTTTGCTGGAGCAGGGATACGACGCAATACCGGTCAATCCGCAGCTTGCGGGGGAAACCCTGCTGGGGAAGCCCGTACTCGAATCGATCTCGGCGGCGACAGCCGAGGGACCGGTCGATATGGTAGATGTCTTCCGCGACAGCCGTTTTTTGCCAGAGGTGACCGAAGACGTATTGCGATTGGGCATTAAGGCCCTCTGGACTCAGCTGGATGTGACTCACCCGGAAGCCGAGCAGACCGCGCTCGAAGCAGGAGTATCGCTGGTGGTGGATCGCTGCCCGGCGATTGAAGTCCCTCGGTTACAGCGACTCGGACTGATGCCCGCGGTCTAGCGCACAGACGTTGGCGGACTCCCTGACCATGACCGCGCATTCGGAGACATCGCTATAGCGTCTTCCCCTTCGTTTCTTCCAACTGCGACAACGACCACAGCGTCAGCAGCGCCGCCACCATGATGTACACCGATACAAAGAAAATACCGAACTCGTTCCACAGTAACACCGCGATGGTGGGGGCCAATGCCCCGCCCAGAATCGCGCCGATTTGATACCCCAACGAGGCCCCCGAATAGCGGACTTCGGTAGTAAAAAGCTCAGTAAAATAAGCCGCTTGCGGGCCATACTGCATGCCCAGAAAGATCATCCCGACAGTCACTGCCAAAGTGATCATCAGCGGGCTACCCGTATCGATCAGCGGGAACAGGGCGAAGCCCCAGACCGCGGTCAAAATCGCACCCCAGCGATAGATTTGCTTGCGTCCGACTCGGTCCGACAGCCCAGAAAAATAAAATAACGCGGGCACCATCACCGCCGCGGCGATGAGCACCGAGACGAGCATTTCGTCCCGGGTTAAGTCGACCGAGGGTGAGTTCAAACCGTACGCAATCACAAACGCAATCAGGATATAAAACGTGACCTGCACCGACAGAAAGGCACCGGCGGCCAACATGATGCGTCGCGGATAACGTCGCAGGGCCTCAAGCACAGGCGATTTGGCGATCTCGGCCTGCTGCCCAGCGTTGGCCTGTGCCGCCTGCAGCGCCTTAAAGGCCTCGGTATCCTCCATGCGGAGCTGCACGTAAAGCGAAATACCAATAAGGACAACGCTGGCGACAAAAGGTAATCGCCAACCCCATGCCATAAATGCCTCGTCACTCATGGACGCGCTCGCGGCGACGAATGCCAGATTGGCAAGAATGACCCCCACAGCGGCACCCGACTGCGCGTACGCCCCATACCAACCCCGGCGATTAGCAGGCGCGCTTTCGGTCACCAGCAGCATGGCACCGCCCCACTGCCCCCCAACGGCAAGCCCCTGCACAAAGCGCAGAAACACCAGGCATAAGGGCGCAGCGATTCCGATCGATTGGTAGGTTGGCAGGAGTCCGATCAGTGTTGTGGCAACTCCCATCATCATCAGCGCGATCACCAAGGTGCGCTTTCTGCCCACCTGATCACCGAAATGCCCAAACACGACGCCTCCGAGTGGGCGCGCAATAAAACCGACGGCAAAGGTGCTGAAGGAGATAATCAGCAATACCATGGGCGGCAGATCCTGCGGAAAAAAGGCCTTCGGAAAAATCACTGCCGCCGCCGTGCCGTAAAGGAAAAAGTCGTACCACTCGATGCTGGTGCCCGCCAGCGACGTCAGAGCGACACGACGCATATTTTTTTGCTGGTTTTCTGACTCAGTCACAAGAACACGCCTCACTTAGTTCTTCGTTCTTGTTTCTCACGCTATCACGATGCGGCCTCATTTACTCTGCTATTGTCCGTGACAGTTGCAATCAGCAAACCTAAGACCTTGGTAGCTGGTAGCACGGTCAGGACCTCGCTCAACGCAAGGGACTCATAACGGAACTGATGGGAATGTCGTCACTCGAACTATTTGCTCAACAAATTGCCGATGCCGTCTGGGGCACACCACTGGTAGTGCTACTACTCGGCGGCGGGTGCTGCTTTGTCATCGCATCCCGTGCGATGCCCTACCGGCACATGGGTCACGCAATAGCGATTCTCATGGGGCGACATGACACGCCCGACGCCCCCGGGGAAATCTCCCATCGACAGGCGCTGGCTGCCGCCCTTTCCAACACCATGGGACTTGGCAATATTGCCGGGGTAGCGCTGGCCATTGTCGCCGGCGGTCCGGGGGCGGTGTTCTGGATGTGGGTCTCAGCGATCGTCGGCATCGCGACGAAGTTCTTCACCTGCTCACTCGGTGTCATGTACCGGGGTAAAGACTCACTGGGCAATCTGCAGGGCGGCCCGATGTACGTGATTCGAGAAGCTCTACCAAAACCCTTTTACCCACTGGCCGTGTTGTTCGCACTGGCCGGCTTGATCGGCACGCTACCCATGTTCCAAGCCAATCAGCTCACTGCGCTCATTCAGGATGCCGCGTTCGATGGCAACGCCCCGGACTGGGCCCCGTTTCTGATTGGCATCTCACTCGCCGTTGTTGTTGGCAGCGTGATCTTTGGCGGCCTGCCCCGGGTGGCCAATGTGGCGATCGCGCTACTGCCCACCATGGTCATCGTCTACCTGCTGATGACGGCTTGGGTCGTCATCAATCACCTGAGCGCCGTGCCCGGCATTTTGGTGAGCATTGTGAGTGAAGCCATGTTTCCTTCTGCTGTCGGTGGTGGATTTCTCGGCGTCATGCTCATTGGCATCAGCCGAGGGGCCTTCTCTAACGAGGCGGGGGTAGGCACTGAAGTGATGGCCCATGGCGCCGCCAAAACCAACGAGCCGATCCGCGAGGGCATACTCGCCACGCTGGGGCCAGTCTTTGACACCTTGATCGTCTGCACCTGCACTGCCATCGTTATTTTACTGTCCGGTAATTGGCAGCAACCCGGTGAACTCTCGGGCATCACGCTCACAGCGAACGCCTTTCACGGTGAGATGGGTGGCTTGGGACTCGTGCTGCTGGGGTTTGTCGCACTGATACTCAGTACCACGACCATGTTTACCGGCTGGTACTACGGTGCAAAGTGTTTCGGCTTTTTAGTCGGCGCGCAGTGGCAACCCTACTTTCGCTGGTTTTTTGTTCTGGCGGTGATCTTCGGCGCAACCGTCAGCATCGATGTGGTCTTCAATCTGATATCGGCGAGCTACGGGCTGATGGCGATCCCCACGATGATCAGCTCTATCGTGCTGGCCCCGAGAGTGGCCGCAGCGAGCCGAGACTATTTCGCGGCGCTCTCCACGAAGACTTGAGCGCCAGACGCAGCCACAACGCTGGCTGGCAGCTTGAGGACCAGTAATGCGTTGCCGGGCATCTTGCCGGCAAAGGCATATCCTGAGTTCAATATCAGGCGATCACCGACAATGAGCGGCGCCTGACCGCCACCGATCGAACCCCCCTTCGCTATCCGCCCGTCGACTGCGGTGAACGCCTCGGTGGTGTCGAACTCCCACAGCACCTCCCCGTTGTCGATATCGAAGGCTCTTAACCAACCGTCATTTGAACCTGCCAGCACGTAATCGCTTGTTACCGAAATCGCCGCCGAATAACCGGGGTAACAACCCGGTCTACCCAGACAAACGTCTTCGCCTGCCGGTGCCTGCCAAACATACTCACCGTTATCCAAATTCAGCGCATAGACTCCAGGTCGCGCGGGCTCATCGTAATCACGGCCATCCGGCGCATCACTGATCGGCACGAAGACCTTGCCACCGTGGGCCGCGAGACCAAAATTGACGCCGGCTACCACGCCACCCCGGCCGACCTTGGTTTTCCAGAGCGACTCGCCGGTCTCAGCCAGCATGGCCGTGACAACCCCGCCTTTGTCTCCTGCGAGAATAATGCGCCGGCCCTGCGAATCTTCACTAATCACCGGCCCGGCGCCGTAGTCATAGTCGGGGCCGTTATCCTCGGGGCAATTCACCGGATCAACGTTCTCGCAGGACCCATTCCAGACATCGCCAAAGCGCGCCTGACGCACCCAGATCGTCCGGCCCGAGGCCTTATCCAATGCGATGATGGCGTCGCTGGTCTCGGACCCTTCTCCCGAATAATCATCTCCGGTGGCGATGTATAGGTGATCCGCATCCATGGCCATGCCGGCCCAGATCGGCACACCGCTTGGGCCATACTGGGGCGTGCCCGCGGCGTTAACACCATGTTGCTCCGCGGGCGGAATAAAATGCCGGCGCCATATCTCATCGCCAGACTTGGCATCGAGGGCCACGATCGACCCTCTAAAGGAGCAACAGGGATAGCCGGCGGCGATCGCTGCGCCCTCCTCTAACGAAGAGACCGGCACGTAAAGCACGCCGCCAGATAATTCCGCGGCGGCCGTCAGGGTGGCGGCACTGTGATCCTCAATCCGCTTTTTCCATCTGAGCTCACCCGTGAGCG
>VMDB01000060.1 GCA_008081075.1 Halieaceae bacterium
AGAATTCTCGCCCTGATCGTTCTGATCGACACGCTGTGTGGCGCGATCGGCACCCGAGCCGTTGCATTTGTACGAGAGTGGCAGGGCGACTATGTGACTGCGCTGATAGGCATGTCAGCGCTCGCATGCCTGAGCGCGCTCGTTATCATACAGCTGAGACAACCTAATGCGCCGGCGTTGAGTCGATTAGAGAGCTAGCCAATACACATCGCTCTGCTTGAAGCAAATCAGCCACCGCGAAGTGGTCGGTGAAGGCCGCCTTGTATTCGTTCATAAAGGTGACCCCCTCCTCTCGTATGCGGCGTCGCTGGAGCGCGCTACAAAAGCGCCGAACATCATCCTCGCTTTCTAGAATCAGCGGTGGCACCTCGGCGGTCTCCCCCCCCGGCCCCTTTGCCACCATCGTGAAGTAGCAGGTATTGGTATGCTTACTCACGCCATCCTGCAAATTCTCGGCGACCACCTTAATGCCCACCACCAGTGACTTTTTGCCCACATAATTAACAGAGCCCATCAGTGAGACCACCTCTCCGACCTCCACCGGACGCAAAAATTGCACGTTATCCACTGAAACCGTCACACAATAATTGCCTGCGTGCTTGCTCGAACAGACATAAGCCAACTTATCCATGAGTGACATGAGGGTGCCACCGTGCACTTTGCCGCCGAAGTTGGCGTAGCTCGGGACCATGAGCTCAGTAATCACACTTCTAGAATACGCGACAGGATGGCCAGTCATTTCATTCTCCCTCCGACGCTTTGTTGTACGCGATTTATCACTATCGGGATTAGCTCGTTGGGGTTCAGTGTCCGCAAACCCACTGGACTCAGGCTTAGTATCCGAGGTGTCAAATTTTTACGGTGTTGACGATATACCCCCCCTGGGTATACCGTAATCTCGTAAATACCCCCAAGAGGTATTCTTGAAGGCCAAACCTATGGAGGCCACCCATTTTGAGAAGTTCAACCAAACGCCTTGCAGACGCCAGACTCGCTCGCATCGAGGGACAGATACGGGCTGTTCGCAAAATGGTCGCCGATGAACGTTACTGTGTTGATGTGGTCCGTCAGGTGCAAGCGGCACGCGCTGCACTCTCGAGCCTCGAAGCCCTCATTATCGAAGACCACGTTGAAACCTGCGTACAAGCTTCCCTCGAAAGCGGTTCTTTTTCCGCGAGAAAAGAAAAAGTGACTGAGTTGGTTTCCATACTCACGGGCAAGAAGAAATGAGGGGTTATCTACGCCTCATACTTTTACCATCGCTATTCTGCTCCGCAGTCACAGCGAGGCCAGTGTCTTACACCGGCGGCTGGACGATTATTGAAGAATCCGACCGACAATCCAGCTCCGCATTGGTTCACTACACACCTGCGCCATCTTGGTCCATTGGACTGAGAACCGAAGTCAACAGAGATAACGACTATGCCATTTACAGCGTGCACCCCACATTGCTTGCAAAACGCTGGTTTGGTAAGGACTACCAAGGCAACTTGTATTTTCATGGGGGCATCGGCGTCGCATCGGGCGTCTACGGCAACCCGCTGAGAGATGAGACTGCTGTTTACGGGGGCATCATGGCCGACTGGGAGACGCGCTCCCTTTTCGCTGGCTACCGATCGCGCTATCTAGATGCGGGACACTTTGGCGACCAGTTCATGCACGCCGCTCGAGTGGGCTATGCCCCCTACGAGGGTGATAGCGGAGACCTGCACACCTGGTTGATGCTCGAAATTGACCACCGCCCGGCGGAGGAGGTTCCGATTACAGCCACTCCACTGGTCAGGCTATTCAAAGGCCCGCTGCTACTGGAGGTGGGGTACAACCTAACCGTTAATCAACCACTGCTTAATTTTACTTACCGCTTTTAATCCGGAGATGCTGATGATGAACAGCTCCAGAACCGTTGCTTGTGCATTACTCGCCGCACTGCTTTCAGCGGCTCCCGTAGCGCAAAATCACGATCATCATGACCATAAACACGAGCAGGGCGGTGCGGATGCAATGCACCAAGATCACTCAGACCACGCCGACCATGACCATAGCACCCCGTCCGACCATACGACTGAAGCATCCAATCCGACGGGGAATGGCGACGCACACGCTGTATTGACCCACACCGACGATATCCACGCGGCGCTCGAGAAAGGTGGCGAGCCCATCGTGGCTGACGTCATGGGCGTCGTCTGTGACTTTTGTGCGCTGGCGATGAACAAAATCTTCAGCAAGAGGGAGGAGATCGCAGCTGTCTATGTGGATCTCGATACGAAAGCGCTGAATCTTGTGCTTGTCCCGGGTGCCACGCTAAGCGATGAAACAATCGAAGAGCTGGCCGTGCAGGCTGGCTACCGCGTCGCGGCGGTGCGCCGAGGCGCTCAAGCACTGGGCAATGCATCATGAGAGGCGACTGGCGCGACAGTGTCGCGCCAACATTGGCTCTCTTTGGCAGCGCGTCCACGCTGCTCTGCTGCGCCCTGCCTGCGCTACTGATCTCTCTTGGAGCGGGGGCTGTTATGGCCGGACTCACTTCAGCAATCCCCGGCATCATGTGGCTTTCGGCCCACAAAAACGTCTTATTCGTGCTCTCGGGCGCATTGATGACGGTCAGTACCGTTCTTTGGTGGCAGCAGCGCAGCGCCCCCTGCCCCATCGACCCCATTAAAGCAGCGGCCTGCGCCCGACTTCGCCGAATCAACGTCTGGCTACTCTCAGGAGCGTGGGTCGCGTATGCCTGCGGCCTATTTTTCGCCTACATCTGGGTAATGATTTATTACTGATAGCCGCCCTTCCGAGTTGTCAGCGCAAACAACCACAGTCCGAGCGCCGCCGTCATAACCGCGAGCACTGAGAAAAACTTAAGAAGCCAGGTTCCGAGGGCATCTCGATCGGTGTAGCTCATAATATGCAGCGACCACAGAAAGTCCCACCATCGCCAAGCGTTGTGTCTCACTTTAACGACCTCACCAGACAGGGCGTCCATATACGCCACACGACTCGGATTGGCCGACTCCCAAAGCTTCCACAATGGCAGTGGTGCCCCACGATACTCACTACCAACCACGTTTTGCGCTACCCACTCCGCGCTGTCCGGCACCATTACTGTTCTGGACGCCCCTAAATCCAGGGCCTCCGCTTGCGTCAATGGCTCAACCAAGGTGCCTGCCGCGTCTCGCCACTCTATGCCCGTGGCGGTATGAATACCTGCTATCAGCTCGTTGGGTTTGCGTTGCAACAGCGTCACCTGCGTCGCCGAGACTGGATTCAACACAAAGCGAGAGGACGAGAACTCAACGGGCTCGGGTACTGTTTTAAACTGGTTGCCGCGCACGAATTCAATATCAACAAATGCAAAGTACACGCCGCTGACGGTCCATAGTAATAGCTGAACCGAAGTGATCAGGGCTATTCCACGGTGCCAACGCCGGACCCTTCGCTGTCGTAAGAGCGGGGATGTCATCTGTCACTCTCCTTCATTAATTCGAAGCACACCCTACTTAAGCCGAGGGGAACCAGATTTGCATTGCATCGCCCCTCTCATTTTGCTCCACGCCACCCTCGGGGAGCGCCCGTAATTGTTTGCTATCAAGACGGGCGACATAGCCGCAAACCATGGCATCGAGAATATCGTCTCTGGCCACACCCGCGCGCAGCGGATGGGCATCTAACTTGTCAATCAATCGAGTGACGGCACGCGCACCCAACCGTGCTCTCAATATTGCCATGCGCTGACGATAGCCCGCCTGCGTTTTTTTGTTCTCACTCAGTGGGACGCCACCCTGTAATGCGGCGAAGCAGAGTTCGGGGTGAACCTCGCGCCAGTCCTGGCAACGATCGCGGTGATCATAAAGGTGACGCGCGGTCTCTCTAATTTTTGGTAATAAATAGAAGGCCTGCTTGCTGATGCCTCTTCCGTAACGGCGCTTGCTTTCGTGGTTGAGTTCGGCATAGCTCATTTCCTGCATCGCAAAACTCGGTGGCGCGGCAAAGACACTGCTCCTTCGTGGGCCCAGTAACCGCCGCGCTTCTTGGTCGCAGGCACGAAGCCCAGTCTCTGAGAGACCTACTGGCATATCGATACAGACTCTGGCGCCGGAGGCGACATACGCGAGGCTTTGTGCGAGGCTCGAAAGCACGGTTGCCACCCATTTTCGGCCGTCCCAGCCGACGCATACCCAGCCCGCCCGACAGCCATCGAGGCCCGCTGAGCGCATCAGAGGTGTCGCCATTGAGCTTGACACGTGATCGATGGGTCGTGGATCGATCAGCTTAGAATCGCGTGACCCTCACAGGAAGCCGGGTGAAACCGCGAATGAACAGATTGCAGGTTCGCTCGGGAGCGCCGGCCAACTCTATCGTCCGGAAACGCTTCAGCGCCTCCTCCCACAAAATACGGAGCTGCATCTCGGCAAGGCGGTTACCCATACATCTGTGAATACCCGCACCAAAGGATAAATGTCCGCGTACGTTGGGTCGCTCAATCCAGAAATCGTCCGGTCGTTCTATCACTGATTCGTCGTAATTGCCCGACACATACCAGAGCAACACCTTGTCTCCCTTGGCAATTTGCTGCCCACCAAACGAGACATCTTGCGTCGCAGTGCGTCTCATGTGGGGCAACGGCGTCTGAAAACGGATGATCTCGGAGACCATTGACGGAATCAGCTCCGGGTTAGCCCTCACCTTGGCCATTTGATCCGGAAACTGGTTCAGAAACACGACGCCGCCAGACATAGAATTACGGGTAGTGTCATTTCCACCGACGATCAGCAACATGATGTTTCCCATGTAAGTCAGGGGGTCATCCACCATATTGGCGGTGTTGGGATCCGCCTGCAGCATCCGGATGAGATCAAAAGCTTCTTTGCCGTCTCCCTTGCGTTCATGCCAGAGCTCGGTAAAACGCTGCAGACAGGCGGTCATGTGCTCTATGATCACGTCCCGAGGCACGCCCTCCCCCGCGGTGATTCTCTCGTCATTGGTGAACATGTCTGACCAATCGGTGAGATTGTTTCGCTCCTCCCAGGGATAATCAAATAAGGTCGCGAGCATCTTGGTGGTCAAATCCCGGCTGACTGAAGTCACCCAGTCGAAGGGTTCATTCTCTGGCAGCTCATCGAGCACCGCCGCTGTGCGTTCGCGAATAAGCCCTTCGAATTCCTTGAGATTCCGCGGCGCTACAACATGGTGCACCGCGCGGCGCTGATCGTCGTGCTCCGGCGGGTCCATCGCGATGAACATCTTCAGGATCATATCCGGCTCAGGATCAAGAATTGCAATTGAGGGCTCTGAAGAGAACACCTCGGTATTCCGTTCGATTGCCACAATGTCTTCATAACGCGTGACAGACCAAAACGGACCGGCGGGGCTGCTCGGCTGAAAATGTACCGGCGCCTCTGCTCTCAACCTCGCAAACAAGCCATGCCAGTAATCAAACTGGAACATGCGCGGATCAGAGATATCAAGATCTGATAGCGGCAAGGCACTGTAGTCCGGTGCGTTACCTACTGCAGGCATATTCATCGTAATTACCTTTTCCGATATGTTGCGGGAGGTTTAGACACGGCGCTACATTTGAAACTCGGGCAACCGGACTTTGATATCCGCCATTCCGTCGCTGATAACAATTTGGCACGCCAGGCGAGAATTTTCGGCTCGGTCGGGCCTCAATCCCAGCATCGCGGTTTCTTGGGC
>VMDB01000121.1 GCA_008081075.1 Halieaceae bacterium
AGCGCAACCTTGCCAAGGTTGAGGTCGCGAGTTCGAACCTCGTTTCCCGCTCCATCTTCCTGGCCTGGCCGAGGGCGTCGCTCGTTTGGCTCTTGGATGCCCGTGGGTGAGTCCGCGCGTGACCTGTGCTTCGAGCCTGTGGTCCTTGACTTAGCCGTCTGCTCCGACGTCGAGCTCAGTCGAGTATTTCACCTCTTCCATAGAGAGTAGCGCGGTCACCTTGAAGATTTTGACGTCGGCGATCAGACGTTGATAGAAGGTGTCGTAGGCTTTCGCGTCGGCGACTCGGATTTTCAGCAAATAGTCCACTTCACCCGCCAGTCGATGTGCTTCCATCACCTCGTGTCGAGACCGAACCGCTTCGAGAAAACGCCGCTGCCAATCAGCGTCGTGCTCGCTGGTTTGGATCAATACAAAAAAGCAGGCGGTCAGACCCAGCGCATCGGGATCACATAGCGCAACCTCACGCTGGATAACCCCCTGCTGTTTAAGTTTCTTGATCCGATTCCAGATCGGGGTCTTGGTTGAACCGGTTCGGCGCGCCAGCTCGTCCAACGAGAGCGTGCTGTCTGTTTGTAAAAGCTGAAGCAGTGTTCGGTCGGTATAGTCGAGGGACATTGGTGCACAACTCGCGGGTTGAATAGGAAACTATTCTTTTATACTACAAATAAATGAAAATTTATTTTGTTTATTTGGTTATATAACCATGAAATAAGAATTCTTTTTTTTTGAGGGCGGCCGATATAGTGTGCCGCCCCATGAATTATCTTCCGATATTTGTTGCCACCACTCGCCAGCATATTGTTGTGGTGGGAGAGGGCCAGATGGCTGAAGCCAAGTGCCGCGGCGCGCTGAAATGCTCCGCGCGGGTGACCCTGTTTGCAGCGCATCCCACTGTGGCGATGCGGGAATGGGAGAGACAGGAGCAGGTGACGCTTCTTACCCGGCCCGCAGACCCAGCAGATTTCGCTGGAGTGCGTCTGGTCTACGCCGCCAGTGAGGATGATGCGTGCAACGAGCGGGTCGCTGGCTGGGCGCGGGCGGCGGGGGCGTTGGTGAACGTGCTCGATCGACCCGAGCAGTGCGACTTTATTACGCCTGCCATCGTGGACCGAGATCCTGTCGTTGTTGCCATTGGCACCGAGGGCGCTGCACCCGTATTGGCGCGTCAAATCAAGGCCGATGTTGAAGCCCTGCTGCCCAGTCAGCTTGGCCGATTGGCGACCGCGGCGCGAAATTTCCGCGATCGTGTCAGTCAGAGGCTCGCTGCAGGAAGGCCGCGCAGAAAGTTTTGGAATGCATTTTTTGCCTCGGCCTCCGGATCCTCGAGGCTCAACGATGAAGCGCTAAAGAGCTCACTCGATGAGTTGCTGGACGAGCACGCCCGTGACGAGGCGCCTGTGGGTGAAGTGGCGTTTGTGGGTGCAGGTCCGGGCGATCCGGAATTGTTGACGATTAAAGCGCGGCGCGTGATCCACGAGGCAGATGTGGTTGTTTACGACCGATTGGTTTCAGCGGAGATACTCGATTTGGCGCGCAAAGAGGCCAAATATATTGCGGTAGGTAAAAAAGGCTTTGGCGCTGCAGTCAGTCAGTCAGACATCAACGCGCACCTGGTTGCCGAGGCCTCTCGGGGTTTGATGGTGGTGCGTCTCAAAGGAGGAGACCCCGGGGTTTTTGGTCGTCTTGACGAAGAGCTGGCAGTGCTCCATGAGGCGGGTATTGCAACCTCGGTGGTGCCGGGCATCACTACTGCGGCGGCGGCAGCCGCAACATTAGAGGTTTCGTTAACGCGTCGCGCCCGAAACTCCAGCGTGACATTGCTGACTGCGCACGACGCCGAGGGTTTTGCCGAGCATCATTGGCAGCAACTGGCACGCACTGGGCAGGCCCTCGCGGTTTATATGGGGCGACGCACCGCAGCCTTTTTGCAAGGACGCTTGCTGATGCACGGCGCCCGAGCCGATACGCCGGTGACCTGTATCGAAAATGTGTCGCGGCACGATCAGCGGGCTTTTGTCAGTGATCTTTCAAGCTTTACTGGCGATTTGGATGCGGCGCGTTTTGATGGCCCGTTAATGATCTTGGTAGGTATTGCCGCGCGCACTGGGGCGGCGGAATTGCGCGTGGTAGCAGAGTCTGAGGTGGCGCTAATAAAGGAGGTGGCGCATGTCGCGGGTTAAGGCCCCGGTAGTGGTCACCGCCAACTGTCTGCTTACCGGGCAGGTGGTATACCTCGATGCTCATCATAATTGGACCCACGCACTGCAATCGGCAGTCTGTTTTGACGCTATTGAGGCGGCAACCGATGCAATGACTTCGGCTGGCGATGAAGCGGTGATCATTGGTGCTTATCTAGTGCCCGTTACTAAAAACGCCGGCGCTATATCGCCCACCCATTATCGCGAGGCGATCCGGCTTGAGGGGCCGGGTGCTTACATCGCTAATTTGAGTCGGAGTGCAAAACTTGTACCGCTATAACGCCTTTGACCGGGATTTCGTTCGCGAGCGCGTGGCTCAGTACCGCGATCAGGTTGGCCGACGCCTGTCGGGCGCACTGACAGAAGACGAGTTTAAGCCGCTGCGATTGATGAACGGCGTTTATTTGCAGCTGCATGCTTACATGCTGCGGGTCGCAATACCTTACGGCACGATTTCGAGTGGGCAGCTGAGAGGCCTCGCTGACATCGCCGAGCGTTGGGATCATGGTTACGGGCACTTTACGACCCGCCAGAATATCCAGTTTAACTGGCCTCGGTTGGTGGATACCCCGGATATTCTCGATGCGCTTGCCGATATTGATATGCACGCCATACAGACCAGCGGCAACACCATTCGTAACGTGACGACGGACCAGTTTGCCGGAGCGGCGCTTGACGAGATTGCAGACCCCCGTCCCTACGCAGAGTGGATTCGCCAGTGGTCCACGGATCATCCGGAGTTTCAGTTCTTGCCGCGTAAATTCAAGATTGCTATCAGCGCGGGTGCTGAGGATCGGGCAGCCATCCGGGCTCATGATATAGGCCTGAGAATGGTGCGCGGTGAGGAAGGCCCGGCTTTCGATATTTATGTCGGTGGTGGTCTGGGTCGAACTCCGGTCGTTGGGGAGAGGGTGTTCGATGCTATCCCCGTGGACGCCTTGCTGCCCCATCTAGAGGCCATTTTGTCGGTATATAACTTAACGGGTCGGAGAGATAATAAGTACAAAGCTCGAATCAAAATTCTGTTGCAATCGGTCGGCATAAATGATTTTAAAAATCAGATTAATGAAGCATTGCAACATATACAAGATACATTTAATGGCAGTGAGCTAGTGAGGTTGGATCGCATTATCGAGCAGTTCGCTGTTCCACCATTTCCGTTGCGGTGTGTAGATCCTTATCTCGATGCTGTTGATGCCGATCCCGCATTCCGGCAGTGGGTGGAACGTAACGTGACGCCACATCGACAAGAGGGGTACAGCTCCGTGACCGTCAGCCTCAAGGCCCACGGCCAGGCGCCGGGTGACGCTTCGGCCTCGCAGATGAGGCGGGTAGCCGCCCTCGCTGAAGCCTTCGGATTCGACGAGATTAGGGTGAGCCACCAGCAAAATCTCGTGCTGCCTCATGTGTCGCAGGCTGATCTGCCGGCAATCTACAGAGAACTGGCGGAGGTAGGCTTAGCGACCCCCAATATTGGCCTCATATCTGACCTCATTGCGTGTCCGGGGATGGACTACTGTGCGTTGGCAACGGCGCGTTCGATTCCAATAGGGCAGGCCATCGCCAATCGTTACGCTTCGCTCGAAGCGACATTGGGACCCATCAGCATCAAAATCTCTGGCTGCATTAATGCTTGCGGTCACCACCATATTGGCGATGTCGGTATTTTGGGCTTGGACAAGGCAGGGGTTGAGAATTATCAAGTCACTCTGGGCGGCCGACCGGGTCTAGATGCGGCACTGGGCGAGAAAATGGGCCCAGGATTCAGCGAATCAGAGCTGATGCTCGCCCTCGATAGAATGTTTTCAGCTTATCTGACCTTGCGCGAGAGCTCTTCCGAGTCGTTCGCAGACACTGTGGGCAGGCTTGGCGTGAACCCCTTTCGTGATGCTTTGTATGAGGTGGCTCGTGCTGCGTGAAGCGCAAGGCCGTCTCGACGTCGGAGAGCTGGCTGAGCAACAGCAGTTGCTAGCCAATTTAGGCGCCCTCGATTTTCTCAAAGCAGTGCTGTCGCAGTCTGGGCCGTTTGGCCGTGTGGCAGTGGTCTCCAGTTTTGGTGCCGAGAGTGCTGTTTTACTCCATCAGGTAGCAGCAGTCGCACCCCAGACCCCGGTGATATTTATTGATACCCAATTCCACTTTGACGAGACGCTTGCGTATCGAGACGCGTTGTCGAGCCAGCTGGCCCTACAGGACGTCAGGTCCTATAGCATCGATCCGCTATCGCAAAAGCGGCTGGATCCCGCTCGGACACTCCATTTCACCAATTCAGATCGGTGCTGCCATGCCAGAAAAGTCGGCGTACTGACCCGGGCATTACGCGACTTTGATGGTTGGATCTCGGGACAGAAGCGATTTCAGAGTAGTAGCAGAGCGGGGATCAACCGCGTTGACTGGGATGACGAGCGCAATAAGTGGAAGTTTAACCCGCTGGCCGATTGGCGCTCAGACGACTTGGAGGCATACCATGCGGAATATGGTTTGCCCCATCATCCCCTGAAGCAGTTCGGTTATTCTTCGGTGGGGTGTGCGCCCTGTACTTCCCCCATCGCCGCCGATGAGGATCCGCGAGCAGGGCGGTGGCGGGGCACGCAAAAATTAGAGTGCGGGTTGCACCGTAACCCCAACATTATTGCGGCGTCAGTGGCATGACCCAGCGTGTGCGAATTAACCGTTTAGGCCAGTTTCTAGCGGCGCCTGAACACGCAGAGACGCGTTTAGTGGATGCGGGAAGCATTACAAGCTTTGCACAACTCGACGAGTTATTGGCCCTGCCGGCTGTGCGGTTTGCCGCAGACAGCTTTGCAGACGGGCGGGCTCTCAGTTTAGCCCGGCAGTTACGGCTGCGTGGCTTCAATGGCGAGGTTGAGCTGGCGGGAGATATCCTGCCTGATCAGCTACCTATGGCGATCGCTGCGGGCATTGATGTCGTCGAGATCAGCGAGGCCCATGCAGCGCGCTGCAACGAGGCGCAGTGGATCTCCAAGGCGACAGCGTCTCGCTTCGGATATCAGCACTCGGCAGGTAGGGCGGAGACGTCTCGAGCGTCAGACGCGGGCATCGCTTAATTGTTCAGCGCAAACCTGCGTTAATGCTGTCCAGAAAACGTGACCCCGGGCACAGTTCCCTTTGGGTCAGCGTGTTGAGTGGCTTGGTTGCGGTTTGCAGGACATCGTGTAGCTCTTCGCTGTCGCGCTTGATATACAAAAGCCCTGTCAGGATACGTTCTTCTTTTGCGTGATGGGCGATAGCATCGAGCGCTGACTGCGGATCTTCGATGTCGTACTCCTCATTCACTTTTTGCAGTCGTAGAACAGAACCGTCGTGCATGCAGACCTCGTGAACCACACCCGCATCGTAGCTGGTGGTTATGGCCTCACGCCGCGGTACAAAATCTACGGGCATTGATGCATTGTGCTCGCGGAAACTGGCGTAGCTCTT
>VMDB01000081.1 GCA_008081075.1 Halieaceae bacterium
AATCGCTCGCGTCGAATAGACATCACCGCCGCCAGCACGGCGTCGTGGGATAAAGGTGCGTCACTCAATCGTGCTCGCAGGCTGGGATAAGCCGCCTCAACGACCGCCTGTCGATCAAGGGCAAACTCCACCGCCGTGACAATCCAATGTGCGCCCTCTTCTCGCTTGAAAACACTGTCGCGGTAGGCGAACTGACAAGCTTCACGGGATAATTGCGCACGCCGACCCGTTAGCCGATCTGTTACATGCACCGTGCGAATCCACTGCGCCACCTCGACCCCATAGGCACCAATGTTTTGAATTGGGGCGGCGCCCACAGACCCCGGGATAAGCGCAAGGTTCGCCAACCCATGTAAGCCACGATGATGACACCACAATACAAAGTCATGCCAATTCTCCCCAGCGCCGACGCAGACAACCGCAAACCTGCCATCATCAGCGCGCAGTGAGCGGCCCTTAATGCCCATGTGTAACAACGTCCCGGGTATCACGGATTGCAACAACACGTTACTGCCACCGCCGAGCACATGAATGGCCCCCCTCGATTGGGCGTCACTCAGCGCGCTATCAAGTTCTGACGATGAGGTAACAGGCACAAGACGGGCTGTCGCTGTCAGCCCGAGGGTATTGAGTGCTGTCAGGTCACCATGAGCCGGCATAAGGTTAGCTGGTTGCGGCCAGGTGCTGTCGGATGGCAATAAGATCGTCCTCGGTATCGATGCCCGCCGGCACAGGCTCCGGTGCCACCTCAATCTGTATGAACGCGTTGTTCGCGAGCGCTCGCAGTTGCTCAAGAGACTCGCTTTGCTCCATCGGCGCCATGGGCCAGTCAACAAATCGGCTGAGAAACCCAGCGCGATAAGCATACAGACCCACGTGTCGATACATTGGAGCGGCGGGACCTCCCGGCCGATGAGCGGGTATTGGCGCGCGGGAAAAGTAAAGGGCCCTACCGTTATCACTGGCAACCACTTTGACGATCGATTCTAAGTGGGCATCCTTCCGATCGAGCGGTTCCATCAGCGTGGCCATGTCAGCTTCCGGATTCTCCTCGAGCATTGCGGCAACCCGACGGATATTCGCCGCGGGCATCAGGGGTTCATCACCTTGCAGGTTCACAACGATGTGCTCGTCGCTTAAATGCAATTGCCGCACCACCTCTGCCAACCGATCGGTACCAGAGGCATGATCCTCTCGCGTCATGGCCACCTCTGCACCGCGTCCGCTCATCTCCTCGGCTATACGCGAATCATCAGTCGCAACAATCACACGTGTCGCACCGGCCTGCACTGCCCGCTCCCACACCCAGGCGATCATCGGCTTGTCTAGTATTGGCAGGAGCGCTTTGCCGGGTAATCGGGTGGAACCATACCGAGCGGGGATGACAATATGAAACATCAATACCTCAGCCAATTATTCAATTCGCAGCCAGCGCCTGGGCCAACTTCGTCAACAAAGCCGTCGGCAGCCGGGTTTTGATTTCCACCACCCAGATCCGGTGACCCACATCACTCGCTTCCATGGCCTCCAACTTGACCGCATCCTTGGACGTGATCAATACCCGCTCGGTGGTCGCCTTTTTCAGCTGCTCTTGCGAGATAGCTGCGTGATCCGGCAGCGCGATGCCGGTAACGTCGAGGCCCAGGTCGCCAAGCATCTCAAAAAATTGGCCGGGCTGTCCCAACGCCGTCATTGCCGTGATCGGCTGACGACCCCACTGCGCACACCATTGTGCCCACGATAGCGAATTCCCCGTGGATAGCTGGCGCATTGATGCCACCTGGTACGCGAAGCATCTGTCAGGATCTTTGCTGTTGCGCTCCAACACCCAATCGACCAAAGCCAATCGGGACGCTGGCTCCCTCAGCGGACCGGCGGGAATGAGCCGCCCATTCCCCAAACCGCGCTCGGCATCGAGAACAACCACCTCGAGATCACGCGGCAATCCACTGTGCTGCAACCCATCATCAGACAGCACGACATCAACGTCGAACTGCTCGACCATCACGCGCAACGCTTGAACTCTGTCGCGACAAATAACGACTGGGCAATCAAGGCGACGCTGAATCTCCAAGGGCTCGTCGCCCACGTCTTCAGCGCTGTCGGCGCCAGATACCAGGTGCGCCTCTTTGCCTAGACGCCCTCGATAACCTCGACTGATCACGCCAATGGAGACACCTTGATGGCGCAACCACTCGCCGAGCGCAATGAGAACGGGCGTCTTGCCAGTGCCGCCCACGGTAAGGCCACCGATCACCCACACCGCCACACCTGACGGTGTCGCCCCTTTCGGGGGGCGGCGAGAGGCCCTTCGGGCTACCTCCCATTCGACAAGCCGTGACAACGGAATCAAAAGCCACGCCAACCAGTGGTTTTCGTACCAGATACGATGCAGTAATCGCTCGAGCGAAGCCCTGAAGGCAGTCACGACCCGGCAAAGCCCTGCTGATAGAGGCTGCGGTAAAGCCCCTCTGATGCCATCAGTTCGGCGTGATTTCCTGTGGCGACTATCTTGCCCTTATCCATCACGACGATGAGATCCGCACGCTCGACAGTCGATAGACGATGGGCAATCACCAAGGTTGTGCGGCCGCTTGCCGCGGCATCAAGAGAGGCCTGAATGGCCGCCTCGGACTCATTATCAAGTGCCGACGTCGCCTCATCCAAAATCAATACCGGCGCGTCCTTTAATACCGCACGCGCAATCGCCAGCCGCTGGCGCTGGCCGCCGGACAAGCCGCCACCGCCATCACTCAACTTGGTATCCAGACCCTCGGGCAGCGCTTCAACAAACCCTCGAGCTTGTGCCACCTCCAGTGCGGCAAATATGGCGGCGTCGTCAATCTGATCCGATTGTCCGAACGCCACGTTCGCGCGGACCGTGTCACTGAACAACACGATGTTTTGAAAAACCACTGCCAACTGACGGCGGTAGTCGCTCAGACGCAACTCCCCTATGGGATGGCCGTCCAGCAAGATTCGCCCCGCATCGGGCGCGTAAAATCGACACAAGAGCTGTATGAGACTGGTTTTACCCGCCCCGGATCGCCCTACGAAGGCGACGAGACTACCCGCGGGAATATGCAAATCCAAGTCGTTCAGAGCGGGATTGTCGCTGCCGGGATAGGCGAAACTGACCCCGTCGAAAGTGAGCTCCCCGGCGGCGCGCGATAACGAGACCGTGCCGTCGTCCCTCTCCAGCGGCGTATCGATTTGAGTGAACAGATCCTCCGCAGCAGCAAGACCCCGTTGCACTACACTCTGCACATTGGTCAGTGTTCGAATAGGCTTGCCAAGCTGAGTCGCCGCCGCGATAAACGCGACCAGAGAACCTGCGGTAAATCCAGCCAGTATCTCTGGATCCAGTGCAAACCAAAACAGCGCGCCAAGGGCAAACGCCAGCACGATCTGGGCGATCGGCGTGGAAACCGCTTGAACAAAGGCGAGCTTCAAACTCTGGATCCGATTGAACTGACTCGCTGCTTCAAAACGCGCACTCTGTTGCTCTGTCGCCGCGAACATGCGGATCTCGTCAAAAGCGTGGACGCTCTCGTTACTGAGCTGGGTCACCTCCCCCATCGACTCCTGAATCCGGCGACTATAGCGCCGGAAGTGTTTGCTCACCGCCAACACAACGCCAGCGATCGCCGGCGCAATGGCGAAAAAGACCAATGTGAGCTTCCAGTTGAGATACAGCATATAGCTGATCAAGGCTATCACCGTCAGACCGTCTCTCAACATGGTTTTGAGCGCCTCTGAACATGCGCCGCTGACCTGCTCCACGTTAAAGGTCAATTTTGATACCAGCTCACCGTGGGAATACTGATCGATAGCTACCCTCGGCACCCGAATCAGCACATCGAACACCTGCGTTCTTAGTCGATGCACCACCCCGCGGGCGACGATATTCATGAAATAGTTTCCGAGGAAATAGCCGGCGGCGCGGATAAAGGCGAGCGCTATGGCGGCTATGGGAACCGCTACTCTGGCGTAGTCCAGCGCAGTCTGATCTCCTTGCGGCCACAGCCAATAGGAGATTTTGGACACCACGCCAATATCTATTTGAGCGGACTGACCCAAAGAGTCCAATAAAAACTGGGTGAGATCCGCGAGCAGTACATTCGCGCCGGAATAAACGACGAAGCCGAAGATGCTCAGCAAAAACGCGCCGCCATAATGAGCAACGTAAGTTAAAAGTCGCCGATAGAGCGCCCAGTCGCTGTCTCTGTGAGTCTCTGGTTTCAACGCACTCCTCGCTCAGTTTGGGGCTGGGTTGCTATCGTGAGCTGCTTCAAATTCAACTGTGATGCTACATCAAGTGCGGTCACAACATAGTGATGTGGGGTCATCGCGTCGGCGGACAAGGTCATTGGTATGTCACTATTGCCGCCGATTTGCCGCTGGATCGCTTCCCCGAGACCGGTGGGATCACTGGGCACCTGCTCTCCGTTTAACCGCATTTGCCCATCGGCATAGACAGTCAACAGCAAGGCTTCCTCAAGCGAGCCCGGCACACCCTTGGCCTCGGGTAAATTCACTGTCAATTGGGTGAAGTCTGAAAATCGACTGGACACCATAAAAAATATGAGCAGCAAAAAAACGACGTCAATGAGCGGCGTCAAGTTAATGGAAACGTCAGCGCGCAGCTGCCGTCTGAAGTTCACAAGTATTGCTCCGTCTGTTGCTTAGAGTGCAGCGCGTCCACGAGCTTGATTGCCTCTCGCTCAAGGCTCACCACCAACGATTCTACTCGCGCGGTGTAGTGGCGATGCATCACCAAACTCGGAATCGCTACGGCCAGCCCCGCAGCTGTGGTTAGCAAAGCCTCTGAAATGCCGCCCGCAAGCACGTTCGCGTTTCCTGTACCGTGGGCAGTGATATCAGCGAAGACACTGATCATGCCCAACACCGTACCCAACAGGCCAAGCAACGGCGTAACTGCAGCAATGGTGCCGAGGGCGCTAAGGTTTCGCTCTAAACTGTAAACGACGTGCGACGCTGCCTCACGAATACTTTCGCGCATCACGTCTCTGCCCTGATGTTGATTCACCAACCCAGCCGCCAGGATTTCACCCAAGAGCGACTCCGACCGCAACGACTTTAATTGCTGCGCGCTCATCCCATCGCGACGCAATTGCTGCCATACAAAGGCAAGCAGATGTGTTGGCGCGATCTTTTCAGTGTTAAGCGCAAAATGTCGTTCAATACAGATTGCGAGAGCGATGACCGAGCACGTCACAATCAGCGGCATGACCCAGCCACCTGCGGCCAGCAATTGATACACAGAACACCCTCCCTCTTACCGGCCAGTATACCGAGGCCCTGAGATCTACCCCACCGATGCTTTTGGCAGGTATTTACGGCAATTTGAGCCAGTATGGCGTGCGCTCTCCGCGCTGCCGAGTGAGGCTCAGCTGATGATCCGCGTTGAAATGAATTTGAATAGCCCCCGTCAAAGCCGTATTTAACGCGTTAACGCCCGGCATTTGACGCAGTCTCTCCAACACAACAGCGTGGGGATGCCCAAACCGATTGCCGCGACCCGCACTAATAAGCGCCCATTGGGGAGCGACCCACTTAAGTAGGGCATAACTACTCGATGAAGCACTACCATGGTGTGCGAGAACCAAGACATGC
>VMDB01000077.1 GCA_008081075.1 Halieaceae bacterium
TCGACCGAGAGCCACTGCGAAAAGCCAATCATGCCGCGCTCCTCCAAGAGCCCTTCATAGACGACGGTGCGCCAAGCATCCTCACTCTTTAAAAGGGAACTGCGTCTAAGATCGGGCATAACACCTGAAGAGCGGCCAATCGGCCCGTGACATAACGAACACGACCGCTCGTATATCACGCGCCCTGTCTCAACCATTGCGACTGGCCACTCGGTGGTGACCTTGACCATGGGGCCAAAGGATTTGCGCTCGACCACGTACTCAGAATCCCCATCGATGGCAAAAACAATCAGACGCCCGTTGGGTCTAGGGTGTGGATCCTGAGCGAACGGCGTCGATACGCCGTAGCCACCCCCATATCCGGCCATCACCGCGACGTATTGGACCCCGTCCAGCATGTAGGTAATGGGCGCGGCCATAATGCCAATATGAGTATCGAAGCTCCACAATCGACGTCCGCTCGACGAGTCGTAGGCAAAAAACTCACCTGTCGCGAGACCCTGAAATACCAGTCCACCCGCGGTTGACAACACGCCACCATTCCACGGCCCGGCGTGATCGACCCGCCATGCTTCAGTTTGAGTAACAGGGTTCCACGCGACCAGTGATCCGCTAAGTGTGTCAGCAATCGCCTTTAAATCAGCGTCAGACTCCGACGGCAGTGAGTTAGCAAGATAGTCCACACCCCAGTTGGGTGCCCCTTCACTAACGACGAACCGGCTAAAGCTTTGATAGACAAAAAAAGCGATCTGCGTGGGCACATACACCAGCCCTGTGTCGGGGCTGTATGCCATAGGATGCCAATTGTGCGCCCCTATCCCACCGGGGGAGCCTACGAAAGGAGCGTCCTCATAGCGGGCGCCCGCGACCTCGATAGGACGGCCAGTGTCTTTATCGACTCCAGTAGCCCAATTAATAGGCACAATCGCTTCTGCGGAAATCAGACTACCGTCAGTTCTGTCAATCACGTAGAAGAACCCGTTTTTGGGAACCTGCATCATGACTTTTTTCAGCTCACCGTCGATCCTCAGGTCGGCAAGGATAATTGGCTGGGTCTGAGTGAAATCCCAGGTATCCCCAGGTGTTCCTTGATAATGCCATCGGTAAGCACCTGTCTGATCATCGAGGGCAACGACAGAGGACAAGAACAAGTTGTCTCCCACTCCCTCTGAGCGCAATTTATGGTCCCAGGGTGAACCGTTGCCCACGCCAATAAGAATCTGCCCCAACTCTGCGTCGTGAACAATGGCATCCCAGACAGTACCGCCACCACCAAGCTGGTCGAAATCGCCTTGCCAAGTGGCTCGCATCGATTCGAGCATACTGTCGGATACTGCGCCGTCGGGGCCTTTGGCCGACTGGGTGGGCACGGTATAAAAACGCCAGGTCAGCTCGCCCGTGTCAACAGAGTAGGCGCTAACGTAGCCACGAACCCCGTTTTCAGCACCTCCATTCCCTATTACCACCTGCCCGTTAACCACTCGGGGCGCACCGGTAACGGTATATGGCAAAGATTGATCGACGGTCACCGTTGACCAATTCAACTCACCCGTCAGGGCACTGAGAGCCAGCAATCTGCCATCGAGCGTGCCGACAAAGATTTGACCATTGTGATAAGCCGGCCCTCGATTAACCACATCGCAACACGCCTTGAACGCGGTTGCACCCGGCACTTTGGGGTCGTGATGCCATAGCAGGCCACCTGTTTTGGCATCAAATGCATAAACATGCGACCACGCACCCGTGGTGTACAGCACGCCATTGACCACCAGTGGCGTGGCCTCCAGACCACGCGCATTATCAAATTCAAAGTGCCACGCAGGTCCCAACCTGGAGACATTGCCCCTATCGATATGGGTGAGTTGGCTATGACGCTGCTCGGCCGGCGTGCCCCCGTGCACGCGCCACTCGCTCTGCACGGAGTCGATTTGGCCGAGTCCTTGCGGCGATGCCAAAACGCTAGCGCCCAGTTGGGCCAGCACTAGCGCACCGACAACGCTCAGGATCCTATGGCAACGCGCTCTTTTGCAGCTTCCCTTGAGCATGGACCGGATCAATCTCTGCGCACGCAAGCCAGTGATGCGTTCACGATAACAGTTGATTAGAAGTTGTACCGTAACTCTGCCCCAAAGGTCAGCGGTGCGGCGCGCACCAGATAAGTACTGTTATAGCTACCCTCGACATTAATGCCGTTGGGGTAATAAACCTCATCGGTGAGATTTTTACCCCACACCGCGATGCGCCAATCGTCTGTTTCCCAGGTTGCTCGAGCATTAACGACCCAGTAGCTCTCGCTACCGTCTCGAATTGGGCCTAATCCCAGTGGCGCTGCTGCCCCGCTGTAGTTACCGAAGGTGTCGTAATTAAAGTGCCCTGAGAATGCGGCATCAACATGCAACTTTAGATCCCCTTGACCAAGTTGGCCAAGGTACCAGTCCATGCCCAAATTAGCGGAGTTTTGGGCGGCATAAGGGAAGGGATTCCCGCCCACGTCTATGACCCCAGCGGCGGTGAATATACAGTTACCGTCCTGGGGTAACGCGCCTACTTGGGTCGCATTGCCACAGTTCCCTCCATCAAACTCGGTATCAAGAACACCAAGGCCTGCATTAAAACGGAGTCGATCGCTGGCGACCACCACAAGCTCCACCTCAAAGCCCCTCATCTCGCCATCAAGATTGATGAGAAAGGTCGTTGAGTTGGGGTCGATTACCTGGTTTTGCTGCCCTTCGTAATCGTAGTAAAAAGCTGAAGCATTTAACTGCACGGTGTCGTCAAACAAGCGGCTCTTGAAGCCAAACTCAATAACATCCACCACCTCGGGCTCGACAAAGTACACCTGTGCCGCGCTCTGGAACGCCAGGCCGTTGTATGTGCCCCCCCGGTATCCCTTACTGAAGCTGCCGAAGAGCATCAAGTTTTCGCTGGGCTTGAAGTCGAGAATGACGCGGCCCGTAGTCTGCGCGGAATCGTCGGATCGATTGAGCGGCCCTGCGTTGCCGGCACTGGCAGGTACGCAGACACTGCCGTCCGCCGAGCAAGCATCTTCGAGTAGATAAAAACCGTTGGCAATTCCGGGAAGATAGTCCGACACAAAGTAAGCACGTGGATCACCCGCATCGTCGAAGAACGTAGTCAACGCATCCACATACGAGAAGTCATCTTCTGTCCGGCGCAGCCCTACCGTGAGGGACCATGCGTCGTTCATTGCGTAGGTTGCCTCACCGTATACCGCCAACGACTCTCGCTCTTGCGTGTAGTCCTGCGCTGCTCGGAATGGTGTTGGCAACCCTAGCCCAAGTGCCCCACCCGGGTTGAAGTAAGACGGGGGCGCGCCCAAAGCAGCATTGGTGTCGCTCAAGAAGCCGAAGAAGTTCGGTCTGTTATTGCTGACGATTTTGTCCTCACCATAATAAATGCCTGCAATCACCTCCCAGCGGTCGGAGGAGTACGCTAATCGGAAGTCCTGATTAAATGACTCCATATCGGATTCATAGCCAATCGCGCACACGTAGTAGGGCGTACCGTCACAGTCAATATTGGGTAGCAACCCGTAATAACCGTTATCGAAGCCCGTTACCGAAGTCAGCGTGATCGAATCGGTCAGTTCATAGGCAATGTTAAGGACTACACCGTCGGTTTCTGTCTCGGCAACCCCAATGGTGTCAGCCATGATTTCAAGGTCGTCGATTCCGAGCGCGGACGCATCGTAGGCGGGGGGCAAGAAATCATCCAGCCCGATGCCATAGAGGCCGCCGAAAGCCCCGCGTGATACTGCAATATAACCGCCCTCTCCCTGGTTCTGGGGACTGTCCTGATCACCATCGGCATCGCTGACATAAGCTTTAAAAAACACGTTCAAGCGGCCCAAATCGAGCACCGCACCCAAGCGGAATGCGTAACGCTCGCCGCCACCCGAGTCTCGAGAGTCTGTGGTGTAACCAAACGATGGCCCAGGAAGATTCGGATTGACCTGAACGGGGCCCGGGGGCAACCTGTTCTCTACGTAAGGGTCGCGCTCCATGTAGGTGCCCGCCAATCGGACTCCGAAGTTCTCACTCACACTAATATCAACCGCACCGCTGGTCTCTGCGCGGCCGTAATTGCCAAACCCCGCAGTGATATAGCCTTGTGTGCCGTCAAGCTGCGGTCGCATAGTGGTAAAGTTGATGGCCCCACCCGTGGTATTGCGCCCATACAACGTGCCTTGCGGTCCCCGCAGCACCTCAATTTGCTGCAGATCAAACAACTGCTGACCATGTGCAGCCCTGAAAGCCTGATAGACCTCATCGACATAAATGCCGTTTGGGGAAGAGGCGTTAGAGTTGTACTCCGTACCCACACCCACGCCTCTGATAGTGAAGTTAGGCTGTGTTTCACCGTAGGACGAACCTACCTGGAGATTAGGCATCGCGTTGTTGAGATCTGCCGTGTTGAATACGCCCAAATCCCGCAGTTGATCCGCAGTAAAGGCTGTGACCGCAACAGGGACCTCCTGAAGATTCTCCTCGCGTTTTCTCGCCACAACGACAATCTCTTCTATTTTTCCAACATCGCCTCTCTCTTGAGATATTGCGGGTGGGGGAGACACAAGGGCTGTGCCGGTACAAATAACAGCGCATGCTGCGACCAGAATTTTTCTTTTCATATATTTCAGCCTCCAATCGGCAGGTTGCTTTTTATCAACAGTTTCGTTGATATTAGAGTGGTGATTAATTTTGTCAACAGTTAAGTTGATTTTTTAAGGGCCGTTTGCAGATCCGCGCGGACGGGGCAGCGCCGCGGCCTGCCGGCAACACCGTATACTGAGCTCTATGCCCGCCGCCCTCGACATCCTTCAGCAAACCTTCGGTTACCCCAGCTTTCGTGGCCCTCAAGAAACGATTATCCAAACCGTCATCGACGGGGGCGACGCACTGGTACTCATGCCCACCGGCGGCGGCAAATCGTTGTGCTACCAAATCCCCGCATTGGTCAGGCCCGGCTGCGGAATTGTCATTTCACCGCTGATTGCGCTGATGCAGGATCAGGTCGACGCAATGCGCGAGCTGGGGGTGCGGGCCAGCTTTCTCAATTCCACCCTTGATGCGGCCACCGCGGCGGATGTGGAACGCGCACTACTTCAAGGTGAGCTAGACCTGCTGTACATCGCCCCGGAGCGGCTCACCCAAAGCCGAACGTTGGACTTACTCAAACGCTGTGAGATCGCGCTCTTTGCCATTGATGAGGCGCACTGCGTGTCGCAGTGGGGCCATGATTTTCGGGCTGATTACCTGCAGCTGAGTTTGCTCCACGAGCAGTTCCCTGCCGTACCGCGCATTGCCCTCACCGCCACCGCCGATGAGCAAACCCGGCTTGAGATAGCGGCGCGCCTGCAACTGGAGGATGCCGCCCGCTTTGTGGTGGGCTTTGACCGGCCCAACATCCGCTACCGCATTGGCCTAAAGCACAACGCCCGGCAGCAGCTGCTGGCGTTTCTGAAAAGCGAGCACCCGAATGACGCCGGGATTGTTTACTGCTTGTCGCGCAAGAAAACCGAAGAGACCGCCAGCTGGCTGACCACCCAAGGCTTTACCGCCC
>VMDB01000034.1 GCA_008081075.1 Halieaceae bacterium
ACAAGGGTCGCAAGCTGGCGGGTAATGAGCGCCAGGTCGCCGGCAGCCAGACGCCGGCTGAAGATCCGCAAGGGCACCTTACGCCCGGTCTGCAAGGCGTCATTGGCCGCCTCTACTTCGATCGGTCTCAGCTGGCGTTGGCGCAGTACTCCTCTGATCTGGCGGTCTGAGTCACCCTCAAGAACGCCTTTGACCAGCTTGCCGTCGCCGTCAAGCGCCTTATAGCGAAACGCTGCCATCAGTCAGTTCACCGACGTTACTCTGAGCACTTCCTCAAGGCTGGTTTGACCCTCGAGGATCCTGCGCCTGCCATCGGCATCGATGCCAGGGCTATGCTGCCGTGCTATTCGCGAAAGCGCCTGCTCCCCTCCGCCGGCGTGGATGGCTTCACGTAACGGCTCACCGATTTCTATGAGCTCATAGATGCCGGTCCTGCCGCGATAACCCGTAAAGTTGCAGTGCTCGCAGCCTACGCCGCGATAAAGCTGCAAAGCTGAATCGGTAATTCCCAATCTCTCGCACTCGACATCGGTCGGCTGATAAGACTCTCGACAGGTCAGACAAAGCAGTCTTACCAATCGCTGAGCCATCACGGCGAGCAAACTGGAGGACAATAAAAACGGCTCAACGCCCATATCCTGAAGCCGGGTGACCGCGCCAATGGCCGTATTGGTGTGGAGCGTGGAGAGCACCAGATGGCCTGTCAAAGAGGCCTGTACCGCAATTTCTGCCGTCTCGAGATCTCGAATCTCTCCCACCATGACGATATCGGGATCCTGCCGCAAAATGGCGCGCAACCCGCGCGCAAAGGTCATATCCACCTTGGGATTGACCTGCGTTTGGCCCACACCGGGCAACATATACTCAACGGGGTCTTCAATGGTCAGAATATTGCGCGAGGTCTCATTAATGCTGGAGAGACCCGCGTAGAGCGTCGTAGTTTTACCAGAACCGGTCGGACCCGTTACCAAAATAATACCATGAGGGCTCGCCAACGCTTTGCGATAGGCGGAGCTCACCTGATCATTCATCCGCAATTCATTCAGATTAAGCTGTCCCGCTTGCTTGTCGAGCAAGCGCAACACCACCCGCTCACCGTAGGCCGAGGGGATTGTGGACATTCTGATATCGATCCCGTGGCCGGCAATTCGCACCGAGATCCGTCCGTCCTGCGGCACTCGCTTCTCTGCTATATCCAATTTCGCCATGACCTTGAGCCGCGACACCAATAGCGGTGCAAGCATACGTTTTGGCGACAGGACCTCGGTCAACACGCCGTCCACGCGATAGCGGACACTGAGACGCTCTTCAAAAGTTTCAATATGAATATCGGAAGCCTGCTCCTTCACCGCCTGCGAAAGAATGGCGTTGATCAGCCGAATGATAGGCGCATCGTCTTCGGCATCCATCAGGTCACCCACGTCGGGCAACTCATCAACCAATCGCGCGAGATCGACATCAGCAGATAAATCTTCTGCCATTTGCGCTGCTTCGTTCTGAGTGCGCTGATAGGCCACCGTCAGCCGCTGCCGGAACTGTTCCGCTTCGAGACACTTCAGCGTGAAGGCTTCACCGACAAAGCGACGCACCTCAAGTAATACATCGGGGTCCATGGGCGCCACGTAATACAAAACGGGCACGGCGCCGGTCCGCTCGAGCAAAACGTTGCGGCTCTGGGCAAAAGTAAAAGGGATACCCGATGCCATAACGGCGGAAGCGGATTCCGTTGCCACCGCCTGTTCCGTTTGAAGTTCGGTCACCAGTGCCTAGCCATCACTGCGGTCATCCGCGGGCACCTCGGGTAACTGCTGTATTTGCTCTTCCCACGTGGGCAACACAGGCAAATTACCGTCATCGAGGAATATTAAACCCCGCTCACGACGCTCAATCTGTTGCTCTCTGATAAAGCGATACTTCTCCGCAGTCGCGCCCTTCAGATCTTCATCATCGCGAATGATCGTGGGGCGGATAAAAACCAGCAGGTTCGATTTGGTTACCGTGACGACGTCGTTGCGGAACAACCGTCCCAACAGTGGGATCCCAGACAAAATGGGAACACCTTGGGTCGAGTTCTGCACGTCATCTTTCACCAATCCCCCGAGCACAACGATATCGCTGTCATTAGCCAAGACTTTGGTCTCAATCTTTCGCTCGTTGGTAATCACGTCAGACGCCGCCAGTATCTGCGCCGAAATACTCGAGACCTCCTGCACGATATCGAGCACCACCGAATCCCCCTCATTGATCTGTGGCGTGACCTTAAGCGTGACGCCGACACTCTGACGCTCGATGGTCTGGAACGGATTCTGCGCACCATTACCCACACCGGTATTGGTGTAAGAGCCGGTCACAAAGGGCACCTGTTGGCCTACCGTGATAAACGCCTCTTCGTTATCTAGCGTCAACAGGCTCGGGGTTGAGAGGATATTGGCGTTCCCCTGCGTCTCCAGCGCGTTGAGAATAACGGTCATGGTGAGATCCTCATCGACCACACCCCAGCCCAGCGTCGTCCCCGGGATCTGGGAAAGCGCGCCCGCCACGCCTCGTGTAGGAATAGTCTCGGATCCGTCGTCTGGAAGGATGGCGTCGGCCAGCGCGCGGTTACGCGCCTGTTGTGCTGAGCTGGTGCTGATGTTGCTGCCGTAAATGCCGCCATCATTGGAGAACAACCATTGCAGGCCAAGTTCCTGACCCTCAGTCATTTCCATCTCGACGATGATCGCCTCAATCAGCACCTGCGCCCGACGAATATCGAGGCGTGCAATCACCGACTCCAGTGCCGCCATTTCGTCGGTATCAGCCGTAATGATCAGGCTGTTAGTGCCGGCATCCGCTTCGATAGTAGATTCGTTGTTACCCGAGCGTTTGGTCGCCCCGCCCTCCTCGAGTCTCGCGATATTTTGCATGACCCGCGTCAGCACCTCCGCCACTTCTAACGCGTCGGCGTACTCGAGATATGTCACCCGAACATTGCCCGACTGCTCGAGTGGGGTATCGAGATAAGACACCAGTTTGCGGATGCGCTCGACCGTTAACTCGTCGGCCGTTACCACCACGCTGTTGGTCCGCTTGTCCGCGACGAGTATCGCCTCTTTGTCAGCCTCAGCACCCTCACCCTGACGCGACTTTTCCAGCGTATTCAGCATACTGACGACATCCTCGGCGACACCATATTTGAGGCGAAGGATCTCTGTGGTCTGCACTGCCGAGCGATCCATACGCTCGATGATGTCGACAATGCGCCCAATGTTGGAACGAATGTCAGAGAGAATGATTGCGTTACTCGGTGCGTAGGCGGCCATGTGCGCCTGTTGCGGCACCAGGGGGCGTAATACAGGAATCAGCTTGGCCGCCGAGATATTGTCGAGCCTAATGACTTGCGTGACATATTCATCATTGTCCCCCGCGTCCTGATCCTCCATAAGTGGGACGGGTGAAGACCGAGCGTCTTTACTGGGGATAATGCGAATCACTTGGCCGCTGCGCACTGCCGTGTAACCCTGAACGTCCAGGATAGACAGAAAGAGATCGTACAACTCCGCCTGTGTCACCGGCTTGGAGGAAATGACCCTCACCTTACCTTTTACATTGGGGTCCACGACCATTGTCGTGCCCGTCACGTCTGCGACGAACTTAATAAATTCCTGAATATCGGTGTCTTTCAGATTTACCGTGTATTCCTGCGCTGTTGCCAGAGACACCCAACTGAGGATCACCGCGACACAAGCAATGCGAAGACGTGATGAGAAAGACGAGCGTGTGTTCATATTATGTGGGGGCATCCTGTTACGGGCTTGCAAGATCCACGCTCAGCGTGACTGATTCGCCATTTCGGTCTAATTCGAAAGTCGCCTGATCGGCATCTTTCATCATTTGGTAGAGTTTAAGTGTATTACTCGCGTCGCTGAGCGCGAGCCCATTCACCGCGGTCACAACGTCACCCGACTTAAAACCGGTTGCATCAAACGCGGCACGATCGGCCCCGGGCATGACGCGGTAACCGGTAACACTCCCGCCATCGCGCACAGGCGCTATCGAGACGACCTGAGCCAGAGTTTCTGGCGCATCATAGAGCTGCTGGCGGTACCGTCCTGCCGCCCGTGCCCGAGCATCAGCATCAGCGGCCCTGGTGTCCTCGGCCGATTGCGGTTGTGCGCGCGTCGCAGTCTCCGGGCGCGACGCTGTTGCGGACCGCGTGGGGACAACCAAACCCGGTCCCTCGTAGAGCTTGATCAGCTCATAAGTCCCCGCATTGTCGATGACAACTTGCCTGGGCATCACTTTAGCCAACGTTACCTTGCCCGATACAGGAAGTTGATCCCCAACTGCATATACCTGCTCACGATTGCCCCCTTTGATCACGGCGCTCCCCAGACCATCATCGGTCGAGGCAACAATACCGGTCAGGACCAACGCGAGTCGCGTTTCTTTCGCATCTTGCTCAATGCCCTCACGCCCGCCCGCTGCACCCTCGGCTGCCTCGGCTTCCGCCGGAGCATCTGGGTTATCGCCAAATATCCCAGAGCCCAATACCGGCGTGACATCGATCGCAAGCTGCCCCGCACCGGAGGTGGGGCGCGGCACATTCATCATTTCTGCGGGCATCGAATCCAGAGACAGCGCGCGCCATGGGGCCCAAAATAATTGGCTGAGGCTAGACAGCGCCCACAAAACCAATACCGCGAGTATGGCGGTTTGCAAGCGCGCGAGTTTTTGCGCATCGCGGGCGAAGCTCTGCCAGACGCGGATAAAACGCGCCTCCATCAAGACGATCTCGTCCTGCAAACGGGTCCTTATTTCCTGCTGACTAAAACGGCTCACCGTCCAAAGCTGTCCCTTGAATCGCCGGTGGACATCATACGCTGTTCGCGAGATTCCGACCGATCATGATGTGAGGGCGAAGAGTAGCAAAAGCACGGGTAGCGGACTACGACGCCAACCGGGCGTCGCTGCGCCCCTCACTGGTTATGGGCATATCGAGTCGCCTCTTTCGTCGTTTACCGTACCGCCATACCAGACGCTGTGTTATCGTCTCCGGCACCTGCGGGGTGGTGTACACCTGAGATGCCTAAGTGGCGGACCCGTCGAACCTGATCCGGATGATACCGGCGGAGGGACCAGGTGCCGGGCGGCCGCTTCTGCTGACCCTCGCCCGGTTCCCCGCAACAATAGGGGAACCGACCTGACTATGAGAGCCCTTAGCGAAACCCAGACAGAGCGATCTGGCAGACACGCCCGCAAAAAAAAGGGCGCTAAGCCTTGGGCCCAGCTTTGGGTCTCTTGTGTTTTAGCGCACAGTGCAGTCGCTCAGGACCCCGCTCTCGAAGAGGTGGTAATCACTGCCGCGCTCATCAAAGAGACCATGCCCCCTGTCAGCGCTACTGTGCTTGATGAGCGCGATCGCGCCCAGCGCGGCGGCGTGCATCTCGAAGATCTCGCCACATTATTGGCCAACGTGACCAGCTCATCTGGAGCATCGCGCAGCCGATTTATTCAGATCCGCGGGATCGGGGAGCGCAGTCAATTTGTCGAACCGGTCAATCCGTCGGTCGGCATATTGCT
>VMDB01000054.1 GCA_008081075.1 Halieaceae bacterium
CGGCGCTGGCGACCCGTTCTCATGATTGATCTTGCGGTCCCGAGGGATATCGAGCCGCAAGTTGCCGAAATTTCAGACATCTATCTGTACACCGTTGATGATATGCGCGAGGTGATTGAGGAAAATCTCCGCCTCAGGGCATCCGAGGCGAGTAAAGCTGATGAAATTGTGGCCAGCGGCATTGATGCGTTGCGAGAGGGCTTACTCGAACGGCAATCGGCTGATGTGGTCAGGACATACCGCGATTCAGCACTGGCAATGCAGCAAAGTGAGCTTGATAAAGCGCTGAAGATGTTGGAGCGC
Source organism: Halieaceae bacterium (assembly GCA_008081075.1). GTDB lineage: Bacteria > Pseudomonadota > Gammaproteobacteria > Pseudomonadales > Halieaceae > Luminiphilus. The sequence goes on from VMDB01000054.1 coordinate 304, forward strand.
GGGGTGAATCCAGAGGAAGTGCTCAATCGCCTCGCCCGTGATTTGACCAACAAGCTCATCCACGCGCCGACGGCGGGTCTTCGTCAGCTCGCCAAGGATGGAGGCAAGCAGGACGTATCGAAAATGGCTGCTGTGCTGGGCCTTACCGACTTTGAAAGCGAACGGGATGAGGGCACGACGCTCCAATAGCGTCGTTTCGCGCCAATCCTGTGAAATCTTCTTTACTCTCCAAGCTAGAGAACCTCGCTGATCGACATCAGGAGGTGGAAGCCATGCTGGGCGATCCTCAGGTCATTGCTGATCAGACGCAATTTCGGGATTTGTCACGAGAGTTTGCTCATCTCAATGAGGTGGTCACCGAGTTCCAACGTTGGACGCGCTTGCAATCTCGCCTGGCCGATGCCAGAGAAATGCTTGACGACGCTGACCCTGAACTCCGAACCCTCGCCCAAGACGAGATTGAGGATGCAACCGTCGCAGTTGAAGCGGTCGAGGCGTCACTGCAAGTATTGCTCTTGCCGCAGGACCCCAATGATGCCGGCAACGTATTTTTAGAGATTCGCGCGGGCACCGGCGGAGACGAGGCGGCAATATTCTCGGGTGATTTGTTTCGCATGTATCACCGATATGCCGAGCAAAAGGGGTGGTCAATCGAGATCATGTCTGAGCGAGCGGGCGATCATGGCGGGTTCAAAGAATTGATCACCCGCGTGGTTGGACAAGACGTCTATGCCCACCTGAAATTTGAGTCGGGTGCTCACCGGGTTCAGCGGGTACCGGAAACAGAATCTCAGGGTCGCATCCATACGTCAGCCTGCACTGTGGCGGTGCTGCCTGAAATCGAAGAAGTCGATACGGTCGATATTCGAAAAGAGGACCTTCGTGTCGATACGTTTCGCTCCTCGGGGGCCGGTGGTCAGCACGTCAACACCACGGATTCTGCCGTGCGCCTTACGCATATTCCGACAGGGATTGTCGTGGAGTGTCAGGACGAGCGTTCACAGCACAAAAATCGCGCCCGGGCTATGTCATTGCTACAGGCTCGTCTCTTATCCGCGGAACAGGAAGCCCAGCGCGCCTCGCAGGCCTCCCAACGCCGATCATTAGTAGGATCGGGGGACCGCTCAGAACGCATCCGCACTTACAATTTTCCCCAGGGCCGTATCACCGACCATCGGATTAATTTGACACTCTATAAATTGGACGAGGTCACCGGGGGTGATCTCGATGCGCTGATTATTCCGCTACGTCAGGAGCATCAAGCGGATCAATTGGCTGCGATGGCCGACGAATGATGGTCTCTGACCTCATTCATGACGCGACAATTGATCGACAGGATGCGGAAGTATTGCTGGCAAGCATTCTCGAGGTTGAGCGCGCATGGATTTATGCGCACGGTGATGCGCAAGTGCAACCGACAGATATTCATCGGTTCAGAACCGGGGTCGAGGCCCTTATCTCGGGTGAGCCACTGGCGTATCTGCTGGGTTACCGCGATTTTTGGACGCTGCGGCTGCGGGTGACCCCTGATGTGTTGATTCCGCGCAGAGAGACCGAGCATCTCGTGGAGTGGGCGAATCAGTGCATTGGAGACGGTGCGTTGCGGGTACTGGATCTTGGGACGGGCAGCGGTGCGGTCGCGTTGGCTTGTAAGTCAGAGCACCCCGAAGCCGAGGTCTGTGGCGTCGATCTCAGCTCACAAGCATTGGCTTGCGCGCGCGCTAATGGCCGGGACCTGGCGTTGAGCGTCGAGTGGCGGGAGGGAGACTGGTTCGATGCCGTCCCCGGAGAGCGCTGGCAGTTGATCCTGTCAAACCCACCCTACATTGCCGCCGACGATCCTCACCTCTATGCCGGGGATTTACCCGCAGAACCAGCGACGGCGTTGGTTGCTGGTAAAACGGGATTAGAGTCTCTCGAGCAGATTATTGAACGGGCTCCCGAATTTATTTCGCGGGGTGGTTGGCTGTTGTTAGAACACGGTTTTGATCAGGCTGCAGCGGTGCGTGAAATCCTCGCTAACAGAGGATTTACGACAGTCTCGACCCGCCGTGACTGGTCAGGGCAAGAGCGCATTACGGGGGGGCAATGGTTGAGCTGACCGACGAACAGTTACAGCGCTATGCGCGGCAGCTGATCTTGCCCGATGTCGACCTGGAAGGGCAGCAGCGCTTGTTGAGCAGCGGTGTGCTGATTGTGGGAGCGGGTGGCCTGGGATGCCCGGTGGCGCAATACCTCTCGGGAGCCGGAGTAGGGCGACTTCGTCTCGCCGACGATGATCAAGTCGATTTCAGTAACTTGCCGAGGCAGGTCGCATTCGACGAATCGGATATAGGCCAATCCAAAGTCGAAGCATTGGCCAAGCGTCTAGCGCGGGCTAACAGCGACACAGCAATTGATGCTCGCCCGGAGAAATTTGATGCTCGCACGGCGTCTGCGATGCTCGCGGACATTGATTTGGTCATCGACGCGACGGACTCCTTGCAAGCGCGACTCGATATCGATAACGCAACTCATGATGCTGGCTTGCCGTGGATTATGGGATCTGCGGTCAGAATGGCTGGGCAATGGGTTGTATTCGATGCCGATCGAGAATTGGGTTGCTATCACTGCTTGGTCACACAACCCGAAGCAGCGGGCGGGGCAGGCTGTGCCCAGCTGGGTATTCTAGGGCCGGTGGCGGGCCTGGTGGCCATGCATCAGAGTGTCATGGCGATCAAACTCCTGCTGGGACTGCCGGTTCCCTGGGGTGAACTCCACATCGCCGATCCCTGGTCCGGCGAGTATCTGGCGATGCCGATCACCAAAAGAACAGGTTGCCCGATATGTCAGGCGAGCGCCTGATGTGCCCCACCGGAGACTAGTCCAGCGTATTGAGTATGCGTCTCACGCGCCAGCTGATAAGCGCGGTGGCGACGGCAATCCCCGCGATCGTGGCGTACCAAAAGTCGACTGTGCCGTCAGTGCCTTTGTCACCCGTAGCGATGGCGAGGAAATAACCCAGTGGCAGCGCAAAACCCCAGTAGGATACGGTTACGACAACGAAGGGGAATCGTGTCTCTTTGTAGGCACGTAAGACGAAGGATCCTAAAATTTGCACGACGTCGATCATGATGAACAGCGCGGCCAAGCGGAGTAATTTCATCGCCAGCGAATGGATTTCTGAGGACTGGGTGTAGGCGCTAATGATGGCGTCGGGAAATACGAGCAAAAGTAGCATTGTCAGTGCGCCAATGAATCCGGATAACAACGCACCGACTCGCAGCGCCATTCTTACGCCATTAGGGTTTTGTGCGCCAATGGCGTGCCCCATTCTGGTAGCCATGGCGCTGCCAATACTCACCATAGGAATATAAAAAACATCCCAGATATTGATCGCGATCTGGTGCGCTGCAACCGCCACATCACCCAGTGTTGCGATGAGCAGTGTGACCGCAGAAAAAACGCCGGTTTCCAAAAAAAATGTCAGACCAACGGGGATGCCAACGACCAGAATTTCGGAAATCCGCTGTTTATTCGGTGGTTGCAACCATCGTTCCGGGAGGTAGGGTTTGAGTGTTTTCGAGGTCAGCGTATACATGATGATAATGGCTGTACTGATCCACATCGACGCGGCGGTAGCCATTCCACAGCCTTCGGCACCCAGCTCGGGTGCACCCCAGTGCCCAAAAATGAGCATGTAATTGAGTGGCACGTTGGCAATAAAACCCACCACACTGGCCATGGCGAAAGGCGCCGTAATGCCCAGACCCTGAGTGTGGTAACGCAGGGCCATGAAAATACCCAACGCTGGGAAGCCCAGCCCAACCTTGCTGACATAAGCCGTTGTTTTTATCGATGTCTCTGCGGGTAAACCCAACAACGCGATGACACCGCCACTATTCAGGCACATCGGTGTCATGATGGCGCTTAAAAAAATGGCGACCCAAAGGCCTTGTGGTAGAAAGCTTCGGACACGCTCCACCCGACCGGCGCCGTAGTCCTGGGCCACGATTGCTGAACAGGCGAATAAAGTGCCGAGAATAATGAGATAGAGCGGCAACCAAATATTGAACCCCACAGCGATCGCCGCTAAATCAATGTCTCCGTAATTACCCGCCATTAGCGTATCGACAACGCCAGTACCGATTTGCGCGGTTTGGGCGATCAATAGTGGCCATGCGATACGCCATAAAGGACCAAACTCCGCCAGTGTTGAGGACGGCGACGCCCCGCGATCGGTTTGTTTGGAGCTGTGGGTCATGAGTGGTTTTCGTGAAATGACACATGAACATTCTAACCCGCTTGCATGTGCTAGACTTCCGCCTCATTTTTCCCCAGACGACGTTGTGCAAGAAGACGCGGAACCAGCAACCCAGCAGGCCGGTAACGGTAGCGCTGGCACCCCCGGTCGGGTTCAGTTTGCCAGTTTGAACTTGGACAAAACTGTTCAGCGGGGCATAGACGCACTCGGCTTTGAATTCTGTTCGCCAATCCAGGGGCAAATTTTGCCTCATACGCTGGCGGGTAATGACGCTATTGGTAAGGCACAGACAGGCACAGGTAAAACCGCCGCGTTTCTCATTACTATTTTCAACGATCTGCTGTCCCATCCCATTGATGGAGAGCGATTTTTGGGGGAACCGAGAGCGGTCATTATTGCGCCAACCCGGGAGCTCGTGATGCAAATTGCAGCGGATGCTGAAGAGCTTGGTAAATTTACCGGACTCAAGACGGTGACGCTGATTGGCGGCGCCGATTACCAAAAGCAACTTGCCAAGGTGAATGGAGCGCCTGTCGATCTTATTGTTGCGACGCCCGGGCGGCTAATCGATTTTATGGAGCGGCGTGATCTAGCTCTGGATCGTGTCGAAATTATGGTGTTGGATGAGGCAGATCGAATGCTCGATATGGGCTTCATCCCCCAGGTTAAGCGGATCGTGAGGGCGACTCCTCATAAGGAAGATCGTCAAACGTTATTGTTTTCGGCAACCTTCACCCAAGACATACTGAATCTGGCGAAACAGTGGACTTACGAGCCCATCATTGTCGAGATTGAGCCGGAGCGAGTTGCCACCGCCTCAGTCGATCAGCGGGTGTACCTCGTGGCCAGCCGCGAGCGCTTCTCTGTGCTCATGGATTTATTGGATGCGGCCGATGTCGAGCGCATTATCATATTTGCCAACCGACGTGATCAGGTTCGGCGTCTGTACGAAAAGCTGCGAAAAGTCGGCGTGCAATGCGGCATGCTATCTGGAGAAATTACGCAGG
>VMDB01000082.1 GCA_008081075.1 Halieaceae bacterium
TCACCGTAGCGGTGGAGAAGGTGAGTGGGATATCGCGCTCACCACGGCCCTGCTTCTCGGTCTTGACGGGGCAAACCCCCAAGGCCTGCACCCCGAGATCAATCTGTTCAATGACCTCGACGTCGCGGATAGCGCCAATGACAATAACACCGGCCCAACCGTTGTCTGCCGCCAACTGTGCCAAACGATCCCCCAACAGCGATCGATGCAGGCGTCCCTGGCCGTCGACCAGCAACACGCGCCCTTCGCCGGCCTCAGACACCGCCTCAGCCACCCGCGAGTTGTCAGCATCACAGAAAACCGTCGACACCCTGCCGAAAAAATGGGAACGCTGACCAAACTGGCGCAGCTGAAAAGGTAGGTGACAGGCGTCAGGAAAATCGTCTGACAGGTCCGGGGTGGTAAAAGTGATCACAGATTAAAACCAGTCCTGCGCATAGCGCGAAAGCCCCTCACAAGGGGCGGTGATAACACCGGCATGGGCGCGTGCTCTGGGTAACAGCCGCTCCATATAAAATCGCGCCGTCGCTACTTTACGCTGGCAGAAATCCACCCTCTCTCCGCGCGCTGCTATAGACGCAGCGACCCGTGCACCGCGCGCCAACTGCCATCCGCCAAACAGATAGCCAGTTTGCATCATGTAATCAAAGGAGCCGCCCAATGCGGCGAATCGATCCTCGGGCAACAGCGAGAGTAAGTGCTGCGTGCTACCAACATGCTCAGCGAGCGCCGTGCGAAGACAAGCCCCAATGACAGCGAGATCTGGGTTAGCCTCGGCCTCCAGCGCATCGATTAACTGGGCGATTTCAGCCTGCATGGCCTCCATGGTGGCGCCGCCGTCACGCCCCAGCTTGCGGTTGAGGAGATCCGCAGCCTGAATACCATTCGTGCCCTCGTAAATTGGCGTGATACGTACATCGCGCAAATACTGAGCGGCACCCGTTTCTTCGACATAGCCCATGCCACCGTGCACCTGTACACCCAATGAGGTGACCTCGATACCGAGTTCGGTCAACCATCCCTTTATCACTGGGATCATGAGGTCGATACGACGCTGATGAGCATCGCGTGCCTCGGCCGGTCCGGCATGCGCCAGATCCATGGTCACCGCCTCGGCATAGGACAGCGCGCGCATCGCCTCATTCAGCGCGCGCATGGTCAGCAGCATCCGCTTTACGTCGGCGTGCTCAATGATCGCCACACCACCCTGCACACGCTCGCGAGCATAGGCCACCGCCTTTTGGTAGGCGCCCTCAGACGCACCCAATCCCTGTAACCCGACCTTCAGCCGCGCCTCGTTCATCATGGTGAACATGCAGGCAAGGCCCTGATTTTCCTCCCCCACAAGATAGCCAATGGCGCCGCCATTATCGCCATAAGCCATGACACAGGTTGGGCTACCGTGAATCCCCAGCTTATGCTCCACCGAGACTGGATAGGCGTCGTTACGCTCTCCAAGGGAGCCATCGGCATTAACTAAAAATTTGGGTACCAAAAACAGCGAAATGCCGCGGCTCCCCGGGGGTGCGTCGGGTAGGCGCGCCAAAACCAAATGAATGATGTTCTCGGTGGCGTCGTGATCGCCCCAGGTGATATAAATTTTCTGGCCAAAGATGCGGTAGTGGTCACCCTCACGTTCGGCGCGGGTCTTCATCGGCCCGAGGTCCGAGCCAGCGCCAGACTCGGTCAGGTTCATCGTGCCAGACCACTCACCGGAATGGATCTTTTCCAGATAAGTTGCCTTTAAGGCATCACTGGCGTGGGCCGATATCGCCAGCGCCGCACCCGCGCTCAGAAAAGGCTCCAATGCAAACGCCATATCTGCACTGTTCCACATCTCACAGGCGGCAGTCCCAAACAGCTCAGGCAAGCCCTGACCACCCTGCTCCAGGGGCGCTGAAATGCCTACCCAACCACCGGCACCCAGCTGTCGGATCGCCTCTCCATACCCGGGCGGAATCGTCACAGCGCTATCCTGACAACTGGCCGGTTGGGCATCCCCCACCCTTCGCAGGGGCGAGACCACGTCGGCCGCGAACTTGGCAGCTTCATCCAGCAGCGCGGTGGTCAGGTCAGGTCCTAATCCCAGTTCGGCGTACTTCGGGAGTGCGCCCAGCACACCGCCTACGTCCAACACGTCGTCGATCAGGAACTGCATATCTTCCGTGGGTGCCAAATACATCAGTGGTTCCTCTTTTCTCGCCCTTAACTGGGCACAGCATCATCCGCGAGCGCTATTGTGGGGCCATACGGCAAAAATATGACTAAGTAGTTATAATTCACCGCATGAATAAAGGCTGATTGCCCAGCACGCATTATATGAAAAACCTGAACCAAATTGATCTGAACCTACTGGTCTATCTCGAAGTGCTACTGCGCGAGCGCAACGTCACGCAGGCCGCTAATCAACTTGGACTGTCTCAACCTGCTATGAGCAACGGCCTGCGTCGACTTCGCGCTTTGTTCGACGACCCTCTGCTGGTTCGCACGTCCGAGGGTATGACACCGACCGAGCGCGCGCTGGAATTGGAACCGCTGGTTAAGGAAATCTTGCTGGGGGTCGATCGCGCGATGCAGCCAACGACCGAATTCGCACCAGGTGAGGCCCAGATGGTAGTGCGGATCATGGCCAGTGACTACGCTGAGTCGACCCTGTTCCCCGCAGTCCTCAACCAACTCCGCGAGCACGCGCCGGGCATTACCCTGGACATCATGAATCCCTCCGACGTCAGCTTTCTGGATGTCGAGCGGGGCAAAGTCGATTTGGTGATCAACCGATTCGATCAGATGCCACAATCCTTTCACCAGATTACCCTCTGGCAAGACAGCTTTTCGTGTCTGCTGAGCCCTGACAATCCCATACTCGGCGATTTCTCCCTGCGCTCATACCTCGGCGCCGACCACATCTGGGTGAGCAAAACCGGCATGGGGGGGGGGGTGGGGGTCGACCCCAGTGATGTTCAGCGGCTGGGGCGGGGCGATGCGGCATTAGCGGATCTGGGAGAAAAGCGACGGATCCGCGTGTTTACCCGCCACTATCAGGCGGCAATGACGCTGGCCGAACAAAACGACCTGATCGTCACCCTCCCCACCCGCGCCACTTGGCTTAAGCGGGATAATCCTCGGGTCGTGGTGCGCCCAGTGCCTTTTGACATACCCCCGCTGGAATTGAAAATGGCGTGGAGTCCGCTACTGCACAATAACGCACCGCATCGCTGGGTAAGGCAGTTCATTACGGCGATTGCGCGATCCCTCGACGCGCCCCCGCAGCACACCGCATAAATCTTGAGAATACCCTGTATCGTTTGAATCTCTATGATCAATAGTGGTGAGCCAGTAGAGTGACGGCCTCATCAACAGATCCGCCATCGCTGACCTCGGGAGTCTGCCTCATGTCCCCACGAATTGAATGCGCCGGCCTCATGGTCGACGCCGCGCTTCACGCGCTCCTCGTTGACGAGATTGCTCCGGGCACCGGTATTGACCCCGACGCCTTCTGGGAGGGTGTGGCCACCATCTGGAAAACATTGGGCCCCGAGAATCAGCGTTTGCTGGCGGAGCGTGACAGGCTACAAGCCCAGATCGATCAGTGGCATCGAGACCACAGGGGCGACGCATGGAATGCCGAGGCCTACGAGGCTTTCCTCCGCGACATCGGCTATCTCCACCCCAAACCCGCGCCCTTTGAAATTACCACCAGCCAAGTGGATCCCGAAATCGCTCTTATCGCGGGGCCACAGCTGGTAGTCCCCGTGATGAATGCACGCTATGCCCTCAACGCGGCTAACGCGCGCTGGGGTAGCTTGTATGACGCGCTTTACGGCACCGATGCCATCCCCGAGGATGACGGCGCAGTGCGGGGCGGTGGGTATAACCCTGTGCGGGGCGATCGCGTGATTGCGTGGGCGAGAGATTTTCTGGATGAGCACTTTCCTCTGACTGGCGGCCTTCACCGTGATGCCACCTGCTACACCATCGACAGCGGAACCCTGCAGGTCGCCCTTACCACAGGCGCGTCTGTGTCCTTGGCTGACCCGTCTCAACTGGTGGGATACACCGGCGACAGCGATACACCGAGCAGCGTGCTGCTAAAGCACCATGGCCTGCATATCGAGATCCAGATTGATCGTGCACACTCGGTGGGCGCCACCGACAAGGCGGGCGTCAAAGACATTTGCCTGGAGTCGGCACTCACGACCATTCAGGACTGTGAAGACTCCGTTGCCGCGGTGGATGCCGAAGACAAGGTCGTGGTCTACCGTAACTGGCTGGGCCTCATGAAAGGCGACCTCACCGACACCTTCAAAAAGGGCGATGCGAGCCTTACCCGTCGCCTGAACCCTGACCGACAGTTCACCACACCCGAGGGCGGTACGCTGACGCTACCTGGCCGCAGTCTGCTATTTGTGCGTAATGTCGGCCATCTCATGACCAACCCGGCGATTCTCGACCCCGCGGGCAACGAGATCCCGGAAGGCTTCATGGACGGCCTGTTCACCACCTTCTGCGCGCTGCACGACCTGAGAGGTAAAGGGGATCTAAAGAACTCGCGAACCGGCTCCATGTATATCGTCAAACCCAAGATGCACGGCCCGGACGAGGTCAGCTTGACGGTCGAGCTCTTCTCACAAATAGAAGATCTTTTTGAGTTGCCTCGCAACACGCTCAAAGTAGGCATCATGGATGAGGAGCGCCGCACCACGGTGAATCTGGCGGAGTGTATTCGTCGCGCCAGTGAGCGCGTGGTCTTTATCAATACCGGCTTTCTCGATCGCACTGGCGACGAAATTCATACCAGCATGGAGGCCGGCGCCGTCACGGCAAAAACCGCGATGAAAGCCGAGACCTGGATCACTGCTTACGAAGACTGGAACGTGGATACAGGACTCGCCTGCGGGCTGCAGGGTAAGGCGCAGATTGGTAAAGGGATGTGGGCCATGCCCGATCTGATGGCAGAGATGCTGACCAGCAAGATAGGGCATCCCAATGCCGGCGCCAGTTGTGCCTGGGTTCCCTCACCCACCGCGGCAACGCTGCATGTGACCCACTACCACCGCGTCGCGGTAGCCGAAGTGCAGTCAGCGCTTTGCGGTCAGCACCGACGGTCTCTGACTGAATTACTGACGATCCCCCTCGGCGACACCAGTGCACTCTCGGCAGAGACGATCCAACAAGAGCTCGACAACAATGCTCAGGGTATTTTGGGGTATGTGGTGCGCTGGGTAGAACACGGCGTGGGTTGCTCCAAGGTGCCCGACATCCACAACGTGGGCCTGATGGAAGACCGTGCAACGCTGCGCATCTCCAGCCAGCATATTGCCAACTGGTTACATCACGGTGTCGTGAGCGAGGCTCAGGTAAAAGCGTCGCTGGCGCGCATGGCGGCCGTGGTGGATGAACAAAACCATGCAGATCCCAATTACACCCCTATGACCAGTAACCTCGATAGCAGCGAAGCTTTCAGAGCCGCCAGCGAATTGGTATTTGCAGGCACTGCCCAACCCAGCGGCTACACCGAGCCCGTCCTGCACGCGCGGAGGCTCG
>VMDB01000080.1 GCA_008081075.1 Halieaceae bacterium
TGATGTCATAGCCCTCCACTCTGAGTTGCGTGAGAATGCGCTCTGAGTCGACCAACGCCTTGGGGCATCCGAGGGAAATAAATCCCACTCGCTGATTGTCGCTCGCGGTATTGCTAGAAGGATTGGTCATATCACGCCTTGAACGTGTCGGAGTTACTGTGAGTTCTTACGGTGAGTTGTTGTTTCAGCAAATCCAGTAATTGCAGCGTCTCCTCACGATTGAGGAAGTCGCCGACGCGGGTCTCTGACTGTCGATCGTGCACAGACACTTTGGGCCCCTGCCATGGGTGCGTCTCTGGAGACACCCTGAGAGCGGTCTCTTCTCGCATGAAACACCAACTCCGCTTGGGTATAAAATAACCCTTATCGATTAACACAGTACTGTCGGTAAAGCGGATCACGTGCCGGTACTCCAACTTCCAATTAACCCAGTATAGGGCGCTACCGAGGGCCGCCAACTCGATGCCCGCAAACGGCAGGATCGGCCACGCACCCGCCACCGCAAAAGCGATTCCTGCGCCCAGTGATGGCACTGCGAGCGCCGCGAGTACCCACAGATTCTGGCGCCAACTTGCTGAGTGGTTGGGTTTGACCACAATAGTGGTCTCGCGCTCGCTATGATCAACCGATACCACGTTGGTCTCCGTCCACAGTGCGCCTGTACGGTGTTCCACTCGCTGACGAATTCTTCGCGCTAGTGCCGGCCATAATCGCTCATACAGTGCGCGGGTGAGTATGCGGTAATGGTGTCTCCTGAGATCGGGTGCGAAAAGCGGATGCGGGAGGCGTGCAATAGCAGTCGCGGTGCTGCAGCAAGCACATTTTCCGGCGCATAAAAGTCGCAGCCCAAAATGGGGTGCCCGATTTCATTCAAATGAATGCGTAACTGATGCGAACGCCCTGTCACCGGACTCAACTCGAGAAGGGAGGTATCGTTGTCCGTCGATAGGCGCTTCCAGTGTGTAATCGCGGGTTTTCCTGTTTCAAAGCAGACTTTTTGGCGAGGTCGGTTGGGCCAATCCCGCGTCAGCGGAAGGTTAATGGTCCCGGTGTTTTTCTCAACAACGCCCGCTACTCGCGCAATATAGGTTTTTTCGATGCTCCGGGACTGAAATTGTCTGGCCAGTCGCGACAGCGACTCTCGGTGCCGGGGGACAATCATGACACCGGAGGTATCCAGATCGAGCCGATGCACCGCGACCACGCCAGGATAGTGCGCGTCGATTCGTTCAATCAGGCAATCTCGATTGAGCGGATGCCGCCCCGGTACGCTGAGGAGCAACGTGGGTTTATCTACGATGAGAAGGTCAGCATCGCGATACAAAATTCGAATCGGTTCTCTTGAATGCGGCACCAGATAGGGTGGGGGCTCCAATACCGGCTCTGGGTGGTTCATGTCTGCTGTCTTAATCGATTTGCGCGACGGCCAGTGCATCCAGATAACGATGCACTGCGCCTTCGATGCCGTAGCGGATGGCATCTATCGTAAAGGCGTGTCCTATTGAGACTTCCAGCAGAGCGGGAATGCGAAAGTCTGGCAAATTCGCCAGATTCAGGTCGTGCCCGGCATTGACGCCCAGCCCGGTTGCCATCGCTGCGGCCGCGGCTTTCTGAAAGCGACCTAGCTCGGTATCGGCGTCACCGCGTTCATGTGCTTTGGCATAGGACTCGGTGTAGAGCTCAATACGGTCGGCGCCCAAGTCACGCGCGAGCGGGATTTGCTCTGGATCGGGGTCCATGAAGAGGCTGACGCGACAGCCCCAGGATTTGAGTTGCTCAATAATGGGACGCAGCGCCTCGCCGTCGCGAGTGAGATTAAAGCCGTGGTCAGAGGTGAGCTGGTTATCGCCATCGGGGACCAACGTCACCTGATCCGGTTGGACTTTCTCAACCAGCGCCATAAAGCCGGGGTAGTCTCCTACCTCTCCTCGATCAGAGCGTCGCGAGGCAGCAAAAGGATTTCCCTCCAGATTGAGTTCTGTTTCTCTACTCTCACCGAGCCTGACGCAGTCAGATGCTCTGATATGGCGCTGGTCGGGTCGGGGATGGACGGTGATACCGTGGGCGCCCGCTGCGACAACTAAACCGGCAAACTCAACGGGATCGGGATGTCGAGTGTCTCTCGAGTTTCGAATCAACGCGATCTTATTCAGGTTGATGCTCAGATGTGTCACGGCGCCATTCGACTCACAGACAATACAACAATCGGTTTAACAGGAACGTCTTGAAAGACGGCGGGTCCACGACTGGTCTCGACTGATGCGGCTCCCGTCTCGGTCAGAGCGATAATGTCGACAACCTGCATGCCCTCTACTACTTCGCCGAAAACCGCATAGCCCTCATTACCGGGGGTCCAGTCGAGGCGGAGGTTGCTCCGCTGATTGATAAAAAACTGCGCCGTGGCTGAGTTGGGATCGCTCGTGCGGGCCATAGCCAACGTCCCTCGAGTATTGTGGAGCTTATTGCTCGACTCATTGACGATAGGGTCGCGCGTTGGTTTTTCTTTCATCTCGGTGGTGAAACCCCCGCCCTGAATCATGAAATTACTGATGACGCGATGAAAGACAGTGCCATCGTAGTAGCCGGCATCCACGTAGGAGAGGAAGTTCGCCACCGTTACAGGTGATTTTTCTGCATACAGCTCAATCACGATATCCCCGTCGGTTGTTTTCATCAGGACCCTCGGGTTGTCGAGCTGCTCTTCAGCAGCCGACACAGCGGTGGGGATGGCAAGTAGATAGCTCGCTAAACCGAGCAATGCACAGGCGCGCCTGAAGAAAATTGTGATATTCATCGTAAAATCCTCATACTAATAATCGTTAGGACCAGCCATCGTTTTGTTTTCTTGACGGCCATAGTCGTGGCGTGACCACGGCAAGAATGACGCCGAGTAGCACTGCCAATGCGCCGTCGAGTATTTGATTGTTGGCAATCCGGTCGCGCAGACGCACGTTTTCGAGGCGGAGCAAATCAGCCCCAGAACGCTCGGACTCAAGCTCGGCCACAAGTTGCTGATTCATCAGGTCAAGCTCTATCGCGGCCGAAGACACGCGTTTGATTTCGACCAGTTCGTTGCTGACGCTCTCCAACTGTGCCGTCAATTCATCAATCGCATCATCAGCTAAATTGGCTTCAGAGGAACTCTCGTTGAGTTGCGCTGCGAGACGATCTCTCTCTGCTCTCATTTTTTCGAGCTCAATGCGCATATCGCCTATCAGTAAAGAGGCAGGGGGCTCGGTTTGCAGATACTGGGCTCTCAACCATCCGCGCAGGCCATTCCGGGTCTCGATCTCGACCCACTCGCCGTCCTCACTCATGGCGTAGCTCAGGACTGCCGTGCCTGAAGAGAGACCGCGGTGGATGATGGCAGCTTCGTTCTCTGGTGCGGCGCGAACAGCGACCAGCAACGTATCGCTGATATAGCGGGTTTCCTGAGCATTGATCGAGAGGGAAGTGAGAAGCGCAAAGGCGATCGTTGTCCCGGCAATCATCCATCTTGCAACAAGCGGCTGTGTCATGAAGAACCTCGCAAGGGATCGTTCTCCTCTTCATTCATATCGTGATCCTTAAGGTGGGGCATAACGATTGCGATGCTCAGCACCATCAATAACAGGGTGAAGCCCACGCTGGAGTACAGCTTGTAAGACACCCAAAAAGCCTCGTCAAAGCGATAAGCAACGATGATATTCAGCGCGCCGACCAGCGCGAAATTTGTGATCCAGAGTGCGTTCAGGTAGCCCCAGACTCTCTGGGGCAAGTTCAATTGCTGTCCCATGAACCGTTGCAGCAGGTTCTTCTCTCCGAGGAACTGCGAGCCCAGAAAGACCATTGCTAGTCCCCAATTAAACACCGTGGGCTTCCATTGAATGAAGCGTTGGTCGCGCAGGATCAGTGTTGCGGACCCGAAAACGACGACGGCGAGCGCCATCCACATCAGACGCTTGTCATTGGTCTTACTGATGACTGAGCTGATCAGCCACACCAAGACGCTGCTCGCAATGAGAACCGCGGTGGCGCTGAAGATGCCATCAAATGTGTGCGACCAGCTACCGATCTGCAGGGTCTCGCCGCTCAGCTGGTACGTTCCGAAAAATAACACCAGAGGTAAAAATTCGAGAAGTTGCTTCATGGTTGCCCTTGTTTACTCACCTTCTGCTCGCTATCCATCAGGCTATGTTAGACAATTCGGCCTAATCCGTTCGCCAGACCGGTTGCTGACATGTGCCCGGCGCAGTGTAGAGATAGCCTTGATCGACTTCCACACACATAGCAACGCCTCAGATGGCGCGCTTTCCCCTTCCGAATTGCTTAATCGAGCCGCGGAGGCGGGCATTAAAGCGGTAGCGTTGACGGACCACGACACCATTGCCGGGTTCGCCAGTGTGTCTGAGAGTGTGCCACTTGGTGTGCGACTTGTCAGTGGTGTGGAACTGTCCTGCCAGTGGGGCAAAGTGGGTATTCACATTGTGGGTCTGGGGTTTGATGCCACGTCGGGCGGATTGGTCGCGCACTTGAATGGTCTGGATTCGGCCCGGCTGCAGCGCGCTGAGATGATTGCTCACCGGTTGGACCAAAAGGGCATGCCGGGTGCCTTGGCAGGCGCGATGGCCGTGGCGGCGGGTGCGCAAATCGGTCGGCCCCATTTTGCGCGTTGGATGGTCATGAACAATCACGTAAAGACCGAGGCCGAAGCCTTTAAGCGTTTTCTGGGAAAAGGCAAAGTGGGCGATATTTCAACCGTGTGGCCTGACCTGCAACAGACCGTCGGGACCATCGTCGAGGCGGGCGGACTTGCCGTGCTTGCTCACCCGCTCAAGTACCGTCTGACTGCCACGCGGCTCAATGCGCTATGTGCGGCCTTTGTCACCGCGGGTGGCGCGGCAATAGAGGTCATCAATGGTCGCCCGGGCCCGGGTGAGACGGACCGACTCATGAGCCTTGCCGGTGCGCATCAGCTCTTGCTCTCGGTAGGATCAGACTTTCATCGCGAGGGAGAATATAGTGCTGGCCTTGGCGTCGATACCGCACGTTTCCCGTCCGGTTCAGGCATCTGGGAGCGGGTATGAGCCCGATAGCGCTCATGATGGCTGGGTGGTTTCCAAAACCAAACAGGTGTCGGCACCCCGGGAGATATCGCCAAGGAGGCCTGGTGAAGCCGGTGAGAGCACAGGAGGCCGCACTTTGAGTCAGTTTTTTTCGGTACACCCGGAGACACCGCAGGCGAGATTGATTCAACAAGCCGCCACTATCGTCCGTCAGGGGGGTGTCGTCGTCTACCCGACGGATTCGGCTTACGCCCTGGGCTGTCAACTGGGCGACAAGAAGGCAGCTGAGCGTATTCGACGCATTCGCAGTTTGCGGGATGATCACAATTTCACCCTCATGTGTCGCGATTTATCCGAGTTAGGTACCTATGCCCGCGTCGATAACACCGCCTATCGATTGATTCGTCACGCAACCCCGGGGCCTTACACGTT
>VMDB01000091.1 GCA_008081075.1 Halieaceae bacterium
ACCTCGAGATCAAATACATTTTGATGGGTGGGCTTGATAGCTAGCGTGTGCAGCGATGAGTGATTTGCAATCGCTGGAGTGCCGACCGCAAAGGCAGTGGATCCATAGGTAGTGCTGTCAGAGGCGGCGGATTAAAACCATGCGCTGTAAGAAAAGCGCGGTAAAAAAGGTAATAACGATGGATGTAAACGCGTTCCGACAGACATTGGGTCAGTTTGCCACGGGTGTCTGTTTGGTGACGGTCAGTGACCGTGAGCGCGGTCCGTTGGCGACGACGGTAAATTCCTTCTCCTCGGTCTCGCTAGACCCGCCACTCGTGCTGTGGAGCATTCAAAATAGCTCGGACCACCTGAAAACGTATACCGAGTGCCAGCACTTTGGCATCAGCGTGCTTCGCGAAGAGCAGGCTGGGTTATCGGGACACTATGCCAAGCGGGGCGGGCACGAGGCGTTGCCGGAACATTTCACGGCGGGCGCGCAGGGCGAGCCTCAGCTGATCGACGCCCTCGCTCATTTCAGTTGCAGTACTTTCGCGGTATATCCCGGCGGGGATCACCAAATTATTGTTGGTGAGGTTGTTGCCTTTGAATCGACGGACGCCGTCCCGCTGATCTTTTTCGGCGGTGGATACCGATCGCTGAGTGACCAGTAGGGATGGGCACTACGCGCCATTCATGAAGGTTTCGTGATCGAATATGCCGAGCGCCCTGACGTCTCGTAAAGCATTTGCATAGGCAATCAACACATCGATCGTGTACTCGCAGCGCGCAGAGAAATCCTTTTGTTGAGGTTCTTCGTTAAGCCTCTCATCCTCATTGCAAATAGTTTTGACCTGCCGGGCAATGAGGTTTTCAGGCAGCCAGCACAAGCGATTGTTTTTGTAGCTGCTCATGCGTAACTCGGTTATGACATAAGCGCCGCCGTCGACTGCTGAGACGGCGCAGGGAAGTGCGGGTTTGTGAGACAGTTCACTCCCGGCGCCCCACAGCAGTAAGAAGTTCTTCAGCGCGGCAGGCACCATCCCGTGCCACTCTGGCGCGATCATAATAAATGCATCGCTGTCATCGAGCTGCGCTTTCAGCGCCGGAAGCGCAGACCACTGCTCGCCCTGACTAAAGAGCCCTTCGTCCCACAGGGGCAGGGGTGTCTTCCCCAAATCCAGCGTCCAGTGACTGACGCCGCTGCGTCGCTCCAGCGCAGACGCTATAAACCTGCCTACCTTTGCGCTCTGAGAGTCCTTGCGGTGACTGCCAACGATAATACCGATTCGCATTTTGATGGTGCTCAGCCAGCCAGCTCCGCGTTAAACAACGCCAGCGTGCGGTCCTTTGCCAATGCGGCAGCGGCGGCGTCATAGGAGCCACGCTGGTCGCAGTTAAAGCCGTGATCGGCGGCATAGACGTGTACTGGCAGATCGGGCTGTTTGCTTTGCAGAGCGGCTACTGAGTCCATAGGAATATGCGCGTCGAGTTCACCGAAGTGAAGAATAATCGGACAGGCTGGCGTCAGTTCGGCGTTGTCGGGAATGCCGCCACCATAATAGGCAGAAGCTGCGGCTACGCCATCCAGGTTGCAGCTGGACAGCCAGGTGAGTAAGCCCCCGAAGCAATAGCCGACAACCCCAACTTTCCCGTGTTGTGATGCAGCGCTGATGGTCGCTTGCAGGTCGGCAAGGGTTTGCGCCATGTCGAGCTTCTGGAAAGCCAGCTCGATGCCCGTTCCCATGTCGGCCTCGGTGTAGCCCAACTCAACGTTACGTTCCAGGCGGTCGAAGATGGCCGGTGCTATCGCGTAGAAACCCTCGGCGGCATAGCCGTCAACCACAGAGCGGATATGCGAATTCACGCCAAAAATTTCTTGAATAACCATCACTGCGCCCTTGGGCGTGCCCGAGGGCATTGCTTCGTAGGCGCCAAGTTCAAAGCCGTCTGCGCAGGCAATAGTTGTCGCGGCCATGGGGTTCTCCTCATGCTGGGTTCTTAAAATGGGACGCTATTGTGAACGCAGGGGCCGACGATTGGAAACCCTGCGTCGTGGAAATCACCCGTTTTCGTAAAGCGTCAGCATCGAAGCCCCGCCTCTGTGCCATTTTCAACCCGCTCACCGGCGATTAGACTCACACCTTCAGGGGCGGGGATGCCGCTGCGAGGGCACCCCGTTTGTCTTAGGTATTGCCCTCGGAGGGCCCACATGGCGCCAGCGCAGACAATGATCTCTGTTCCAGAGCTAGAGCATCTCCTCGGGCGTAGCGATGTGAAGGTGCTGGATGCCACATGGTATCTACCGGGCGAGCCGCACCATCCGTTTCAGGAGTATGTCGCGGCGCGAATTCCAGGAGCGCGGTTTTTCGATATCGATGCCATTTCAGATCGCAATCATGCGTGCCCGCATATGTTGCCCACGGCTGAGCAGTTTGCCCGGCAAGTCGGGGTGCTGGGAGTAGGTAGTGACGATCAGATCATTATCTATGATCGCAAGGGGCTGTTTTCGGCGCCGCGGGCTTGGTGGATGTTCCGTGTGTTCGGCCATGTCCAGGTGCGTGTTTTGTCCGGCGGATTTCCGGCTTGGCGGGCGGCCGGTTGTCCTGTCGAATCCGGAGAGACGGTACCCAGTGAATCACAACCAAGCTTCGCGGCCCAGTACCAGTCGCATTGGGTCGCCGATATGGCGCGTGTGCGAGCGGCAATGGCGACCGGTGATGCTTTGATCCTCGATGCGCGTTCTCCCGCGCGCTTCGCGGGAGAGGAGGCAGAGCCCAGACCGGGGGTGAGGCCAGGCCACGTTCCCACCTCGCGGAACCTACATTACGCTCGCCTGGTCGCGGAGGGCGGGCAAGGCCTGAAGCCACTAGCGGAATTGAGGGAGTTGTTCGACGCTGTTGGCATCACAGATGCAACCAGTGTCGTGACCACCTGTGGATCCGGTATTTCCGCCTGCATATTGGCGCTGGCGCTCAACGAGCTCGGACATTCGAACGTCGCTGTATACGATGGCTCCTGGGCCGAGTGGGGTGCTGACAGCGATTGTCCCATTGAGAAAGGGTGAGAGAAGGCGCCCAGTCTGGTATCTTCCCGCGCGACATTCTGTGCTGAGCCCCCATGAATAAACGGTACGTCATCGGTAATTGGAAAATGCATGGCAGCCTGGCGATGGTTGATGCTTTTTCTCGCGCGTTGGCTTACGCGCCTTCGCCCGACGTGGTGGCCGCCATAGCACCTCCCCATCCTTATCTGGGCGCCTGCTCAGATCTGCCCCACGGCTGTGGTCTAGCCGGTCAGGACTGCTCCGCGCACGATAACGGAGCCCACACGGGAGAGGTATCGGCGAGCATGCTGATTGAGTGGGGTTGCGGTTGGGTGATCTTGGGGCACTCGGAGAGGCGGACCGATCTTGCAGAGTCGGACCAGCTCATCGCTGCCAAGTTGGCCACCGCCAGTAGTGCCGGCCTGATTCCCGTTTTGTGTGTTGGCGAGAGTTTGGCGGTGAGAGATGCGGGTCGAGAGGAGACGGTGGTTCGCGAACAACTGCGAGCCGTTCTCAGTGAGCAGTCTCCGGCATCGTTGCTGGTTGCGTATGAGCCGATATGGGCGATTGGTACTGGCGTGACGGCGTCGCCCGAGCAGGCGAACGCGATGCACGCTGTAATTCGCGATGAGCTGACTGCGCTTACTGAAGACGGCGCATCGGTGCCTTTGCTCTATGGGGGTAGTGTTAACCCGGACAATGCTCGCGGGCTATTCGACTGTCCACACGTCGACGGCGCACTAGTGGGCGGCGCATCCCTGGATGCAACGTCTTTCTCAAAGATAGTCGAGGCCGCGCAGGCCAGCCTGGAAAAGTGATATGCAGATAGATCCCAACACCCCGGTGTTACTCGGGGCGGGTCAATTTACTGAGCGCCTGGACGAGTCCTTTGTTGGCCTCACGCCTGAAGCACTAGCGGCCAAAGCCTGTGAACGAGCGTTGGCCGATACCGGCGCAGCGGAGGCGCTGAGCCCGCTGATCGATCGTCTCGCTTGCGTCAGGATGTTTGCTCACTCCGTGCCGGACTTCATCGTGCCCGTTATCGCCCCCTTCGGGCGCAGTAGCAGTCCGCCCCTGTCGATTCTTAGCCGGCTCGCGCTGCCGAATGCTTCAGCGATTTATTCGCGGGCCTGTGGTGATGAGCCGCAGCGGTTGGTCTATGAGCTGGGTAATGCGTTGGTGCGAGGTGAAATCAACGGCGCGATCATCTGTGGCGCTGAGGCACTGGCCACTTCCCGTCAGTTGCAGCGACAGGGTTTGTCAGCGGACTGGAGTGACGAGCCGGAGGGTGAAACCGACGACCGTGGTGCCTGCACGGAGCTGCTCTTCGATGCCGAGCTCAATCGGCATGGTGCCTGGAACCCTGTCGATATCTATCCATTGCAAGAGCAGGTGCGGCGGGGTGAGATCGGACTCAGCAAATCGGCTTATCGCACGCAGTTAGCAGAACTGATGGCGCGCTTTAATAGTGTGGCGGCCGCTAACCCTTATGCCATGTTTGACGACGCCATGACGGCGGCGGAGATAGGCGAGGCGTCGAGCAAAAACCGCCTGATGGGTGATCCACACCTCAAATCGATGGTGGCCAAAGATGGTGTGAACCAAGCCTCAGCCTTGGTGCTGACCCGCTGGGAGACAGCGCAGTCCCTCGGGGTCGCAGATCGGGCGATTTTTCTCCATGGCCACGGGACCGGCTCAGAACCACAAGTCCTGAATCGACGCTCCATAGGGGAATCAGAGGCGATGGCGGCAGCCTACTGCAACGCCTTGGCAGGGGCGGGTATTGATGCTGAGCAGATTGGCGCGGCCGATCTGTATTCCTGTTTTCCAATCGCGGTGTGGGTGGCGATGGATGCCTTGGGTATGACGCTTGATGACCCACGGCCCCTGACCTTGACCGGAGGGCTGCCTTTTTTTGGTGGGCCGGGGAACAACTACTCCACCCATGGGATTGCCGAGATGGTGCATTGGCTAAGAGCACAGTCTAAGCCTGCATATGGCGTCGTTGGTGCCAATGGCGGTTATCTTTCCAAGCATGCGGTGGGCGTTTATGCCAACATCCCCGCCGAGTTTCCCGAGGCGGTCCCGGAGTTCAAGGCCCCCGAGGTTGTCGAGGTTGTCGCGGACCCGGAGCCTGATGGCGTGATTGAGAGTTATACCTTTCAGCCACAGAAAGGCGGCGCAAGGGCGGTTGTTGTGGGTCGACAGCTATCGGACGGCCGCCGGTGGGTTGGGGTGGCTGACCCGGAGGATGCCGAACTGCTTGAGTGGTTTGAAACCGCCGACCCGCTGGGTGAACAAATCGTGGTGTCCGCGGGTGAGCGCAACATCGTGCGCCGGCGGGCCCAATGAACAGATATTAATTTGAGTGAGTAATAGGAGTTAACACATGGATAT
>VMDB01000190.1 GCA_008081075.1 Halieaceae bacterium
CCCTGCTCGACAACGCTGATCCCAATGTAAGAGTGGCGCAGCCGATGATCCGCGAGGGGTATCTAAATAACCCGACCCAAGAGTCCAACGGCAAACGAGGCGAGGAGCCTTTCATTGCGGTGAGTTGGGACCAAGCCATTTCCATTGCCGCCGAGCGGCTGGGGACCTGTTGGAGGGAACTTGGGCCCAACAGTATTTACGGTGGCTCCTATGGCTGGGCCAGCGCAGGACGGTTTCACCACGCGCAAAGTCAGATCCATCGCTTTCTGCGGCTTGGTGGCGGCTACGTGTCGTCAGTCAATTCCTATTCAGCGGCCGCCGCCGAAGTCATCATCAAACACATTCTCGGCTTCCCGCTTCTTGCGCTTCTGCGAGAATCACCGGCGCCAGCAGAGATAGCACGGCACAGCAAAACCATGATTCTCTTCGGTGGTGCAGCGATTAAAAATGCTCAAGTCAATGCTGGCGGTCTGGGCAGCCATTCGGCCAGAACACAATTGCGGCAACTGCGCGAGGCGGGCGTACGTATCGTCAATATCAGCCCACTCAAGGATGACACGGTCGCGGAGTTGGAAGCGCAATGGATACCCTGCCGGCCCGGTTCAGACACGGCGATCATGCTTGGTATGGCACATGTTCTCTACGTTGAGAGTCGATACGACGCGAACTTTCTCGAGAAATACACCACCGGCTTCGACAGATTCATCCCCTATCTCATTGGCGAAACAGATGGCGTTCCCAAAACAGCGCGCTGGGCAAGCACTCTGTCTGGCGTAGCAGAGGACACCATCATTGACCTAGCACGAGCTGCCAGTGACGCCCCCAGCTTAATCAGCGTGAGCTGGTCCTTGCAGCGCCAAATCTTTGGCGAACAAACCTGGTGGATGGTGACCGTGCTAGGGGCAATGCTGGGATTTATCGGACTACCCGGCGCCGGCATTGGATACGGCTATGGCTGCATCCATAACATGGGTTTCGGCGGGAGAAAAATTCCGAATTTTCGCATCGGTACATTTGGTGAAGAGGTTGGCGAACGCGTCGCTGCCGAGCACCATTTTATTCCCGTGGCACGCATTGCCGACATGCTGGAGAAGCCGGGAGAAGCCTTCGATTACAACGGTCACCAATTAACGTACCCGAACGTGCAGCTGATCTACTGGGCCGGCGGCAATCCCTACCACCACCATCAAGACTTAAATCGCCTGCGCCGCGCCTGGCAAAAGCCGCAAACCATCATTGTTAACGAATCATTCTGGACGGCTACTGCTCGACACGCAGACATTGTCTTTCCAATCAGCACTTTTCTGGAGCGCAACGATATCGGCGGGAGCGCCTACGATGAGTATCTGACGCCGATGCACGCGGCAACGCCTCCTTATGCCGACGCTCGGAGTGACTATGAGGTGTTTTCGGCACTCGCCGAAAAACTGGGCTTCGCACCGGCGTTTACCCTGCAGCGTGACGAAATGGGCTGGGTGCGGCAGCTTTACGGACAAACCCAAAACAATGCCGCCGCGGCGGGAGTCTCACTCCCCGACTTCGACGACTTTTGGCAGGGACAGCAAATTGGTTTTGGCGATCAGCTGCCCGATGCAGAGTTCATGCTCGAAAAATTTCGCAAGGACCCCAAAAAATATCCGCTGAAAACCCCGAGCGGCAAAATCGAGATCTTTTCCGAAAAGATAGATTCATTTCAGTACCCCGACTGTGCGGGTCACCCGCGCTGGTTTGAGCGCGACGAGTGGCTGGGAAACGCGTCGTCTGAATACCCCCTGCATCTGATATCAAATCAACCCAAACACAAACTCCATAGTCAGTTCGATCATGGACGAGCCAGTCAGGAATCAAAGATCTTGGGTCGGGAAGCCGCTCGGGTTAACCCCGCAGATGCCTCCGCCCGCGGACTGGCACAGCATGACATCGTCAGGATATTCAACGGCCGGGGGGCCTGTCTCGCTGGCGTGCTCATCTCGGAGGATGTGATGCCGGGAGTCGTCGAACTGCCCACCGGCGCGTGGTTTGATGCTCAAAAGATCGACGGCGAGATCCTCGAGGTACACGGCAACCCCAACGCATTAACCCCCGATATTGGCACATCGATGCTGGCTCAGGGTTGCTCGGCACATACCTGCATGGTCGAGGTCGAGAAATACGACAAATCTCTACCCCAACTGGCAGCATTTGAGCTGCCGGCGACAGCACCCTCCCCCGTCTCCAACTGAGTGCGGGTGGGTCAGTCGACGAGCTGCTTCGCACTCCCGAATAAGATGTATACCACTGCGCCAAATATGCTCACGCTGGCCGCGAGCAAAAGCACGGAGTCGTAGGACCCTGTGGTGTCCACCAACCAGCCCGCCATCGCCACCCCGATGATGCCGGGAAGCGTGCCCAGCGTGTTCATGACGCCGAAAACAACGCCGCCAAATCGCGGTGCAATATCAAGCACGTTGGGTGCGGAACCCGAATAGGCAAAGGCAAGCAAGCCCAGTGCGCCACAGAGAGACAAAAGCGCCATGTCGGGCGTCGTCACGAAACGCGTCAGATAAAGGAACGTCGCGGAACCGAGTAGCCCGATCGTTTGCATCAACTTTCTCACCGTCGTGATATCCCACTGTCGGGAGATCAAGCTGTCGGCAATCCACCCCGCCACATTCATCATCACAAACATTGCAGCCCACGGTGCCATTGTGTAGATCCCCGCGCTGCTAATGTCGAGCCCGTGAACGGAAGAAAAATAGCTCGGCATCCATGACATGAAGACATACAGGCTCCAGCTGGTGCAGAAAAACGTGATCAATAACGCCCAAATGGCAGGCAACGACCAAATGGTTTTCCAGGGAATCGGGGTTCGCTCTTGAGAGACCACGCTTCCTGCCAACAAAGTGCGCTCATCTGCAGATACGTTGGGATGTGCGTCGGGCGTCTCATACACCACCCGGTTGAGCCAGAGGGCATAGATCAGGCCAATCGCGCCGAAACCATAGAAAACCGATTGCCAACCAAAACGTGAAACGGCAAAACCGGTCACCAGGAGCGCCGCTATGGTGCCGGCTATCGCGGCACTGGAGTAGATCGCCACCGACCTCGAGCGCTCGTTCTCCGGGATCCAGCGCCCAAACAAACTGAGCACAGCCGGACTCAGCGGCGCCTCGCCGAGGCCCAGGCCAATCCTGACCAAGATCAGAGCCAGGAAAGACGCAGAAGCCGCAACCGGCGTTAAAAGCGTGAAGACCGACCACGCCACCAACGACCAGAGCAAGACACGCTTGCCACCATACTTGTCGGCCAGCACACCTCCCAGGATCTGGGCTGCCATATAGCCAATAAAAAAAGACGAGAGCACGAAACCCTTTTCAGTCTCGCTCCAAGACAGCGTCTCCTGCATCGCAATGGCCGCCACCGAGATATTGACGCGATCAAGATACGCAATAAAAAGGGCGAGAAAACTCGCGAGAACCAAACTGTGACGTGCCTGCATAGTGCCTCCCGATTTTGTTGTTTTACTCGTCTCTGGCGTTCGGAGCACGGAGATACCCGAGCAGCCGAAAGACAACAGAGCCAATAGATACCTTCACCGCGGCAGATCACACTTACCCTGAACAAAGTTACCCTACGGCGAGATAGCAATTTCAGCAAATAGCCTGTCATTCAATGTTGGAGGCTTGTTTCCCCTCAGTTCGATAGACATGCTAGCTGTTACTTAATCGACTGGCAGGCGTCTTGCTATGGATCCCTCGTCCCTGTTCTCTACCTCCTATGCAGAGGCCCGCGCGCGGTTTACGGACGCGGCTCACGCCAGTGGGTTCAGCGTTCATTCAGAAGTGCTCGACATTGAGGGCCCCACAGGCGAAGCGCTGGCCATGGACTTTGCCGTGGGCGGACCCAGCGACGCGGCCTCGGCACTGGTTATCATTAGCGGGACCCACGGCCCAGAAGGATATACCGGATCTGCCTGCCAGCTAGGGTTTCTCAGCTCACCCGAACTCCGCGCACTGTACGCGAGCCACCGTGTGGTTCTGGTCCACGCGCATAATCCCTATGGCTTTGCCTGGACGCGGAGAACCACCGAGGGCAACGTGGACCTGAATCGTAACTATGTCGACTTCGATCAACCGCTGCGTGGCAACCCTGAGTACGACGCCTTACACGACGCCTTTGTCCCGAGAGAACTCGATGATGCTCAGGCTAAACAGATCTTGGCTGATTACCGCGCAACACACGGTGACATCGGCTACATGGCTGCCATGCTGGGCGGGCAACGCTCCCACGCCGATGGACTTTTCTATGGCGACACCAAACCCACTTGGTCACGGGAAGTGATGGTGGCGGGGCTCCGGCGCTGGCTCAGCAATCAGAAAACGGTTTTGCTCATAGATGTGCATACGGGCTTGGGGCCCTACGGCGTGCCGTATCTTGTTCACGGTTACCCTCAAGAGGACCCGCGCTTTGGCGCCTTAGACAATGAATTTGGGGCCACCATGCGATCGACCGCAGTTAAAGAGAAATTCGATGAAGATCTCCCCGTTGATCCCGAAGGCCCCATCGTGCTGGCGATGGATTGGATTTTGCCCGACAAACTGACCTATGCCTTTGTCATCGAATATGGCACTTATCCGCCCGATGAGGTACTTGGGGCTCACCAAAAAGATAACTGGCTCCATGCCTACGGCGATTTGAATTCAGATCAGGGCAAGGCGATCAAAGCCGAACTGCGTCGGGTGATGTACCCCGAATTTGACGACTGGAAAAACATGATTTGGAGCGAGGCCGTCGACACTCTCGAAAAATCAGCCCGCGTCTTGGCTGGTTAGGCAGACACGCCCAGCCCATGCAGAATTTGCGCCTTGGCACTTTCTGCCAAAGCCCGACCATCCAACACATCGGCAAACCGATACCACTCAAGTAGCATCCCGTCGGTAAGCGCCACCAATACGGCTGCTCGCTCCCGTATCGCGACCTTATCGTCGAACACGCCAAGGGCCTGGCCTTCGGTGGCTATTCGACTCATCTCTGCGTGGTAGCGGTCATACATTCTGCCGACATGCTCCGCTATGCTCGGATCTCGCCCGAGTGCTTGCAGAGAGACCAGTATGGGCAGCACCAACAGCTCCTGATTTTTTGCCCCTGTTGCCGCGCACCAATCCACAAACATCCGTAATTGCTCTACCGGCCCATCTGGTGAGGCACGCATTCGCGTGAAGATGTCGGCATACAAAGCTTCAGCTTCATCCAGCAATGCATGCAGCAGGGCCGCCTTCCCTTTGAAGTAAAAGTAAACCGCGCCCTTGGTCAAACCCGCTTTCGCCGCGATAGCATCGATCGTGGCGTTTTCATATCCCTGAGAGACAAAAAGCTGCAACGCGGCGGAAAGCAC
>VMDB01000111.1 GCA_008081075.1 Halieaceae bacterium
GCGAACTTTCGCCGTTTTCAATTGGTATTCAAGCCCGAGGATTTGAGGTACTGACAATGCTCATGAGAAATTTCTTGGCCCTTGTGATGGCTACTTATGTGTCCTGTGCATCGGCGGAGTTGCAGATCGAAATTAATCAGGGTGTGGAGAACCCTACACCCGTTGCGATTGTGCCCTTTGCCTGGCAGGGTGTGGGTTCGGCGCCTGAGGATGTGGCTCAGATAATCGACTCGGATCTGGCACGCAGCGGTCAGTTTTCGCCCGTGAGCCGGCGCGACATGTTGAGCTTCCCAAGCCGCGAATCCGAGCTCTTTTTCAGGGACTGGCGTGCGATCTCTGCAGAGTATGTCCTTATTGGCAGAGTCAGTGTGGGGACTCAGGCTAGGGTAGATTTTCAGCTGTTCGATGTGACTCGGCAAACGGCTGTGGAAACGGGGACTGTAACGGGCCCGGTGAGTGAGTTACGGATGCTGGCGCACCGGGTCTCAGATCAGGTCTATGAAACCCTGTCCGGCATACCCGGCGCCTTCGCTACCCGTCTACTGTACGTCTCTGTTACGCGTAACCCCCAGGGCAAAGATTTTTATCGGCTGACGCTGGCTGACTCCGATGGGAGACGGCCGATTGTTTTGCTGGAGGGCCGTGATCCCATTTTGTCACCCACATGGTCTCCCGATGGTCGTGAGATCGCCTACGTCTCTTTCGAGACGTCGCGGCCCGCTATTTACAGACAAAACCTGCTCACGGGTCAGCGCGAGCAGTTGACCAATTTCAAGGGGTTAAACAATTCTCCAGCCTGGTCGCCAGACGGGAATACTATGGCCTTGGTGCTCTCAAAGGATGGCAACCCTGACATCTATCTTTTGAATTTATCCAGTCGTTCGCTGACAAGATTAACGCGTCATTTCGCGATCGATACCGAGCCGACGTGGATGCCCGATGGTAAGTCGCTTTTATTTACCTCGGATCGTGGAGGGCGCCCCCAAATTTACCGCTATGACTTGCGGACTAACAAAATAGATCGGGTGACTTTTGAGGGACCCTACAACGCGAGGGCCAGAGTCGCCCAGGATGGTCGCAATGTCGCTCTGGTGCATCAGCGTGATGGCCGATATCACATCGCGGTATTCGATCTGGTGACAGACCGGTTGACGGTATTGACCGAAACAAGTCTCGACGAGAGCCCCAGTATCGCCCCCAATGGATCGATCGTTCTCTACGCCACGAAACGGGGTGAGGAGAGTATTCTCGGGGCCGTAGCGGTGGATGGCGGCGTGAGATTCAGCTTGCCCTCCCGCGAGGGGAGCGTTCAGGAGCCCGCCTGGTCGCCCTATGTGACACCTTGAGTTTTCACGGAATTTTTTTGCGGCGGGCAGAGGAAAATAGGGTGGTTATGCGCTACATTACGCGTATCTGGGGTACCACACATTGGGGAAAGGTAAGCACCATGAAAAATGTATCGCTTTATGCAAAGTGGCTAGGACTGGTATTCGCAGCGCTGATCTTGGCAGCCTGTTCGGGTAACGATACCAAGGAGCAGGAGGCGGCAGCTGCCGCAGCCGCGGAGCAGGCGGCTCAGGAAGCAGCTGCGCAGGAGGCCGCACAAGAGCGCGCGCAGGCGGAGGCGGCCGCCAATCAAAGGGAGGCCGAAGCAGCGGCAGCGGCCGTGGGCACGGTCTTTTACTTTGGTTTTGACAGCTCATCTTTGACCGACGAGGCACGCGCCCAAGTAGACGCCCATATCGCAGCATTGCTCGGCAATAACGACAGTGTTCGTCTTGAAGGCCACACCGATGAGCGAGGCACGCGGGAGTACAACCTCGCCCTGGGCGAGCGCCGTGCGAATGCTGTCCGTGACTATATGGTCGCTAATGGCGTTCCAAGCTACCGCATAGAAACGGTCAGCTATGGCGAAGAGAATCCTGTAGCCTACGGCTCGGGAGAGAGCAATTGGCAGCAGAATCGTCGCGTCGAGCTCAAATAAATAAGGGAAAGACAGTGACAGTTTTACCCCTCAAGCCGGCGCTCTTTGCCGGCTTTTTGTTATTAGGCGCCACCTTGCCTTTGGCCGCTCAGGATTATGTTGACGTGGAAGCGGAACGCCGCGCCACAGCGCAGAATCCGAGCGTGCCACAGGGTGCTGTTGCCGAAGATGCTGCCGCCGACTATGCCGGTATTCGCCCTTACGCCGGCTCAACCACGGTCGCTTCACCGCCTTCTGACGTTAGCGGAGCGGTCAACTCTGGTAGTGACTCCGGTAGCCTGGTGTTGCGGGTGCAGCAACTCGAGGCAGATGTCAGGCGCCTAACCGGACTTTTGGAAGAAGCCAACCAAGCGCTGGTGCGAATGGAGGCCCAAAGCCTGGAACGGTATGTCGATCTGGATCGTCGTATTGCTGCTGGTGCCACAACGGACGTCACCGTGGGCGCGGGAGATGCCGCCACCTCCGCTGCGATAGCGACACCTGTGGCCGGAGGCGCGGCGCCGGGGCCGGGACGCACAGGGGCAGCGGATCCGCAGGCGGGCGAGGAGGCTGCCTATCGGGCGGCATACGAGTTGGTGCGCGAGAAGTCATTCGATGCCGCAGTCGCGGCTTTTCTCCTGTTTTTGGAGGATTTCCCCTTCGGCCGCTACGCCCCTAATGCGCACTACTGGCTCGGCGAACTGTATCTGGTGATTGATCCCCCCGACCCGGAGCTGGCGCGGCAGAGTTTCAAGATATTGTTGGATCAGTATCCCGCTGATCCCAAAGTACCCGATGCACTCTACAAGCTCGGTCGCGTACAGTTCATCAAGGGTAATCGACAGCGGTCTCAGGAATACCTTGACGAAGTGATTCGTGAGTACCCGTCTCATGCGGCGGCGCAGTTGGCGCGGCAGTTTTTGCTGGAAAATTTTTAGGCGCTTTCCGCCTCGACTGGATTTTTCCGATTGAATACGACGGATGATTCCTCTACCAAAATCGTGCCAAAACGACGCGGGATAGAACGCTTGCTTTTTACGTTGGTTAACTCTGGTCGCGCGCTGCGCTATTTGTTAAGAAACGAAGCAGCGTTTCAGCAGGAGTTGGCACTAGCGTGCGTGCTCATTCCAGTGGCCATTTTTTTATCAACTACTGCGGTAGAGTTTGCGCTTTTAGTGGGATCCGTTATCGCAGTGCTTGTTGTCGAAGTCCTGAACACGGCGATTGAGGTAGTGATCAACCGCATCGGGCTTGAGAGCAACACTTTGTCGGGCCTCGCCAAAGATTTGGGCTCCGCTGCGGTTACGCTTGCGTTGATTCTGTGGGCAGTGGTGTGGGGTTCGATAGTATCCAGCTACTGGATAACGCGGGTTTAATAGGGCTTGAATTTTCAGCCGTTAGCGTTAGCATACGCGGCTTCCCTGTTTTGGGCCGTTAGCTCAGTCGGTAGAGCAGTTGGCTTTTAACCAATTGGTCGCTGGTTCGAACCCAGCACGGCCCACCATTACAGCAAACCACCCACGGGTGGTTTTTTTTACTTTAAGGTGATGACGCGGCAAGTCTATAAGTGCTGTGTGATCACGACAGCAACGGTATTGTTCACATGGAGTTGCCCGTGTCTTCACCCTTTCATCCTCCACAGCGCACTTTGATGGGGCCAGGCCCCTCGGATGTTTCTCCAAGAGTGCTGGCGGCCTCCGCCCGGCCCACGATAGGACATCTCGATCCGCTATTTGTCGGTCTGATGGACGACGTAAAACGCTTATTGCAATTCGCATTCCAGACCAAGAACGAGCTGACCATTCCGCTCTCGGCTCCCGGATCTGCAGGAATGGAGGCGGCATTCGTCAATCTTCTCGAGCCGGGTGATAAGGCGATCGTTTGCCAGAACGGTGTCTTTGGTGGGCGAATGAAAGAAAACGTTGAGCGGTGCGGTTGCACTGCGGTCATGGTGCAGGACCGGTGGGGGGATCCGGTTGACCCCGAAAAAGTCGCTGAGGCAATCAGCGCGCACCCCGACGCGAAAGTGCTTGCCTTTGTTCATTCGGAAACCTCGACCGGGGTGCGAAGCGATGCAAGGCTTTTGTGTGGCATGGCGCAATCGGCAGGCATGCTCAGCATTGTCGATGCGGTGACTTCACTCGCCGGTATCGAATTGCCGGTTGATGACTGGGGCGCCGATGTCGTCTATTCGGGGACGCAAAAATGCCTTTCCAGTTTGCCGGGAATCTCACCCATTACTTTTAGTCCAGCCGCAGTCGAGGTCATCGCCACACGCCGCCACAAGGTGCAAAGCTGGTTCCTCGATATGAATCTGATCATGGGGTATTGGGGTGAGGGCGCCAAGCGCGCGTATCACCATACCGCGCCGGTAAATGCCGTCTATGCGCTTCACGAGTCCTTGCTGATGCTGGAGGAGGAGGGTCTCGGGGCCAGTTTTACGCGCCATCGCAACAATCATTTGAAGTTGGTCGAGGGCCTTTCTCGACTTGGGCTCGACCTCGCTGTTTCCGAACCGTGGCGTTTACCGCAGCTCAATGCGGTGGTGATTCCAGAGGGCAAAGATGATGCGAAGATTCGTCGCCGCTTGCTGGAAGACTTTAATCTGGAAGTGGGTGCGGGTTTAGGGGAGTTGGCAGGGAGGCAGTGGCGCATCGGGTTGATGGGCAGTAGCAGTAACCAGGTCAATATCAGCCGTTGCTTAACGGCGTTTGAATCGGTGCTAGCCAGCTAGATAGATAAGAGCAACCGCACCCCGCTTGACGGGGTGGGGTTCCAGTCAGTCTGCGTAGCTCGATTCCTCCGCATCGAGAATCGCTTTGAGCGCCGCAAAGTGCCGCACCGCTTGATCAGGATAATCTTGTAACTGAAGTGCGGTTTTTTCAGCAACGTCATCGGACAATACGCGCAGTGGTTGTCCCGTCCAAAGCGCCTTAATGTAGGTCTCGGCTGCCCGCTCAAAATAGAACAGTCGATTGAAGGCGTCTGCGACATCCTTGCCGATAACCATCACGCCGTGGTGGCACATGATCAGTACTTGCTTGGCCGGGTCTGATAAGTACTGGCAGCATCGCTCTGCCTCCTCTTCAAACGCGAGTCCACCGTAATCTGTATCAATCGCGTAGCGATTGAAAAACATGGCACAGTTTTGATCTATTGGTGGCAGGCGAGGGTCTTCCAGCGTGGAGAGGATGGTGGCGTGCATTGAGTGCACATGAAGTGCCACCCGGGCATGAGGGCACTGACGGTGCAGTGCCCCGTGCAGCCCCCATGCCGTAGGGTCGGGGGCATCGGGGCGGCTCATCGTTTGCGGATCGTTGGCATCAACGAGGATTAGAT
>VMDB01000198.1 GCA_008081075.1 Halieaceae bacterium
AGGCCGGGCGAGAGTAGGAGCTGATCGGAGGGACCGCTGTGCAGCCCTTCCGCCTCGGAGACCCCGGTGCCGCGATGCCATTGTCGCAGAATGCGCGGATAGCCCGAAGTGGTTGCCTCGTCGGGTTCGAGCACGATGGAGATGGCCAGCGTATTCTCATCGACCCAGGCGATCATCTGTCGGGCAAGCGGTGTCCGGAACCCGTCCGGAACAAATTTCTTGGCCGCAAGATCGAATTCGCGCATGCTCACGGCATCGCTCCCGCCATCGGACAACGGGATGAGCGCTTTCGCGCCGTCCGGCGAAAACCGGATCATCGGCGCATATACATACCAGTTATGGCCTTCGGCTTCGGCCAAGGCGTCTATGTCGACAAGTGTCTCCCAGGCGGCCTCCCCAGCACCGAACGAAGCCGGTTTGGTGCGCTGGAGGAGGCCTCTTGGATGGTCGGGCCCCTGAGCGATCCGATAGACGAAGCCATCTGCCTGCGTGAGCGTGTACATCTCCGGAAGGCGGCCTTCGCTCTGATAGCTCGCCAAGTAATCGGCCTTGAGCTGGTCGAAACGCGGGTCCGCCGCCAGTCGGGCAGCCGTGCGTTCGGACTGTTCTTCGGTCCAGGCAAGCGCACGGTCCCCCTCGATCTCTTCCAGCCACAGATACGGATCTGCGGCATCAGATGCTACGACAGAAAACGAATAGGTGATGCCTACTAGCACACTTGCTCGGATTCTATTTCGGATGGTCATAATATTTGGCAGCACAATGCCCCTCGATCTGAAGTCTTGAAAATTTTCAAGAACTACCCAGGCACCCAATTCAAACTATCTATACAACTGTACGATTGCGATTTATCGTTTTAATTTTTAGAAAAAAGTTATAAAGATGCTCCATTACAGCAAATCGCAATGGAGCATCTGTTTAGGTTTTGTGTGGATTAGTAAGTCAGTTTGAGATTCAGGCCTACTGTGCGAGGCCGCAGAAAGATTTGTTCACCGGAAGCGCCTGCTGTAACGGCACCGTCATCATTCAGCAGGTTATCTGCAAACAGGAAAAGGCCCCAATGCTCTCCTTCAACACCAATGCGAGCATCAACCTGAGTGAGGTCATCAGCAGGGAGCCATGTGGGAAATGCCGGGTTACTCTGGGCGGTACGATATTGCGCACCTAAGCGGGCAAAACCATTCCAGCCGTTGTTCAAGCCCCAACGATATTGGGCCGAGGCGTTGAAACTGCGATCAGATGTGCCTTCAATCTCATCACCGGCCATTATCGGAGTACCAGGGATATCGGCGGTCACAGTTGCATCCAGGAAGTTACCACCGGCTTGCAAAGTAAGTCCGTCAAACGGCGCATAAAGAACATGGAATTCAATACCCCATGTTTCGGTGCCTTCTGAATTAGCGAGGCCATTAAACGGGGTACCTGGAAGCGTCGCTCGAACTACACGGTCTTTCCAGTCAAGGAAGTAAACAGCACCTTCAACTACCATTTGCCCACCCAGCAGAGTGCCTTTGGCTCCAAGCTCATAGCTCCACAGTGAGTCCTCCGACAAAGCGGAAGGTAGTTCGATACCTAAGGGTTCTGCGATAGCAAGAGATGCCGCTGGCTGCAATTGACCACTGCGAAACCCTTTCCCGGCAGAGGCATAGACCATCCAGCCCTCATTAGGTCGGTAGCTCAGGTTGACGCGCGGGTTAACGCTGCTGAATTTCTCATCTAGCTCAGTATCGGGAACACCAACAACACCACTGGCAGAAACGGCCTGCAAGTCATCTTCAAAGTAGCGAATACCCAATGACAAATCTAACTGATCAGTAAACGACCAGGTGCCATCTACAAAGGCCGCAGAGGCGTCCGTCTCCTGTTTATCATCAGCATAAAAACCAAACAGGGGAAAATCGAACACGTCTTGCCGTTCGGCAGTGCGGTGGTAAAGGCCAGCCGTCCATTGCAAGGAGCCTTCGTTATCACTGCTGAAGCGCAATTCATGAGTATCAATTTCAATATTAATGGTAAAATCAAGCTGCCCACCGAAGAGAAGGCCCGACTGGGCCAGCAGAAAATCCGTGGTACCGTACGCATAACGTAATGTACCAACGCCATCAAAGTCGTAACTTCCTGTAAACGTGTATTGATCGTAAGTAGATTCAGCAGCGAGTCCCCCAGGAGATGTTGTAAGGGCGTCAGTACCTCTGGGCTCACGATCTGCCTCATTCTCATAACTCCAACCGGAGATAGTCAGATCTAAATTATCACTGGGTGTGATACGCAATTTCCCACGGTAACTGCTAATTTCCGTCTCATTTACGTCTTCTTCTCCGCCATCCAACTCATCAAACCAACCACCCAGATCTTCTTCAACAGCCGTTAAGCGCAACGCTATTACGTCCTCAACAATGGGGGCGTTAATCATGGCCTTGATGCCCTTGTTATCATCACCGTCCTGAACGGACGAGGCGGTGAAGTCGGCGGCGGCCTGAAACTCACTCATATTTGGATCTCTGGTCAAGATCCGAATAGTTCCACCCATGGAGCCTTCACCATAGAGCGTACCTTGCGGCCCACGCAGCACTTCTACACGATCAATATCCCAGGCACGCACATCCGGGTTCAGTGGTACCGTGACACCGGTAAAGGGTAATTCGTCCAAATAATAACCGATAGCATTACCTCCCAGATCCGTGGAAACGCCCCGAATTGCTATTTGTGAAATACCTATGCCCCAATCGTTTACGTTGACACCAGGAGCAGTTTCCAGAAAATCCGTTAAGTTTGCTGCGCCAATATCATCGATAAAATTCCCCGTAAAAGCAGAAATGGCGATAGGTACATCCAAGACATTCTGCTCGCCACGCTTCATTGCCGTCACCAAGATCTCTTCCAGAGCTTGATTCTTTTCAGCACCCGATGCCCCGACTGTGCTCCCTGAATCCTGAGCACCAGCCCCCGCGGTGAAAAAAACTGCAATCGCTGCCAAAAACCCTGTCTTCTTGCTGATCATTTGTTCTTCCCTAGTAACCGGCGCTTCCACCAGCGCAATATTGATGTGGCCATCACTGCTGAACGTTGGCTTGAGTCCGGTCCCGTCAAGGAGTAATTGAATCGCCTCATTCGGGTGGTACGAACCAACTAACCGATTTGTTGTCTGGTCACGCGCAAGTTCGAACGTGAAGATCAACGTGATATCGGCCTGTTCAGCAAACGTGATGAGCGATACGTCTGCTTGCTGCTGAGGAATGTCGAAATATTTCGCTTCTTGTCTGTCTGAATCAGCCGCATCCGCTACCGATGGTCCAATCAACAGCAGGCATGAAATAGCCAACAAGAGAGCGACGCCTAGGCAAGCCCCAACCTGGCGCAAAAAAGACGCCTGTTCTTTAGACAAAACAAAACCCCTTTTCCCCCATACCGGCTTTTGGTCCAAAGCCTTGGCGATGAACTTTTTTCGGTTTGGGGTCAAGAATCTGTGCTCTCCTCCGCGACTCCGAGGAGGATTCGATGCTCACCTTGCCGCTCGTAAGCAATATTGAAATGGTTTCTCAGTGCTGCCAGCAATCCCTCAACGTCGCCCGCTTTGAAGAGGCCCGCCACCCGAACCTCCCTCGTCTCCTCATCGAGAAATACAAATTCAACCGCCGTGTATCGCCCGACTTCATAAACTGCATCCTCAAGTGATTCGCCACGGAAGATCAGATTCCCCTCTCGCCAGGACAGCTTTACCGCAATCTCGTCTCTTTCAATTGACTCAGGCTTGATGGAATCGGTGTCTTGGTCGTTGGCTGAAATCAATACTGCTTCACCAGCGCCAACTATTGTCGAGGGCTGTGACAGAATTTGAGGTGTTTCCGCCGAGGTTTGCTCATCACTAGCATCGAGAACACCGACCATAACGACGCCGTCTGTCACCACCAGTTCTATGCTTTGATCCTCGGTGATTTCGACATTGAATTCTGTGCCGACCGCTCTAACCACCTTATTGCCAACGGCAACACTCAAAGGTCTGTCTGAATCGTGGGCGACCTTAACGTGTATTTCGCCGCGATCAAGCATGAGCAAACGTTCGCTTGCTGTGTAACTGACTCGAACTCGACTGTTCGTATTCAGGGTAATGGTAGAACCGTCTGATAGCTGATGGGTTGCGTGTTCACCAATCACAGTATGATAAGAGCGGCTATCTGTAACAGGCGTAAATTTCTGGATCGCGATGTCCTGCATTTGAACAGCGGCAAACAGAAAAATCCCCACGACCACACTTGCAGCTATACCGGATAGCACTCGATTCGAAGGGTAGCGCCGCGCCGGCTGTGATTCGGGGAAGAGATCTGACAAGCGGCTAAGCACCTCCATGTTGTCCCAGAGTTCGGCAAGTTCGATAAATAGCTGGTAATTGGCCCTGCTGAGTGACAGCCAGCCAGCCAGCTCCCGCTCTTCTTCCTCCGTAAGACCGCGTTCGATGGCGGCAATCCAATCGGCGGCCTCTTGAAGTTTACGGTCCTTGCTGAAGAGGAGCTCTCTGATATTGCTCATGCGTGACCTCCACGCTGTTCGTCCAGAGCGGACAAATGACTGCGACAGAGGGTAAGACCTTTCGATATGTGCTTTTCCACTGTCTTTTCGCTGATCTGTAATTTTTGGGCAATCTCGCTGTAGGAGTACCCGTAGACTTTCTTAAGGACAAATGCGCGACGACACTGAAGCGGAAGACTCCTCACAGCATCGCAAAAAAACGCAAATTCTTCGAGGCTGCAAACCCTGTCGAGCGTGTCGCTGCCGGGATTGCGCCAAGCCTCAGCGTGTCCATCGCCTATTGCCTCAAGGCTCTCTGAGAGTCGAGTTTCTGCCTTATTTGCGTGGTTCAGCGCAATATTCATAGCAGTGCGATACATAAATGATCGAGGTGATCGGATTTCGTCTGTCACATTTGATTGGCATACGCGAACGTAGGTTTCTTGAACGATATCCTCTACCTCGCTTGGAGGCACGATTCGGCGAACCATCCCCGCCAGTCCGCTGCTGATAGAGAGAAACACACTCGTTAGCTTGTCATCGATGTTTGGCAAAGCTCAGACCTTTACACCAAGAGAACGCAATTGGACTTTATTAAAGACAAATCAGAACAAATTTTCCCCCACTCCTACATACGGATTTTCGACAACCTTCTGGCTGTAACCGCAGGCCGAGTTCCAATCAGAGCGCCATCAATCCGATTTGTGCCCTGCGAGTGGTTGATTTCATAATCACTTACCACTAATTTTGAGGAGTCCACGCGTGT
>VMDB01000124.1 GCA_008081075.1 Halieaceae bacterium
TCGAGGATGAGGTTCATCGCGAGAAGACTTGGGGGATCATGTCAAATATCGTGATAAACATGTCCGAGAGCAGCGTCAACTGATAATCACCAAATATGAGTAGCGTCGCCACCAGCGCAGCCAGCTTGGGGATAAAACTGAGGGTCATCTCTTGAATAGACGTCGCCGCTTGAAATACGCCAATAATCAACCCCACTGATAGCGCAATTAAAAGCACCGGACCCGCCACATAAATGACGGTCCAGATTGCCTCCCTGCCAATGCTGAGGATTTCGGTCGTTTCCATCGCCTAGCGCCTCACACGTAGCTGCCGGTCAAGGAGGTCATGAGCAGCATCCAGCCATCCACCATGACAAACAGCAATAACTTAAAGGGCAGGGAGATAATCATAGGAGAGAGCATCATCATGCCCATGGACATCAGCACACTGGCCACCACCATGTCGATGATGATGAAGGGAATATAGAGCATAAAACCAATGGTGAAGGCGCTCTTCAGTTCTGAAGTAATAAAAGCGGGCACCAATATGGTGAGAGGGGTATCCATGGGGGCCGCAATATCCGGGTTATCAGAAATAGCAACAAAGGTCTGTAAATCCTTCTCCCGAGTCTGGCGAAGCATAAAATCCTTCATCGGGATCTGTGCTGCATCAACCGCCGCTTCAAGTCCTATCTCGTCGTTACTGTAGGGAGCAATCGCATCGTCATAGACCTGAGTAAACACTGGCGCCATGATAAAAATGGTGAGAAAGAGCGCGATACCGAGCAAGATCTGATTCGGCGGTGTCTGGGCAGTGCCCATCGCTTGCCTGAGCAGTGACAAGACAATGATGACCCGGGTAAAACTGGTCATCATCAGCAGTATGGAGGGTAGCAACGTAAGCACGGTCATCAGACCGAGCAATTGGAGCGTTACCGAGTACTCGGTTTCTCCGCTCTGGCCCTGAATGGCACTCAGAATCGGGATGGCCGCCTGGGCCGAGGCGTCTTTGGCCACAAACAGGCTGAGTGCCAATACCAGGTATCTCAGCATAATCCCCCCGTAGATGGGCCCGGTGCCTG
The DNA here is from genome assembly GCA_008081075.1 of Halieaceae bacterium. Lineage (GTDB taxonomy): Bacteria > Pseudomonadota > Gammaproteobacteria > Pseudomonadales > Halieaceae > Luminiphilus. Next base: position 1,062 of record VMDB01000124.1, read on the forward strand.
ACCGTGCCCCCGCGGCAGGGTCATTCAGGTCGGGTATTTGACAGTGAACTCCCGGTCTCAGTTGAAGCGTGCGTTGACGCTGCACCGTCCTCGGTCGAGAGCTTTGCAATAGTGCTGATATTAGCGGGTGTCGCGCCAATTAAGAACCGTTCATTCTCCACTTCTACCAGCATCAGCTCGGCGGAGCGATTGAGGCGCACGCGACCCGTAATCCTGATAGGCATCCAGTTTTTTGTTGAATTCTGCACTCGGCGTAGCGCAATAAAACTCACGGCCATTGCTACCGCCACAACAAAGAGCGCTGTTACCCAGCGGACCCAGCTCAGCTCGTCGGCCATGGCAATATCCGGGAATTAAAGTTTTTCGACGCGGTCTTCGGAGGGCAAAATGCGGGTGAGGCGAACACCGTAGCGATCGTTAACCAGAACCACCTCGCCCTGAGCAACCACCGTATTGTTGACCAGCAGATCCAGCGGCTCACCGGCGTTGCGCTCCAGCTCAATCACACTTCCCTGTTTGAGCCTAAGGAGATCACGAATCTTCAAGCGTGTTCTACCCACTTCGACAGAGAGTGTCACCGGTACGCTTTGTAGCACGTCGGCGCTGACCATGGCATCAAAACCCTTGGCCTGAGGTGAATCCTCGACGAGCTGCTCCAGGGAAACGTCAGCTACTTCTTCTTCATCACTCATGTGTCACTCCTAATACATCTCAGACGGGTCAGTATTCACGTCGCCGCCATCCAGAAGACGCTGCCCGCGCTACTCCGCCATTTCCACTGCCTGTACCAACCGAGCAGCGGCGAAGCCGTTTGCGGTGCCGACTTCGGCATCAAACAGCGGTATGTCATCTACCAATACGCGAGCCAGGTCAAATTTCTTCAGACCGAGCACCTGTCCCGGCTGCATGTTGTTGAAGTCGCCCAAGGTAAGATCAACTTCGCCCAGAATCACGCGATGCTCCAGCTCGGCATCGGATGCCGCACCAGCCAATTCGCGGGCCCAGACATCGTGATCGACAGAGGGGTCCTCGGAATCCTGCACCCGACCACGCAATACGTCCCTTATCGGCTTGAGCGTGGCGAAGGGATAAACAACATCGATGGCGCCGCGTTCCTTGCCGGGTAACTCCACTTCGAGGTGGCACACAATAACAAGGTCATTTTCATCAACGATTTGAACAAACGCGGGATTGATCTCTGAACCGACGTGCTCGCAGTTGATCTCCATAATGGGAGACCAAGCCTCGTGTATTGAGGCAAAAATCACCTCGAGCATGATGTTGATGATGCGGGTCTCGGTGGGGGTAAACATGCGCCCCGGGGGCAAGCCGTCAATACCACGTCCAAAACCGCCAAAAAAATTATCGAGCGAGGCGAACACGACGTTGGGGTCAATCACCACCATCGATGTGCCACGGAGCCCCGACAGCCGAACGGTATTAACCGAGAGCGGCGCCTTCAACCCTCTGGTGTATTCGGAGAAAGATAGCGTCTTCACACGGTCCGCGGTAATCCTCGGGCTGGTTCGCAAAACCTCCAGCAGTCCGAGGCGAAGATGCCGCGTAAAACGCTCGGTGATCATATCTACCGCAGCTAAATTGATGCCAATGGTAGTGTCTTCGGTTACCAGATTGTGTGGTTTGACCGAGCTACCCAACGCGCTATCCGGGTCGAGCAGAGCTGAATCTTCCTCAAAACCTTCGTCGGAGGTCAGTGCATTGAGCTCCTCCTCGGAAAGTCTGCTGCTATCTTCTGCCATAACCCACTCTCACCCAGCTACCAAAATCACTGAACCACGAACTCAGTGAACATAACTTCTTCCACACCACCGAAGTCTTCGTATTTCTCTAATACGGAGTTGACCGCAATCTTGAGCTGCTCAGCAAGGTCTGCGCGGAAATTCGGCTCTGACAGCCGGGTCTCGTCGATTTTGCGCATCACGTCCAGCATCTCTGAACGCACTGCAAAGGCATGCTTTTCCATATTCGCCACAACGCGATCATCGTAATGAGTCATGATGGCCACTTTAATTTGCATCACCTTTCTCGAATTAACGATGTTGGCGACCAGTGGGCGCTCAATTTCCATGTAAGTATTTTCAAAGCGCGTCAATTCGGGAGAGTCGAGGGTTTCCTTGCTGGGGCCCTTGGCAAGATCTTCTGCCCGCTGCCGGGCCTCGGCAGCGTCCATCTCCAACTGCTGTACCGTCGCTTCAATACGCTCAGCAGAGTCGGGATCGAAGTACCCTACAAAATACATGGTTGCCAAAACCGTAATGGCCAGAGCAACAATGACTCCGACGCCAATCAAGACATACCCGAGAATGGGGGACTTCTTGCCTTCTTCGCCTGCGTCTACTTCTTCATCAGCCATGGTGCTTTTCCATCCTTACTCGGGGCACGTCTCTATTATGCCCAAAAATCCACGGAATCCAGGTCGAGACCCAGCTCGATATCTTCTGATACTACATCCGCCGCAGTATCAGCTAAAAGCCTTTCATCAGCGGCTTGACGCTCGGCATTTTCAGCTCCGCCGTTACGCCCCTGCGCATTGCCTTGTTGTGACTCAGAACCTACCTGCAGCTGCGCGAGATTGATACCGCTCTGTTGCAGCGCATCGCGCAATCTGGGCAGCGAGTCACCCAATAATTCACGCGTCACCGCATTGCTTGAGTTAATCTGGGCGTCAAGACGACCATCGCGCATCTCCATGACAACATCGATGGCGCCCAACTCTCGGGGATTGACATTGAATGTCAGCCGATAGTGTCCCGCCGCAATATTGGCTGCCAAGCGCTGGCCGAGGGCTTCAGAGAGCGCTCGACCCGCCATCTCGCGGCCCGCCGGATTCTGATTCAAAGAAAACTGATTCGATCGCGCAGCGTCCGACAGACCCGCGCGATCAAGACCCGGTAAATTTTGCCTAAAGGATAATTCTCCCTGACCGGCCAAGCGGGCTGCACTGGACTCAGCGCCGTCACCCGGTACCAGCCCCGCGATGGGGGTCTGCGCGGTGGACGAACTCGTTACCGGCTTTTCGATCTGGGCACCCAACCGGGCCAGCTCAAGGGTTCTGGCCGTGACGAGATCACGCAGGGCGGTGACCGTTTCAACGTTCGCTACCTTGACGCCATCGGTGCTCGGCACACTGTCGGTCTTTATCGTGTTGCTCACGCTCTCGTTACGCATGCCGGCGCTGCGGAGCGCAAATCTATCGAGCGTTGCCTGAGACATTACCGTGGCCTCGGCCAAAGTGGGGCTGGCCACCGGTGCCAAGACCTGCGCGAGAGCGCTGGCAAGGGGTTTTGGGGCAGCCCGGCCACCCTCCCAATCGTCACCTGTAATAGCGACGCTGATTGGCTGCGGCTGAGATAACGCGCTCGCTCTAACAGCAGCAAGCTCCGGTTGCGTGGTGCTCATGAGCGCAGCCGACTGAGCCGCCGTCATTGCAGCAAGTGTCGAAGCATCTCGGACCGCGGACGGCGCCGTTTCAGTAATAAGCCGACTTAACTCCTGGGTGGCAGCGCCAGTTTGGGCAGACAGGGCCTGCAACGCTTGGGCGATCTGCGGGGCGATGTTCGCTGCCAATTGGGTCACATTGCCGCGGCTCTCGGGGGACTCATCCATCCATTTGGCCATCTCCGGCATCATCGATCCGCTGAGGTCGCGGAGCCACTGCTGAGAGACACTACCGCGATCAAACGAGAAAGCGTTCTGATCGAGCCATCGTGAAACCGCCGATTCCAGCTCCGCTACAGCCAGCGGTGAATTCAACGCATTTTGCGCTTGAGCCAGCTGTCCACCGGTCATCACTGGAACAGCAGTCTCAGCGAGCCTCGCAACCAGGACTTCCTCTGAGACGCCAGCAGAGGCCGCAATTGCAGGGTGTTCATTCATCCATTGGGCGGCCACCGGTTGTATGGCGGCGCGCAGCTGTTGCTCCAGGGCGACTTGCGCCAGCGCGCCCGAACCGGACAGTACCTTCCACCGATCCACGACCGGCTGAATTTCTGCGGCAACGACGTTGGCGAGCTCGGACAGGCTGGCCTCATCGCTCTCTTTGCCATCCGCAAGAAGCGTGGCAATCGCGGTATTCAAAGCTTCGCCCATCGACGCCGCAGTTATGGATTGGTCAGCGCCTGCGAGCGCTGCTTGGTCAGCACCAACGAAGCGCTGAGCCCCCTGAT
>VMDB01000105.1 GCA_008081075.1 Halieaceae bacterium
TTCTGTTCAAAACCCACCGTGACTCTTCTCGGATTGCCCAGAGAGCTGTCATCCACCAAGGCCTGAATTTCGACCAATAGCGGTCGGGTGCCCTCCCAAACCACAACCACGGTGGTACCCGGGGCGGTATGCTCGGAACGATCGAGAAAAATAGCCGAGGGGTTGGATACTTCCTTCAAACCCCCATCGGTCATGGCGAAAATGCCCAGCTCGTTAACCGCGCCAAAGCGATTTTTCTGGCCCCTGAGTGTGCGGTAACGGGAGTCGTGATCGCCCTCGAGCAAGATAGAGCAATCAATCATGTGCTCAAGCACCTTGGGGCCGGCCAAGCTGCCATCTTTGGTGACATGGCCCACAAGGATCAGCACTGTCCCCGTTTGTTTCGCGTAACGCGTGAGCTGTGCAGCACAATCTCGGACCTGAGAAACGCTACCCGGGGCAGAGGTCAGGGTCTCGCTGTGCACGACCTGAATCGAGTCCACCACCAGTATCGTAGGTTTAAGCGCCTCGGCGGAGGCGAGAATGACATCCACATCGGTCTCGGCGAGCAGTTGCAGTTGATCAGAAGGCAAGGCCAATCGCTTCGCCCGCATTGCAATTTGCTCTGGCGATTCCTCTCCCGTGACGTAAAGCGCTGTATGCCGGGTCGCCAGACGACACAGGGTTTGCAACAGCAATGTGCTCTTGCCAGCGCCGGGATGCCCGCCAATCAGGATACTGGATCCGGGCACAAGGCCCCCGCCCAACACGCGATCAAACTCCTCAAAGCCTGATTCCAGCCGCGGCAGATCGACCACCGCTACATCCGCCAACTTCTGTACCGTCGATATGGAACCGGCGAAACCGGCACGACGCGCGCTGCGGCCGCCTGCGCCAGTTTTCCCAGCGGGAGCGCTCAAACGGATTTCCGAGAGGGTGTTCCAAGCGTGGCACTCGCCACACTGGCCCTGCCACTTCGGATAATCTGCCCCACAATCGTTACAGACAAACGCTGTTTTTGCCTTGGCCACGCGAAACTCCAGAGAACCTGATCGTAGAGGCTGTAATCACTCAGGTAAGCCGGTATCCTATCAGACCGCTCACTCCTTAACGCATCTGATGCAATCCGGTTCACTCATTCCCGATCGCCAACTGACCTTCTCACCCGAACTGGCTGCGACCATTGGGCTGGAGGAGGCTATCCTGCTTCAGGAAATTGGCGGGATATTAAAAGATCGAACCGGTTGGACGACGGTCAATTTGCAGCAACTGCACGCGCAGCTCCCGTTCTGGTCGACAACACACATTGGCGAGCTGATCGGAAAATTGACAGAGTTGGGAATCCTCGCGTCCGCTCACCACCCGGACCCACAAATGCTCATGCTGGCTATCGCCTCTACCGAGCGCACTGACCACAGTGCTGGTGTCCAGGATCGCGCCAGCTATGCTGTCACCACGCCCTGGATACCCGATCGCGCATTGATAGATCTGCTCATTCTGAACCACGGTATGACCGAAGCATTTATCGATGAAGTTAGGCAGCGCTTTATTCCAGAGGCAAACAAAGAAATCGAAACCCAGTTCAGACAACACGTGCTGTCGCAATGGCGGACCCGGCAATCGCAGCACAACAGCTTCGAAATCAGTCCGCCGGCGCCCTTTGGCAAGGACTGGGTGCCCAGTCAGGACGCCCTGGAAATTTTGGCTCAAGCCGGCATCGATGCTGCCTTTGCTAACGCAGTCAGGGCTGAGTTCGTGCTGTACTGGAGTGAGCGCGGTGGCGCCCCCAAAGAGATTAATAGCCGATTCGTTGAGCATGTGAGACGCCGCTGGCTGCGACATACGAGCCAGATGCAACACAGTACGGAACCCAGTCGTATTCACCGCAATTGGCAACCCGACTCTGCGGTTTACGACACCTTGCGTTTGGCGGGTATTAACGAGGCAGCGGCACGGGCCCTGCTTCCAGAATTTGTCATGTATTGGCTCGACAGCAATGAGGTGCATATCTCATGGAACAGCAAATTTTTACAGCACGTAAAACGCCAGTGCCGGGCGGACACTGAGGGAGATCAGCATGGTGGAGAACAAGGACGCGGCAACGCTGGCACAGGCAATCGTTCAAAAGACCGAAGCCTCAGCGATGATCTCACCGACACCAGCTGGGCCAGCTGATAAGCCAGCCCAACCGGAGACACAGACGGTGGAGACCATCAACCAGGTCTTTGCTCTCTTTCGCCTTAACTACCACAACCAGTATTACGCAGCCTGGAGCGACGCCGAGCAGGTCAAGCAGGTAAAGCGGCTCTGGCTGGAGGCCTTGGCGGCTTATCCGACGGCCGTGATTCTTCGAGCAGCGCAACACGCCATCGAAAGCAGTGACTATCTGCCTACACTGAACAAAATGATCGACGCCTGCCGGTTCTGCCTGACCGACCTCGGCCTGCCGACACCCTACGACGCCTACCGGGAGGCCTGCCTCGCGCCGTCTCCGAAAGTGGAGGCATCATGGCAACACCCAGCGGTCTACCTTGCGGGGCGCGATAGTGATTGGTTTTTCCTTGCAAATGAGCCTGAGGCCAAAACCTGGCCCGTGTATAGAGGACACTACGAACGCTGGGCCAGTCGGGCAGCGCAGGGGGAGACTCTGCAGGGCCCCAAGCGACTGGCAATTGAAGCACCCGATACGACCTTACCCAGCCCTGATGAGCAAACGAGCAACTTGGCTATGCTGAGGAAAGAGGTGGGCCTCTAGCTATTGCGCGGCATTATCGGGATTTGCACGCCAATGCTGGATGGCATCGGTCAACCGTTCCGACTGATCACACATCATCTCGTGCTTGAGGGTCACCAACCCGTAGTCGGCCTCGGCACAGGCGGATTCCAATTCCCGCGCACTCGCCGACAGCACACTGGCGTGAAGATTGGCGCTGGTCCCTTTAATGCGATGCGCAATTTGCCTTAGCGCCTCGGTATCTTGGTCAGCCACCGCCCGCCTACCGGCGTCAATATCGGTCGCCAACTCTGTAACAAATGTATCTAACAGACCTGCCACAACCTCGCGCTTGCCACCGAGCATCTCGAGGAGCGCACTAAAATCGATGGGCGCCATAGAATGACTCATACCGTGTCGCCAACGTTCAGGATGATGAAGCCCGCGGGCAGGGCAGAAAGCTCACACCTCAGTAGCCCGCATAGTCGTCCCGCGCAAGATTTTCAAAGCGGGTAAACTCGCCCTGAAAGGCCAGACGACAGGTGCCGATGGGTCCGTTGCGCTGCTTACCGATGATAATTTCAGCAACCCCTTTGTCTGGCGAGTCTTCGTGATACACCTCGTCGCGATATATAAACATCACCACATCGGCGTCCTGCTCGATTGCGCCGGACTCGCGCAGGTCAGAGTTGACTGGACGCTTGTTTGGCCTTTGCTCTAGAGCGCGGTTGAGTTGCGATAGCGCCACCACCGGGCACCGGAATTCTTTGGCCATCGCTTTGAGGTTGCGCGAGATCTCGGAGATCTCTGCGGTGCGGCCCTCTGATGCGCCCGCTACCCTCATCAGCTGAAGATAATCGACCATGATCATCGCGAGGTCCCCATGCTCTCTGGAGAGTCTTCGCGCCCTGGCCCGCACTTCGGTAGGCGTCAGGGCCGGCGTGTCATCGATGAAGATCGAGGTGTCTTTGAGCTTGGCCATCGCGGCGGAGAGTTTGGGCCAGTCGTCCTGCTGAAGCTTACCAGTCCGGAGCCGCGACTGATCGATTCTGCCAAGTGACGACATCATCCGCACCACCAATTGCTCGGCCGGCATCTCCATGGAGAAAACCACAATGGGTTTGTCGGTATGAGCCGCCGCATTCTCGACGAGGTTCATAGCAAAACTGGTTTTTCCCATCGAGGGTCTGCCGGCGACGATCACCAGATCTGAGGGCTGCAAGCCCGAGGTTTTTCTATCGAGATCAATAAAGCCGGTGGTCAGCCCCGTAATATCACCACCGGTGTTGTAAAGCTCCTCGATACGCTCCAACGCCCCTGTCAGCAAGGGTGCCATCCCTCGAGGGCCTCCGGTCTTGGGGCCACTCTCGGACACCGCCATAATGAGCCGCTCAGCCTCATCCACCAGCTCCTCGGCACTCCGGCCCTCCGGATTAAAACCGGCGGTAGCAATATCCTGAGCGGCGCCAATGAGTTTTCTCAGTAGCGCTCGCTCCCTGACCGCGCGGGCATAAGCACTGACGTTGGCCGCGGTGGGCGTTTGCTCAACCAGATCAGTGAGATAAGTATGGCCACCCGCCGCATCCAACTCCCCGGTAGCGAGTAGTCGATCTGCCACGGTGATGACATCAATGGGTTCGTTACGATCAACCAATAGCGCGATCTGGCGAAAGATTGCGCGATGCTCTGGCCGGTAAAAATCCCCCGCGTCTACCAGTTCAGCAATCGCGTCCCAACTTTCGGGCGCAAGTAGAATGCCGCCGATGACGGAACGCTCAGCTTCGACTGACTGGGGTTGCATACGGATGCGCGCGATATCTGCATCCTGAGATTTAACCGACTCCAAGACCTAACCTTTTCAGTGACCCATCTAACCCGTGGCGTGAGGGGGTACCGGGCTCAACATCCTCGGCACCACCAAACGTTGTCGGGCCGGTTAGATTACCTGCGACGGGTATGACACGCCAGCAGAGATGGTGGAGCATCGGCGGGATAAGCCCCGCCAAGCCTTATTCGGCGACGATATTGATCGCTACCGACGCAGTGACTTCAGCATGCAGCTGAATCATGACCTCGAATTCGCCGAGCTCGCGGATAGCGCCTTCGGGCAAGCGAACTTCCGCTTTGTCGACCTCACAACCGGCCGCTGTCAGCGCATCCGCAATATCGCGGGTACCGACGGAACCAAACAGCTTGCCCTCTTCACCCGCCGTGGCCGCGATTTCGACAGCACCCAGGGCGGTCAACGCTTCGCCCCGCGCTGACGCTGCAGCCAGGGTTTCAGCAGCAGCCGCTTCCAATTCAGCGCGTCGCGCCTCAAATTTTGCGACGTTATCTTCGGTAGCGGGTACCGCTTTCCCCTGGGGGATTAGGAAATTCCGTCCATACCCGGGTTTTACGTCGACTTTGTCGCCGAGCCCACCCAGATTGCCAATGTTCTCAAGCAAAATAACTTCCATCGTTCCTTCCTCTACTCTCCGCCCCGCCGATTCACCGTCTTGTGAATGGGCACGACCGGTTAAATCCCGTTTGAACCACCACCAGAGGGCG
>VMDB01000146.1 GCA_008081075.1 Halieaceae bacterium
GAAGCCCGACGATATTCCCTGCCAACCCCTGTACTTCTGCGAGGAGATACCAGAGTCCGGGATCGTTAGTCACTCTGCGAGACTGTTCCAGTAACACCGCCTCGGCGAGATGGGGTGACCCTGCCTGATGCAAGGCATTGGCGTAGGCCATGGTTAATGGGTGGTTACCGGGCGAGAGTTCCAACCGGCTTTCCAGTCCACTCACTGCGCGCTCGGGATTGCCCTGCGCCAGCGCGATATCCGCAGCAGCCAACACGTATTCGACCCGGTCACGGTTAGCGGACCAGATGCTATCGAGGGCGAGTGCGGCCTCATCCGCGCGGCCTGCAGCGGTGAGCGCCAGTACCAACCCATAGGCAGTGGCTTCTGGAGAAATGGGGTCGCCCTCGAAAGCCGCACGAAACTGCGCCACGGCGGCTTCCGGTGTCTGAGCGGAGTGCACTGCCACGCGCGCGCGCATGAGCTGATAGTCGAGGCTGACGGAGCGGATCTGCTTGGGGTACTGCATGGCGCGAGCGCGGGTGTCCGAGATGCGTTTTTCGGATAAGGGGTGGGTTCGGAGAAACTCGGGAATTCGGTCCCCCTGACTGTAACGAGTAGCCGCGTACATCCGCTCGAACATTTGTGGTGCCGCGTAAGGATCCATGCCCGCATTAAAGAGCGTGCGTAAGCCTACCCGATCCGCCTCGGCCTCATTGGCTCGGCTATAACGCAGTTGAGCGTCCTTTGCGAGGCCCTGCGCCGTCGCCATAGCCGCAAGGCTGGCATCTGAGCCCACCGTGGCCGCCAGCAGCACCCCGGCAAGCAGTCCGGCCAGTTGCATCGGACCTTGCTCCTGCGCCAGCTCCATCCTTCGCGAAAAATGTCGCTGACTCAGGTGCGCAATTTCATGGGCCATGACGGTGGCAAATTCATCCTCCGTGACCGCATAGTTGAATAAGCCGTTGTGCACGCCGATAACCCCTCCGGGAACGGCAAACGCATTGATGGTCGGATTGTCCACAATGACGAGCTCTATACGACGATCCTGAAGCTCGCTGTGTTGCACCAGTTCGAAGACCAGATTTTCCAGATAACTGTACAAAAGAGGATCAGTGACTAGCGGCGCTTGGCCCCTGAAACTCCTCAGCCACATTCGGCCCAACTCATATTCATAGTCGGCGGAAAAAAGGCTGGTACTCGACTCCCCCAAATTGGGAATCTTGAGATCCTCGTTAGCAGCCCGGGCGGGCAATAGGGTACAGAGGCAGCACAACAGTGCCAGTAAGGCGGCGCGAGAGTGGGTAAATATCGAGCTGTGCATGGCCGCACTCTAGCTCACTTGAGCGGTCTCTGGTGGATTATCGGGGCCGTAAAAGTACGCCATGAATAGCGTTATCACGGGTCAGAAACGATATACTGGCGACTCCGACGACTCTTGTGAGCGCTATGTCCGATTCTTCCGTGCCGATCGAGTCCGTTGATGCTCGCGGCGAGCATTGCCCTATGCCGCTATTAATGGCCAAGCGCGCATTGCGCGAGATACCCTCGGGGGCGTCCCTGGAAGTGCTATCGACAGATGCGGGATCAGAGCGCGATTTTGAGAGTTTTGCGCGGCTGGCAGGCCATCGCGTAACTTGCGAACATTTGCCGGACGAGGTGATACGACTCATTATTACCAAGGCCTGACGTGAGGATCTGAGTCAACGTGAAAGAAGTCTTAGTCCGCTGGTACCATCGATATCTGAGTGAAGAAGAGGCCGTGATCCTATTGGTGATCATCGCCCTCGCATTTATCAGCATGCTGGCTTTTGGTGACATTCTAGCGCCGGTGCTTGTCGCGGTCATTCTCGCTTACTTGATGCAGGGGGTTGCAAACATTCTGACCCATCGGGGACTGCCGGCCGAGGTGGGGGTGGCGGCCTCGACAATTTTGTTTCTCGGCGGATTTTTCGCTTTTCTATTTGGCCTCGCGCCGCTGGTGTGGCGGCAGTCTGTGGCGTTGCTGCGCGAAGCCCCAGCGATGATTGAGGCGGGGCGAAAGGTGCTGATCACATTGCCTGAGGAGTACCCGGTTTTTTTTACCCAACAGCAGGTCAATGAACTGACCGCTGTGATTCAGACCGAGATGGCGGTGATTGGCCAACTGCTGGTCACCAAAGGGCTGAGTTCGATCCCCAATGTACTGGCCACTATTGTCTACTTGATTCTTATCCCGCTGATGGTGTTTTTCTTTCTTAAGGACCGTGAGCAACTACTGGACTGGTTTGCCGGGTTTTTGCCAGAAAAAAGGCCGCTACTTGACGGCATATGGGGAGAGTTGAGCCAGCAGTTTTCCAACTATGCGAGAGGCAAGGGCATTGAGGTACTGATTGTCGGTCTTGCGTCTTATTTTGTGTTCGCGCTCTTCTCTCTCAATTACGCCGCTTTACTGGGACTGCTGGTAGGTCTGTCGGTGATCGTGCCCTACATTGGCGCAACGTTGGTTACGCTGCCCGTCGTGGTGGTGGCATATTTTCAATTTGGCGTCACGCCTGACTTCTACTGGGTGGTCGGCGCCTATTTGGTGATTCAGGTGCTTGATGGCAACGTGTTAGTGCCGCTGTTGTTCTCTGAGGCCGTTAACCTCCATCCAGTCGCTATTGTTATCGCCGTCTTGTTTTTCGGCGGTATTTGGGGGCTGTGGGGCGTCTTTTTCGCCATTCCTCTCGCCACCATGGTGAATGCGCTGCTCTCCGCCTGGCCCGCCCGGGACGCCATGCCCGCCAGTTAGCGTTAACAACTTCGCAGCAATAATGCTGCTTAACCCCGCACATGGAGTGAACCGATCGATGATGAATTTGGCGAAAAGTACGCCACGCCGCGAATACCCAAACAGTGCGAGTTCAGGAGTCGCCAGTCTCAGTCGTATCCTGCTGGTGTTCTCACTGCTGACTGGTTTGAGCGCCTGCGATGCGCCGGATGAGGGGGCCGAGAGTGCCAGCGCTGATGCGCGCGTCGTCATCAGCCCAAATGATCAGCGACTGTACGACCTGGTCGAGCTGGAGAACGGGCTGCAAGTGATGCTCGTCAGCGACGCCACAGTAGAAAAATCGGCCGCCGCGCTCAGTGTGGGTCTCGGTGCCGCGTCCGACCCAGAAGCGTACCCCGGAATGGCGCATTATTTGGAGCACATGCTCTTCATGGGGTCAGCGCAGTATCCAGAGCCCGATGGCTTTATGGCGTTTACCGCTGAGCATGGCGGCATGTCCAATGCCTACACCGGTTTGGACATCACCAACTACATGATGTCGGTAGAAAACGATGCTTTTGACGAGGCGTTGGACCGTTTTTCCAGCTTTTTTACCGATCCGTTGCTCGACCCTACGTATATCGATAAAGAAAAGAATGCCGTCAACGCCGAATGGTCTATGCGGAGAGAGCAGGACTTTCGAATTACCTATCGGCTGGCGCGGAAATTACTCGGGGAACACCCCGCCAATCGTTTCCAGATCGGCAATCTTGAGTCCTTGGCGGATAAATCCGAGGGCGGCCTTCACGCAGCGACGGTGGCATTTTTTGAGGCGAATTACAGCGCTAACTTAATGAAAGCCTCGCTGATCAGTGATCGCTCCCTCGCCGAACTTCGGAAGCTGGCCGAGACCTATTTTGCCGATATCCCGAACAAAAATATTCCCAAGCCAGAAATAGCGGAGCCCCTAGATTTTGCCAAGGTCGGGTCCAAGCGGGTGCGTTACGTGCCCAAAGATGACACCCGCGAATTACGCCTCGACTTCGTTATCGACAACAACCGGGATCGCGATGACGCCAAACCCAGTGAATATCTCTCTTACATTCTCGGCTCTGAGATGCCTGGAACGCCTGCTGTCACATTGAGAGAATTAGGCTGGGCCAGTGCGCTGGTCGTCAGTGCCGATCCTTCGCGCTATGGCAACTATGGACTGTTCACTTTTTCGGTCAGCTTGACACCCGAGGGGTTAGCACACCGCGAGGAAATCACCCATATGTTGTTGGGTTACATCGCCATGATGCGGGAGCAGGGAGTCGATGCGCGCTACGCCGAGGAATTCGGGAACTCCCTTGCCAATCGCTTTCGTTTTCTTGAAAAAATGGATGACTTTAGCTACGCGCATGAGCTGACGCGGGCGATGCAAACCTACCCCGCTCAATTTGCTATTGCAGCGCCTTACCGGTTTACGGGTTTTGATAGAGAGGCCGTGGAGGCGGTGTTGGCGCAACTCATTCCCCAGCGTTTGCACGTTTGGGAGATTGATCAACAGCAGAGCGCGACTGACTCACTCTATTTCTATGACGGCCAATACGCAGTTGAGGCGCTCGCGCTGCCCGAAGCCTCGGTCCTCAGTGAGGCGGTGGCGAGCTATCAACTTCGTTTGCCCGCAGAAAATCGTTTGTTGCCTGAGCAATTTGCGATCGTCGAGTCCAGTCAGCAACCCGAGCAGGTGGTGGCGGCCCCCGATATCAGCGTATGGCTTCAGGGGAGCAAGGCATTTTCGGCGCTACCCCGGGGTTACACCCAGGTCTATCTTAATACGCCCTATCGACAACAAAGCGTTGATGCGGCCGTGATGCTGGTGCTCTGGAGTGACCTCTACAATCTGACTCAGACAGCCCTGATCAATGAGGCGGGCATCGCGGGCATGGGCCTAAATGTTGCGCCGGATCAGGGGCTCAGGTTGACCCTTTCGGGCTTTACCGATAAGCAGCCGGACCTGCTGGCCGCGGCGTTGTCGGGTCTCAGTGTGAATCCGGATGAGCAGGCCCTACAGCAGGCAATCGATCGACTCTTGCGCGGGTTGGACAATCGCAAAAGGGATCTGCCCGTGAGCCAGTTGGGGAGGGTGCTCGCCAGCCTGACACAGACGGGTTACTACGATGAGGACTCGGTCCGCCGGGCGGCGAGTGACATCACACTGGAAAATTTTAATGGCTTTGTCGAGGCGATATTGGATAGTGCGCTGGTTCGGGTGTATCTGTTTGGTAACTACGATAAGGCCTATGCGCAGGAGGCGGTGGCCACGATTCGGGAGGCGCTTCCCTCCGGACGGCCGATAGCTGCCCCATATACCCGCCCCGCCGTTTACGCCCCTGTTGCGGGGCAAACACTGACCTACAACACCGATTTGCCGGTCGATGACCTCGGCATGATGCTCCTGTATGCCGCGCCCGCCTCAGGCGTAGAGAATGAGGCGAACGGTCTTGTGCTAGGCCAACATTTGCGAAACCGGGCCTTCG
>VMDB01000053.1 GCA_008081075.1 Halieaceae bacterium
ATGGGGTTGATCAGCTCTCGCAGTTGACGCCACCCGTCGCCGAGCCTTTACGCGCTGCTCCACCCTCATCTGAGCCCTTGATTGATGCACAAGGCTTGCCTCGCTTCTGGGTATTACAGGTTGCAACCGTAAGCAGTGAGGCGCGAGCGAAGGCGTTGGTAGAGACGTTGCGGGCCAAGGAATATAAAGCTTTTTCGTCGGAGTTTCAGAAGCAGGGTCGCAGTCTGCATCGCATTCAAATTGGCCCTAATGCGGAGCGCGAGCGCTTGGAACAAATAAAACCCGACATCGACCGGGCGCTGTCGGTCGATTCTCAAATTCTCAGGTACACCCAGTAATATGAGCGATTATCTGGAGGCGGCACTCGCGGGTGTGACTCGATTCAACGCCTGGGATTGGTTTGTTCTAGGTATTTGGATTATTTCCGCAGGGTATGGTGTCGTCCGAGGATTTGCCAGAGAGGTGCTGTCAGTCATAGGTTGGGTCGCCGCTTTTTTTATTGCCAATCTTCTTGCAACTTCGGTTGCTGAGGTCATGCAGGGAGTCATAGAAGAGTCCACCACCCGCTACTTAATTGCCTGGATACTGACATTCATCGCCGTTCTGTTGGTGTTCGGATTGATTGCTGCGTTTCTGTCAAAGCAAATGCGCCAGCCGGGGTTCAATCTTGGAAACCGGTTGTTGGGGGCATTGTTTGGGCTGGCCAGAGGTATATTGATCGTCGCTTTGTTGAGCGTTGTACTTCGTGCAATTGTCCCGAAAGAAGAGCAAGGTTTGATTAATCAAGCGGTGCTAATGGATCCGGTAGATTGGGTCGCGGAGTGGGTTGGCGCTAATTTCGAACGCGTTCTGGAGGCTGAGCCTACTGAAGCGGTAAAAGAAACCCTTGATTCCACAGAGATGCTTTAGGGCCGGGGTAACGATATGTGTGGATTAGTTGGAATGGTCGCCGGGAGAAATGTCGCTGCTGACATTTACGACGCGCTGACAATGCTCCAACACCGTGGCCAGGATGCCGCGGGCATTATGACTTGCGCGGATGGCAAGTTGATGCAGAGAAAGGGTGAGGGCTTGGTCCGGGATGTCTTTAGGGCGAGTCATATGGAGCAGTTGCAAGGGCGCTTTGGTATCGGTCACGTGCGTTATCCCACTCAGGGAAGCTCTGGCACCGCATTAGCGCAGCCATTTTATGTGAACTCTCCCTATGGCATTGCCCTCGCGCACAACGGCAACCTGACCAATTCGGCTTTTTTGTCTGATGAATTGTTTAAGTCAGATTTGCGCCACTTGAATACCGATTCCGACTCTGAGGTGCTACTCAATGTGTTTGCACACGAGCTACATCGATTGGGGAAGCTAGCTCCGACCGCTGATGATATTTTTGCCGCGGTAAAGACGCTGCACAAACGATGCGAAGGGGGCTACGCGGCCGTATCTCTGATCGCCGGTTTCGGTTTGGTTGCCTTCCGAGATCCGTATGGTATTCGCCCTTTGGTGGTCGGACAGCGAGATAGCAGCGACGGACGTCCAGAATACATGGTTGCCTCTGAAAGCGTCGCGTTGGACGTCGCGGGCTATGAGTTGCTGGGTGATGTATTGCCCGGTGAGGCTATCTGCGTCACGCAGAATGGAGAGTTGCATAGAAAGCAGTGTGCGGATCAACCCAAACTCATGCCCTGCATTTTCGAGCACGTCTATTTTGCTCGTCCTGACTCTTTGATGGACAGTATTTCTGTCTACAAAACTCGAATGCGTCAAGGTGCAGCCTTGGCGAAGAAGATTCTTCGTGAGAGAGCAGATCACGATATCGACGTTGTTATCCCCATCCCGGATACGAGCCGCGTGGCGGGGCAATCGCTTGCCTATGAATTGGGTGTGAAGTTCCGAGAGGGATTCATGAAAAACCGTTATATCGGTCGAACCTTCATCATGCCAGGGCAAAGCGAGCGGAAAAAATCGGTGCGGCAGAAGTTGAATCCCGTTCCCCTTGAATTCCAGGACAAGACGGTCCTGCTGGTCGACGACTCAATTGTGCGCGGCACCACGTGCGGACAGATTATTCAGATGGCGCGAGACGCCGGCGCTAACCGGGTCTATTTTGCCTCTGCGGCTCCGCCCGTTCGGTACCCCAATGTGTATGGCATCGACATGCCAGCTGCTAATGAATTGATTGCCCACGGGCGATCGGTTGAAGAGATTAGAGAGGAGATTGGCGCGGATTGGCTTATTTATCAGGATTTAGACGATTTGATTGAATGCTCCCGCGAGGGCAATCCCGAAGTCGATGGCTTTGAATCTTCCGTTTTTGACGGGAAGTATTTGGCGGGCAATATCGACGAAAATTATCTTCGTGCGGTCGAGGCCGCGCGGGCTGATGGAGCCAAAGGAAAATCAAGTAGCCTCGGTATCAGTGACGGCGCGGTAGTGGGTTTACACAATGATGGTTGATTTGTGCGCTGTGTGGCTTGGGGTGGGAGCGGTATGACGCAAGACAGTGGCGATTGGCTGAAGGATGCCGGGTTAAGGACCCGCGCGATCAGGGCGGGTATTAGCCGGTCTCCGGAGGGGGAGCACGCGGAGCCCATATTCACTTCTTCCAGCTTCGTTTTTGAATCTGCGGAGGATGCCGCCGCCAAGTTTTCGGGCGACATTTCAGGCAATGTTTATTCACGATATACCAATCCGACGGTGCGCAGTTTTGAAGAGCGGTTGGCAGCTTTGGAGCATGCAGAGAGCGCTGCTGCTACCGCCTCTGGAATGTCGGCTATTTTGGCCGTCTGTATGGCGCACTTAAAAGCGGGAGACCACGTTTTATGTTCGCGCGACGTGTTTGGCGCCACTATTGGTCTGTTTGAAAACACGCTGAAAAAATTTGGCGTCGAAATTACTTTTGTTCCGCTGAATGACGTCGATTCATGGCGCGCGGCGGCTACGGGGGCGACGCGCTTAATGTTTCTGGAAACCCCGTCTAATCCCATGAATGCGATTGCGGATATATCGGCAATGGCGACCTTAAGCCGAGAGCTGGGCGCGATGCTAGCAGTCGACAATTGCTTTTGCACACCCGTTTTGCAGGCGCCGCTGTCTCTGGGTGCGGATTTGGTTACCCACTCAGCAACCAAGTATCTTGATGGGCAGGGGCGGGTTCTCGGCGGGGCGGTTGTCGGGAACAAATCGCTGATTGAGCCCATTGTTGCGTTCAACCGATCCTGCGGTCCGACGATGAGTGCTTTCAACGCGTGGGTGATGTTGAAGGGCCTGGAAACCCTCGATATTCGAATGCGGGCCCATTGCGCCAATGCTCAGGCCCTCGCAGAGTGGTTACTGACCCGACCCGAGGTGAACAGCGTGCACTACTGCGGTTTGCCCGGACACCCCGGGCACAGTTTGGCCACACGCCAGCAGAGTGGGTATGGTGGAGTGCTCGCTTTTGAGGTCGAGGGGGGTAGGGAGGCCGCTTTCCGTTTTATCAATCACACCGAGCTGATGTCGTTGACTGCAAATCTGGGTGACGTGAAATCAACGATTGTGCACCCCGCGTCTACCACTCACGGCAGACTGTCTCAGGCGCAACGCACAGATGCAGGTATCAGCGATGGCTTGATTCGTATTGCCGTCGGGCTGGAGGATCTGGAAGACCTACAGGCGGACTGTGACCGAGGCTTTCGGGCGCTATCTTCCGGGTAGCACCCGATCACCTATCGAGCCAGGCCAGTTAAGCGACCTGATCGATAATCGTGGCGGCGATTCTTGCCCCGTCTTTCGCCAGTTCCTGAAACGACACCACCTGATCAAAGTTCATGTAACGGTAGATTTCCTCGGCCATCGAGTCGATTTTTTGCGCGTACTCGAGATACTCCTCGGGTGTAGGCAGTTTGCCAAGCAGTGCTCCCACGGCCGCCAGTTCCGCCGATGTTAGGTACACATTGGCACCTTCTCCCAGCCGATTGGGAAAGTTGCGTGTAGAAGTCGAAAGCACCGTTGACCGCGGTGCAACGCGCGCCTGATTGCCCATGCAGAGCGAGCAGCCGGGCATTTCCGTTCGAGCTCCCGCCTTGCCAAAAATGGCGTAGTAGCCTTCTTCCATTAACTGGTGCTCATCCATGCGTGTCGGTGGGCAGATCCACATACGTGTCGATACAGGAGCCCCGTGTGCCTCCAGTAGCTGGCCAGCAGCCCTGAAATGCCCGATATTGGTCATGCAACTGCCGATAAATACTTCGTCGACCTTGTCGCCCTGCACATCGGATAGCAGGCGAGCGTCATCAGGGTCATTGGGTGCGCAGACAATGGGTTGGTTGATTTCGTTTAGGTTGATGTCGATGACCGCAGCATATTCAGCGTTATCATCCGCCTGCATTAGCTCGGGTTGATCCAGCCACGCTTCCATACTGCGAGCGCGACGCTCCAGCGTTCTGGGGTCGCCGTAGCCCTCAGCGATCATTGATCGCAGCAGTACAACATTTGAGCGCAGGTAATCCGCTATGGTGTTCTCGCCCAACTTAATGGTACAGCCCGCCGCAGAGCGTTCCGCCGAAGCATCAGAAAGCTCGAAGGCCTGCTCAACGGTCAGTGACTCCAGACCTTCGATCTCAAGAATTCTTCCTGAGAATATGTTTTTCTTGCCTTTTTTCTCAACGGTGAGCAGTCCCTGTTGAATGGCGTAGTAGGGTATTGCGTGGACGAGGTCTCTCAGCGTCACACCCGGTTGCATGTCTCCTGAAAAACGCACTAGTACCGATTCTGGCATGTCGAGCGGCATGACCCCGGTGGCGGCAGCAAAGGCGACGAGGCCTGAACCCGCTGGAAAAGATATACCAATGGGAAAGCGAGTATGGGAGTCGCCGCCAGTGCCGACCGTGTCGGGTAATAGCATACGATTCAGCCAGCTATGAATAATCCCATCGCCCGGGCGCAAGGAGACCCCACCTCTGGTCATGATGAAATCGGGCAGAGTGTGTTGCGTCTCGATATCGACTGGCTTGGGGTATGCCGCGGTATGACAGAACGATTGCATGGTCAAATCTGCGGAGAATCCGAGGCAGGCGAGATCCTGCAGCTCATCCCGCGTCATGGGTCCTGTGGTGTCCTGAGATCCAACAGTCGTCATACGTGGTTCGCAATAAGTGCCGGGGCGAATACCTTCGACTCCGCACGCGCGGCCCACCATTGTGGGTGCCATCGGGAAGCCTGGGTCCGATTCTTCGGGCTGGG
>VMDB01000063.1 GCA_008081075.1 Halieaceae bacterium
AATGGGCTTTCAATCATTGGAATCTCACTAAATGAGCCATCAGATCAGTGGGCCGTCATCCAATGGCAGTCATTCAAAGTGCCTGCAAAACGATCTTTATCTCAGAATTCGAAGGTGCTGACAATGTGATTCACCGGTGTGGCACTGCGCAGGGCAGAGGTTTATGCTATCTCAAGCTCTTCAAGCCATTAAGAGGTGGACTCACATGCCAATAAAAGCGCTGGACCCCGCTGGTTTCCGAATCATCCTTACACTCCTGATGGCCATGGTTCCATCGGCTGTTTACGGTCAATCTGAGAGAGACTTCGAGTCCGAATTCGCACAGCCGCGCCTGATTCACACCGCTGACGCGGGTGAGATTCTCGTGGTGCCCTTCGCGCAGGGTCTGGCGAATCCGTTTGATCTCGCTTTCCGCGCCAACGGCGACATACTGGTGACCGAGCGCTATACGGGACAACTCAGAATCATCCGCGAGGGAGTCTTGCTGCCCGGTGCTGTCTCCGGCGTACCGGATGTCTACTCGGAGGTCTTTCGGGCGGGACTCATGTCGGTTGCTCTGCATCCAGATAATGACGCGCTGGTGTTTCTCAGTTACACCAAGCCCATCGAAGTTGACGGCGAGCCCGAACAGACCGTGGCGCTGGCCAGAGGAACTCTGGACGGTGACCAGCTGGTCAATGTTGAGGAAGTCTTCGTTGCAGAAGGACTGGATCGCGGTATCGCTGCCGCCAAGTTGCTGTTTGCACCGGACGGACACCTTCTGATGTCGATTGGGGGTGCCTATATGTACATGGGCTTGGGGGATTATGCGCAGGATCCGTCGGTCCACTATGGCAAACTGCTGCGCCTGGACAGCAATGGAGCGCCAGCGGCAGATAATCCGTTTCTGGAATCGGGTGAATTCCTCCCTGAAGTGTATTCTGTCGGGCACCGCAATCAGATCGGCATGGATTTCCACCCGCAAACGGGGGAGCTGTGGGCTTCTGAAAACGGTCCTCAGGGCGGTGATGAAGTCAATATTATCCGGCCCGGTGCCAACTACGGTTGGCCGGGGGTTTCCTACAGCAGGCAGTATCGTGGCGACTGGGTAAGCGACAGGCAGTGGCAGGGCGACGTTGTCCAGCCGGAGATCCTCTGGTGGCCGTCCATTGCGCCGGCGGGTCTGGCTTTCTACACAGGGGATAAAATCGAATCATGGCAGGGCGATCTGTTTGTGGGGGCGATGCTGCAAGGTCGCATTCCGGGGACGGGGCACGTCGAGCGGATCGTGTTTAATTCCCGGGGTCAGGAAATACGAAGAGAAAGCCTGCTGAGAGATCTGGGCGCGCGGATCACCGCAGTCAAGCAAGGGCCTGATGGCTATCTTTATGCTCTGGCTGATGAGCAATTCGGTGCCATTCTGCGGTTTGAGCGTCCGCCGACTCAGCCCTAGCCGTTCTCCGATTCAATAGCTCAGGATCGTTCCGGCGGCAACCAGAAAAATACCCATGGGTGCCACAAAACGCATCACTGTGAGCCAGAGCTTATAACCCAGAGACTCGCCCAGGCCGAGTTCGTCACGGGTGGCCTCTCTGGACATCACCCATCCCGCGAAGATCGTAATGAAGAATGCGCTGGTCAGAATCAGGTTGTTGACCACGAAATAATCAATGATGCGAAAGATGGTTGCCCCTTCAAACATAGGGATGAAATTCAGGGGTAAAAAATCTGCCCAGATGTTGTGCGAGAAAACTGACCCCAGTCCGATAAACCAGGCCAGACCTCCTGCGTACAGCGTCATCCGAAGTCGACTGGCTCCGGGCTTCTCAACCAGGCGTGACACGGTAGATTCGAGCATGGAAATTGATGTGCTGAGAGCGGCAAATAAAACAAGCAGCAAAAACAGGGTGCCCACAATCAGTCCGCCCGGCATTTGGCCCAGCGCCACCGGCAGGGTCACAAACAAAAGACCGGGCCCAGCGGCCGGCTCCAGCGCAAAGGCGAACACAATCGGAAAAATGGCCAGTCCGGCGAGCATATCGACAGAAACGTTGGCGCCCGCGATTGCGAAAGCGGACCTGGGTATGGAAGCCTGTTTGTCCAGATAGCTGCCGTAGTTGAGGATGCCGCCGCCACCTACGCTCAGTGAGAAAAAGGCCTGTCCCAGGGCTAACAGCACGACATCATTACTGACTCTGCTGAAGTCAGGCACGAACATGAATGTCAGTGCCGCCCGGAAATCGCCGGCCACAGCGGCGTACAACACAAGCGTCAGCAGAATAACAAACAGTGCCGGCATCATGATTTTGACGGTCTTTTCCACGCCATTCTGAACGCCACGCGCCACTACCCACATGGTTAATGCCATGAAAACACCGTGCCAGAAAGTCATGCCCCAGACGGAAGCCTGCACCTCATTGAAAAGTGCAACAGAGCCTTCGGCGCTGATGCCTGCAAAGGCGCCTGAGAGAGAGATTGGCAGGTAGGCCAGCACCCAACCCGCAACCACGCTGAAGAAGGTTAATGCGAGAAATGCAATGCTTATGGCGATCCAGCCGAGGTATTTCCAGTTCGCACTGGCGCCTTCTGCCCTGGCCAGGGCTTCGGTGCTGCCGGCCGGTGATCTGCCCCCGCGACGGCCAATCGTAATCATGGCTATTACGCACGGTATTCCAAGCAGAATGATGAACAGAAAGTAAAAGAAAATGAACGCGCCACCGCCGTTCTCACCGGCCATAAAAGTAAAGCGCCAGATGTTGCCAAGACCCACGGCGCTGCCCATGGCAGCGAGCATGAACCCCCAGCGTGAAGAAAATTTGACACCGGACTCAGCCAAATCGACTGCTCCTATTGGTTTTTTCTTATCATTATTCCGAAAAGTTGGCTGCAGCCATGCGCCACTCAACGGTCCCTACTGAATGAATCACAGGCCGAAAACTCGCTCCGCGTTGAGATGGCGAATGGCCCTGCAGTCGTCGTGTGATAACTGCTTCGTGTTCTTTTTAGCTCCTTCGATATCGTATACCTGATGCGGCCAGTCCGTGCCGAACATCACGCGGTCACTGCCGACGATTGAAATCAGATACTGCAGGGACCTCGGGTCATAGGTAATGCAGTCGTAGTAAATGTGGCGCAGATAATCCGTTGGTTTACGCTGCATTTTTCTGCGCTGGGGCAGTTCCACCTCATCACCTTTTTCAAAACGCCCCACGAGATAAGGTAGGGCTGCTCCGCCGTGGGAGGCAATGAGTTTCAGGTTGGGATACAGATCAAAAAAGCCGTCAAATATCATACGCGTGACGGCCAGAGTCGTGTCGAACATGAATCCCACTGACCAGCTCAGGTCAAATTCACCCATATCCATCACCATGGCGCCGGGCGGATCGGTCGGATGCAGCAGCACCGGTAGCTTTCGTTCATCAATCGCCTGCCAGATTGGCGCGAAAAATTCATCGTTGAGACTTTTTCCATCGATATTGGCCAGCACCATCACCCCGACTGCGCCATGCCTACAGCTCCGCTCAAGCTCCTCTACGGCTTTCTCCGGATACTGCCACGGCAGAGAGGTAAACCAGCGGATGCGCTCCGGGAAAGTGCTTTGTGCCTCGGCCATGGTATCGTTAGATTCCCTGGCAGCCATGCAGCTGATCTCTTCTGAACCCCAGTACACATTGGGGCAGGTAAGCGACACGATATTCATGTCGATTCCGTTTTCGTCCATGGCTTTTATCCGCAAGTCATAGTCAAAGTGACCGGGTTGCGGGAAGGCGACCGGGGTTTCTTTGCGGAATATCTCCTGGTGGCCGTCCGGGCGGGTTTTCAGGTGATAGTCGCCGCCATTTTGCGTGAGAATCTCGAGCCAGCGGCGGGTGTAGGCGTGGGTGTGGATATCTATAATCATGGACGAAGATTAGCATTAACTGGGAAGCAAGCGGTAGCTTCTGAAGGCCATGCAGCGCGATGCGTGGAGCACCCAGGGTTGTCGCCATGAAGTATCTGCTGTTGCCCGCTTAGGTAACGCGACCCCATCAGCGGCGTAAGTAACGAAATAGATGAGGCAGTCAACCCCGCAGCAGTGGAGCAGGCTGCAGGTTGTCTCATATCCGGGTAGCAGAGAAACACAGATCAGATGCGCGCAGAGGTATCGCGCCGGCGCCAAATCTGCTTTACTGAACCCGCTCCAGATAATAACTAAAAGGACACCTTCATGATAAAACAGTTCGTCTTGGCGCTTCTCTCTGTACTGGCTGTACTGGGATGGCAGGTGAGCGCAGCGCAAATTCTCGAAGTTGATACGGCATCAGGAAAATATCAGGGCCTACCGTCACCGGTCGTCAGTGACGTTTCGGTTTTCAGAGGATTGGCTTTTGCCGCGCCACCGACCGGGGATTTGCGCTGGAAGCCGCCGGAACCGCCGGTCACTTTCTCCGGTGTCCGACTGGCCGAGCGCTCCGGCCCGGCTTGCTGGCAGGCGCGAAATTCAGACAACAGTGTCTACGCTCGTGGCAATCTGGATCGGTCAGAAGACTGTCTGACGCTCAACGTGTTCACCGCTGCTGTCGATGACAGTGCAGGACTGCCGGTAATGGTCTGGTTTCATGGAGGCAGCAACACGGCCGGACATGGGGGAGCGCAAATCTTTGACGGGTCCAATCTGGCAGCACGGGGCGCAGTGGTTGTGACAGCAAATTATCGACTCGGGCCGCTCGGATTTCTCGCACATCCAGCGTTGACGGCAGAGTCGGAGCAGGCCGCTTCCGGCAACTACGGGCTGCTGGATCAGGTGGCGGCACTACAATGGGTGCAGAAGAATATTGCGCGCTTTGGCGGAGATCCTACAAGAGTCACCATATTCGGCCAGTCCGCCGGCGGTGAGGATGTCTGTCTGCTGATGGCGTCTCCGCTGACGACTGGGCTGATTCATCGGGTTATTGGCCAGTCCCCTTCCGGCGGGTGTGTGCGTCTGGAGCGGGGCCTTGAGGGCGGGGCGGATTCCGCTCACGCGAGAGGAGTCAGGTTCTTGGAGGCGCTGGGTATCAAGGATTCGGGATCGGCAGCACTGGCAGCCATGCGAGAATTGTCGCCAGAAGAGATTACTGCTACAGCGTCTTCAGAAGGCAATCCCAATGGTCCCATTATCGATGGCTGGGTTCTGCCGGACGCGCCGGCGCGTCTTTTTGCGCGAGGGGAATACAACCG
>VMDB01000104.1 GCA_008081075.1 Halieaceae bacterium
ACGCTGTTTCTAGATTCGGACGGCGGGCCCCAAAATCGACGCCACATCACCCAAGCCCATTAGCCTAATGAGCAAAATATTCATGCGGCGATTACCCAATGAGGTGATCCCGCAGAGATATGCGCGTTGCCGTTTGAATGTCGTTGCTCCATGCGTTGATTCTTCCCGCCGCGGCTCGGTTAGGCAACCCTCTCTTCTCCGACGCAAACATCTCGCCACCGAGAGGGTGTTATGGATTTGGAGGCCGGCACCAAGAGTTTTTTGGCTTACACATACTGCACGTCTTGTCACCCCTTTTTGAGTGCTGACGTCAGTGCATCTGTCGGCTACAGTAAGGATTGTGAGACGTGTTTTTGGGATGACAAACGCGCTGTGAAGTGGCAAGTGCTCGGCGACAGACTGCCCAAGGGCGGGAACTTCCTTACCCGGCAGCTTGGCAGGGCTATTTTTCGTGTTTCTGGTTGGCGCGTTGAAGGTGAGTTCCCCAACCGCGGCAAGGCGATCGTGGCACTGGTGCCCCACAGCTCCAATATCGATTTCTTCCTCACCATTGCGTTTCTTTGGGCAACGGGCATGAAGGCGTCGTTCCTCATCAAACACACGGTGTTCTGGTACCCGCTGGGCAACATCATCCGCGCGCTCGGTGGAATCCCAGTAGATCGATCGCAACAAAACGGCCTGATAACCGATGTCACGCGCCAGTTTCAGGAAAAATCAAAGTTGATTCTGGGTATCACCCCCTCTGGTACGCGTCGTCCGGTGAATGAATGGAAAGATGGTTTTGCCCGCATTGCAGCGGCGGCCAAAGTCCCCGTGGTGCCCGCGGTGCTGAACTATCGAACCAAGACCGTCCGGCTCGCACCACTCATTGAGGGGGTCACGGAGATCCAGCAGATCATGAACCGGGTTCGCGCAGAGGCCGCGAGCGGCATGCCGCGAATGGCCTAGGCAGTTTTAGCCGATTGCTGCCTCGGGCGTGATTGCGCCATGCATTGCGCCCCACTGGCTTCCAACCGCGTCAACTCTCCTCGGTGCTCGGCGGCGGAAATATCGCCTCGGGCATGTTGGCATGCCAGCGGGGATATTTTTGCATCACGACGGTAAACAAATCGCTATCGACCCAGTGATCGAGCCAGCGGCGGGTCTTGGCGTAGGACGTTGCCTGCCACCAAGCAGCATCCACGGCGGCAAATTGCCTCACGAAGGGAAATAGAGCAATGTCGGCGATCGTGGGTTGTGATCCTGCGACCCACGCAAACGTTGTCAGCGTGGATTCGAGGCGCTGAATAAAGGACTCCGCTGAGTCGCGATACTGCTCTGCCGTGTGTTCAGGGTATCGGTCTGCATATTTGTAGCGGTCCAGCCAGTACTTGAACTCGCCGTCGCAACTGGCGATCCAGTCAGAAGAAGCGATTGGATTGACTGCCCAATGGAGCGGATCATTTTGCTCGAGCGCCCATTCCATGATCTCCAGACTTTCTTCCAGCACCGTCCCATCCCCCAGCACGAGTACCGGCACGGTGGCTTTTGCTGACGCTTCGAATAATGCTGGCGGTTTACCCTTGAGTAAGACCTCGCGGAGCCTCACCGGTATGCCGGCCGCCGCCAGCGCCATTCTGGCGCGCATGGCGTAGGGGCAGCGTCTAAATGAGTAAAGCACGGGGAGCTCGGTCATGGCGCGACCATAGCGCGGTGATGCAAGCAGCACCAGTCAACCGTCAGCGAGCGATGGCGCTCGATCGGCGGACGATGCCCCTTGTGATGCGCAGAGAAAATCCCCCCATCGGCGATCATTCTAGTAGTATCGACGCTCCAAGATTCCAATAATTAATGAGGTACGATCATGGGACGATTAGCAGGCAAAGTGGCTTATGTATTGGGTGCGGCGGGGCGCGGCAACATGGGCCAAGTGATCGCGCGACGCTTCGCGGAAGAGGGCGCCACGGTTGCAGTGGGCGGCAGACATGCCGATGAGCTGGAGTGGCTGGCGGGCGAAATCGGAGGCATGGCGGTCACCTGCGATATCACCAAGATGGCAGACATCAAGTCGTCCATCGGCGCGATTATGGATGCCCACGGCAAGATTGACATTGCGGTCAACGCGACCGGCCTCGGGTTACTGGCCCAATTTGAGGAGACCACCGAAGAGGATCTGAATCTGATGATGGATCTTCAATTCAAGGGGCCTTATCAGTTTATGCAGGTGTTGGTAGGTGTGATGTCCAACCCCTCATCTATCATCCAGATTTCTTCTGCAACGGCGACGATACTGGTGGGCAACCATCACGCCTACATAGGCACCAAAGCGGGCATCGATCACGTGGTGCGTGGCGTTGCCGATGAATATGGCGCCAAAGGTATTCGTGTGAACTCGATTTCCCCAGGACTCACCGCATCACCGATGGCTGCACCGCATTTGGAGACGCCTGGATTGCTCGATGCCTTTTTGAAAAATTATCCGCTGGGTAGGCTCAATACCTCCGAGGACATTGCTGCAGCGGCGGTTTTCCTCGGCAGTGACGAGTGCTATATGACGGGTCAGAACCTGCAGGTTAATGGTGGCCTGACGCTCAGGCGCAATCCGCTGCCCTCGGAGATCGAGGCGTCTGTCATGGCGGCGATGGCCGCCCAACAGGCCGAGTGAATTAAAGAGCAGCCGTAGGGTTATCGGAGAGGCTGTACGACGCACATAATTGCGAGTTGTCTTAGCCGGTGCTGGCTGATTAGACCGCTCACCCAAGAATAAGAGAGGAATACTGATGGCAGGTAAGCGAAAGGATGTGTATCTGGTCTGTGGTGGGAAGTATCACGATTTCGACTTCGCGCGACTGGAACTGCTCAAGCTGTTGGCAGAGCACGATGTCGTCAGGGTTAAAGTGGCCAATGACTACAGCGACGTTGAGGCCATGTGCCAAGCAGATTTGCTGGTGACCTACACCTGTGACGAAGTCCCGGATATGGCCGGGCAGGCGCGGCTCAAATCTTATGTCGAAGAGGGCGGGAAATGGTTTGCACTGCATGCCACCAACTCCGTGCTCGAGTGGTTGAGTCACGACCCCCCTTTGCTACGTGCACCGCGAGACAACAAAGACTTCATGGAGGTGCTGGGTAGCCAGTTCCTCGCGCACCCGCCGATTGAGCCCTATCGGGTCGAGGTGACCAAGCCGGACCATCCGCTTGTGCAGGGCATTGAGCCTTTTGATACCACTGACGAACTCTATCTGTCGGAGTATCACGGCGAGAACGAAATGCTGTTGCACACCAAATGGTCTGGCACGGTCGAAGCATTCCAGGACGGTGATTGGGAGACAGGCGACGATGAGCATGCCGTTTTCTACTTGCGGCCTTATGGGCAAGGTTCGGTGCTATATCTGACCCTTGGACATTGCCGTTCTACCTATGACATGCAGCCATTGGTTGAGGAGTACCCCGTGCTCGAGCGCGGTAGCTGGGAGGTGCCCGCGTATTACGAGTTATTGCGGCGCGGCATCGCTTGGGGGATCCAATAGATTCCATCGTGCCCCGCAGCTGACGGGGCACTTTTCATTGCGCGCACCTTAGGTCAATCGAGATAAGCTACGAGCCATGGATACTCGCTGGATCGAAGAACTCACCGCGCTGGTGCCGAAGACACGCGTCATTCGCGAGCCGCACCATATCAAGCGTTTTACGACGGGTATTCGTTTTGGTAGCGGGTCAGCGCTGGCGGTATTCGAGCCCTCGTCTCTGCTCGATTTTTGGCATGTCCTTAAAGCTAGTATCGCAGCAGACTGCATTGTCATTTGTCAGGCCGCCAACACCGGCGTAACCGGCGGCTCCACCCCCGATGGCGATAATTACGATCGGGAGATCGTCATCATCAGTACGCTTAAGCTGGACACCTGTATCCCGCTCTGTGATGCACAACAGGCGTTGGTATTTGCCGGCGGCACGCTGTACCGATTAGAGGAAATGCTCGCCCCTTTTGGCAAGAATCCGCACTCGGTAATTGGGTCATCCTGTATTGGCGCCTCGGTAGTGGGGGGCATTTGTAATAACTCGGGCGGCAGCCTCGTCAAGCGCGGACCGGCTTACACCGAACTCGCCCTGTTTGCTCGGCTGTCAGAGCACGGCGAGCTCGAGCTGGTGAATCACCTCGGTATTGATTTGGGCGAGAGCCCTGAAGAAATATTGGGCAACCTTGATTCAGGTCACTTCGATCTCGAGTCTGTATCGATCGATGCGGGTCTGGCCTCCGACCCTGAGTATCACCAACGTGTGCGCGACATAGAAGCGTCGACGCCTGCACGATTTAATTCAGATCAGCGGCGGCTTCATGAGGCCAGCGGTAGTGCGGGTAAGTTGGCGGTGTTTGCGGTGCGGGTTGATACCTTTGACAAACCCAAGGCGGAGCAGGTTTTTTATTTGGGCACCAACGACCCCGAGGATCTTAATGAGATCCGCCGACGGTTGTTGTCTGAGTGCACTGAGCTCCCGGAAATGACCGAATACATGCACCAGAGCTGGTTCGATGGTGCGGATCGCTACTGCAAGGATACGTTTCTGTTCATCAAGTACTTGGGGACGAGCTTTTTACCCAGACTCTATCGCATCAAGGCGACCCTCGATCGCTGGCTTGCCAAGGTTCCGTGGCTCCCTAACCGTCCTGCCGATCATCTTTTGCAGCGGTTGGCGCAACTCTGGCCCGACCACCTCCCCAAGCGAATGCGTGAATACCGAGCGGCCTACGAGCACCACCTGATAGTGATCGGTGCCGATGCAGCTATTGCCGAAATAAGACAGGTGCTCCATGACGTAACGCGACAAGGCAAATCGGCTGCTTTCTTCGAATGCTCGCCCAAGGAAGGAGACGCCGCGCTGTTGCACCGACTGGTCGCCGGCGGCTCGCCTGCGCGCTACAACCTCATCCACGACAAGGACACCAATGGCATGGTGACCTTTGACGTCGCGCTGCCGCGTAATTATGCCAAGTGGTATGAGTTCCTACCCGAGGATCTGCTTGAACAATGCGCGGCACCCTACCGGGGCGGGCACTTTATGTGTCACGTATTCCATTGGGATTTCGTTGTTAAGGCGGGTGTAGACCCCGAAGCTGTTAAGGCGCGCATGATGGGGCTGTTGGATGAGATTGGCGCCAAATACCCCGCCGAACATAACGTCGGCCACTTGTA
>VMDB01000001.1 GCA_008081075.1 Halieaceae bacterium
GTTTTATTCGCCGAGTGTAAAGCCTGCGCCCACCGCGATGAGCGTCATGGTAAAGAGTGCCCATTTGAGCGTGCTCTGAGAACTGCGTACGGCGATTTTAACCATCAGGTAGGCGCCGGCCATGTTGCCGCCCGCGAGGATCAGGCCGGGTATCCATTCGATAAGGTCAAAGATCAGAAAGATAGCGAGTGACACCAGAGTAAAAGCCAGCGTGCAAACCATTTTGAGTGCATTCGCCCGTACCAGGTCATAACGGAGGCCGCCGGCAAGAGCGGCGAGCAGGATAAACCCGACACCAGCCTGAACGAACCCACCGTATAACCCAGCTGCAAACAGCCCCCACCAGGCCCGGCGTTCCTCATTGGGAGACAGAGTGGGGGTATTGGAGGGCGGGGCAATGATGCCCGGACGCAGCAGAATCAGCAGCGACATTCCTAACAGCGTAAGCAGCAGAAGTGGTTTCAGATAGAGATTCGGCATGAGTGCCGCACCCAGAGCCCCCGCAGCACCTCCCGCGAGGGTTGGCGCCAGAATTGGGCGGACTGCTGGTCGATCCAGCATCTGGTTTTGGTCAAAACCGGCGACGCCGACCAGGCACTGCATTAACACGGCGACTCGGTTGGTAGCATTGGCGACATCGGCGGGCAGCCCCATGATCATCAACATGGGTAGGCTCAGATTTGAACCGCCGCCGGCCATAGTATTGATTCCGCCCGCAATGAAACCCACCAGGCAAAGCGCGGAGATTTGAAAAATTGTGAGGTCGATATCCAGAGTGGGGCTCTACAATGATCAGACGGCCCGGTGGCCGCCACTGGCTGGTTTGTTAGCGGATCAGTCCGGATTATACCTGATGGCACTGCCAAAGCGGTGAGTATTGGCTAAGCTTTGAGTCGCCCTCTGCGGGGATTGCAACGCGGGTTGGATTACTGGTAAGGATGAGTTTCTGCGACCATACTTTAGGGGTGGACGAGGAAAAAGGGCAAAATTTGAAACAGATTCCTGACTTTCTTGTGGTGGGCGCGGGTATTAACGGGCTGCTGGTGTCTCGCAATCTGTTGGCGCTTGGCGCCTCGGTCATGCTTATTGATCAGGGAGAGGTGGCACGCGAGTCCTCCTGGGCGGGGGGCGGGATTGTGTCACCGCTGTATCCCTGGCGGTATTCACCGGCAGTTACTGCGCTGGCCAGCTGGGCTCAGGAATATTATCCGCAGCTAGTGCGTGAGTTGCTCGCCGAAACCGGTGTCGATGCCGAATTTGAGCCGTGTGGGCTGCTTATGCTTGATGCTCCTGATCAGTCAGACGCCGTGTCTTGGGCGGTATCCGAAGGCAAGACAATGGAAGTCTGGGGAGCCGGCCGAATCTATGAGGCAGAGCAAAATCTGGCGGCGGGCTTTGGCGAGGGTTTGTGGATGCCTTACTTGGGACATGTGCGCAATCCCCGACTGTGCAAGGCCCTGATTGCCAGTCTCAAGCAGTCGCCGTCATTTGGGCTGCAGACACATACGTGCGTTACCGGATTCGAGAAGGCAGATAACAGAATTGTCGCCGCGTATACAAAGGGAGCTGGTTCTGGAGAGAGTCAGAGTATGCAGGCGGGGGCTTTTGTCCTGACTGCGGGTGCCTGGACCCAACAATTGCTGTGTTCTCTGCAAGTTGAATCTGGCGTGGCGCCGGTGAAAGGACAAATGCTGCAGTACCGATTAACTGAACCGTTGATTGATTCGATGGTGCTCCACAAGGGAAAGTATCTGATACCCCGCAGAGATGGGTATCTGCTAGTGGGTAGCACCTTAGAATACGCCGATTTTGACAAATCATTGACAGAGGAAGGCAGGAAAATACTGCAAGATGCTGCCGTAGGTATTCTGCCTGATTTAGCGCGATATGAGCCGGTTCGGCAATGGTCAGGGTTGAGGCCCGGGAGGGCAGGTGGCCTGCCAGTGATCGGCTTGGTAGAGCCGCATGAAAATCTGTTCGTGAATGCTGGCCAATTTCGGAATGGGCTTGTGTTGGCGCCGGCTTCTGCACGCCTGCTGTCTGAACTGATCATTAATCAGCGGCCTTTCGTTGATCCGCAGCCTTACCGCCCCGGAACGGACCCGAGAGAGTCATCGCAGGCTATTCAAGCCCAAGCTTCTTGAGCCGGTAACGAAGCGATCGAAAAGACATGCCCGGTTTTTTCGCTGCGGCGGTTTTATTCCAGCGAGTTTCTACTTACGCTTGCTGAGTCGCTTCGATTTCAATCGTCTATGAATGTTGAGAGAGCGAGAAATTTTCCTCAGTATTGGTCGCTCCCTTTACTCGCGCTAGTACGTTTCGGTCATTATCTTGGTCTATGTAAGTGGCTAAGAGAGTTAGTTTTGGCCTAGTTTGTCGAAATTAAAACTCGCGTCTAGGATTTAACGTACAATGTCTTGCCTCGTTTGATATCGCCCGGTCTGCCCAAAAACAGGTACCGGCTCCCATTGTTACGAGTAAGTGAATTGCTCGAACATTCCGACACAGCAGGAAAAGAGACTTCATATAGGCAACCCATGTCAGAAAAGCTGAATATAGTCATGGCCCAATTGAATTTGCTGGTTGGGGATATAGATGGCAATACTGCACGCATCATCGGCGCTGCCAAACGGGCTGCAGTCGACTTTGCGGCTGACGTGGTGGTTTTTCCGGAGCTGGCTTTGACCGGTTATCCGCCAGAGGATTTGCTACTGCGACCTAGCCTTAAACTCAGAGTGGAAAAGGCCCTGCAGCATATTCTTCAGGAAAGTATCGATCCGATTCTGGTCATTGGCTTTCCGGAGAGCGCCGGCGGGGCAGTCTATAATTCGCTGCTGGTTGCTAAGCAGGGTGAGATAGTCGCTGAATATCGCAAGCAGTGTCTGCCAAACTATCAGGTTTTTGATGAGCGAAGATATTTTGCTGCGGGTGATCGCGCCTGTACGCTTGACCTGAAAGGCACGCGAATTGCTTTCACCATTTGTGAAGATCTCTGGGAAGATGAGCCCGCTCGTCAGGCTAAAAACGCTGGCGCACAGATGCTAGTCAATATCAATGCGTCACCTTTCCACACTGCGAAGCTTGAGGAAAGACAAGACCTGGTCTGCAAGCGCAGCACGGAAGAGGGTTTTCCGGTTGTGTATGTCAATTTACTGGGCGGCCAGGACGAGCTCGTGTTTGACGGAGGATCCATGGCGGCCAGCGAGGGTCAACTGGCCTGCCAAGTGCCACAATTCGTCGAAGGTTTGTTCCCACTTGAAGTCCAAATCGACACTGCCGGGGCATGTCAGATCGCTGTGCAACAGCTTTCGCCAAGCCTCAGTCTCGAAGCTCAGGTCTATGAAACACTTGTTCTAGGATTGCGCGACTATGTGACCAAGAATCGATTTTCCGGAGTGGTTCTAGGGCTGTCCGGTGGAATTGACTCAGCCTTGAGTTTGGCTATCGCGGTGGACGCACTGGGCGCTGCTCGTGTCGAAGCCGTCATGATGCCCTTTGCCTATACTTCAGAACTCAGCGTGGACTGTGCTGAGCGTCAAGCCAGAACTCTCGGTGTGGACTATCAGGTTATTGCTATTAATGAAATTTACGCGAGTTTTCTCGACGCGCTGGATCAGGAATTCCAGGGTCTGGCTGTTGATGTCACAGAGCAGAATATACAGGCGCGCGCGCGGGGTGTCCTGCTGATGGCAATTTCGAACAAAAAGGGCTTACTGGTTTTAACGACAGGCAACAAGAGCGAAATTGCTGTCGGGTACTCGACTCTCTACGGGGACATGGCAGGTGGCTTTGATGTTTTGAAAGATGTCTCAAAAACATTGGTCTATAAACTGGCCAGGTACAGAAACGCGCAGAAAGCGGATTGCGAAGCAATTCCCATTGAGGTGATCAACAGACCGCCATCAGCAGAACTCGCGCCGGGGCAGCTGGACCAAGACAGTCTGCCGGATTACGATACCCTGGATGCGATCCTCGAGCTGTACGTTGAGCAGGACTTGAGCTTTGAGTCAATTCTGGAGAAAGGATTTCTGGAGGCAGATGTGAAGCGGGTGTTGCGATTGGTTGACCTGAACGAGTACAAGCGCCGTCAGGGGCCGATCGGGGTGAGACTGACTAAGCGTGGATTCGGTCGCGACAGGCGCTACCCGATCACTAATGGTTGGTCGCTTGGTGAGTAATCGCCGGTAAAAGCTATATCGCGCTTTAATCCGGATCGGAGGATTGGAATTAGCACATATTCTGACTTATCCGGCGCTGAGGTTTTCGGATCTCAAGTTCCGCCGTCCGCTGCATTCTCTGCTCCTGTTTGAGATGGTTGATCTCTCAACTAAAGTGATCCCGAAGTTCTTGGCTTTGGGCTTCAGGCAGAAAAATACCGTCGTCTCAGTTGAGCAGTCCGAAGGTGATGATGCTCAGAAATGAACGCCCGCTTGATTGCTGATTTCGCTGGGAATTGATGATTTGCTGGCTGCCCGAGGTCCCTGGACGCTGGGTCGGGGCAAGCGGAGGGTCTCCGCGATTGTCTCCGAGCAGTCCGAAACTGACCGTATATAGCAATGAAGGGTCGGTAATTTCTGTCCTGACCCGAAAATCACCATCGTCATCAATAGAAATATGATCTGGATAGTTTTCTTTCAGCAGTGCCAAAGAGGTGTCTGCCAGTTCATTCAGTCCCAGTCTGAGATAGGATTCCACCATGATGGCCACGCCGTCCGCCACTGCCGGCGTGCCCTGGAAGTTTTCAACGACATATTGACCTCGTCGCAATGCCGCAATATACGCCCGGCGATCCAGATAGTAGTTGGCCACGTGTATCTCATAGGCTGCCAGGTTGTTCCGGAGATAAACCATCCGGGCTCGAGCGTCTGCAGCATAGGCGCTGTCTGGATAGAGCGCCAGCAATTGAGCAAAGTCATTGAACGATTCCTGAGCCAGACCCGGATCGCGTTTGGTGTAATCCACAGGAATCAGGCGGCTAAGGATGCCGCTGCGATCGTTGAAGGACGCCAGTCCTTTCATGTAATAGGCGTAGTCGATGTTCTCATTCTCAGGATGCAGTCTGATGAAGCGATCCGCCGCGGCACGGGCAGCCTCCTCGTCGCCGTTGCTGAAATAGGCATAAACAATCTCAATCTGCGCTTGCGCTGCGAAGCGGCCAAA
>VMDB01000222.1 GCA_008081075.1 Halieaceae bacterium
CTATTCAGCCCAGCTTGAAGCGATCGCTGCGCTTATGCGACCGCATCCGGGGCCAATCATATTGGGCGGTGATTTCAATACGTGGAGCGAGCGGCGCCTGCGCGCGGTTGAGCAGCTCGCCGCTGAGCTGCAGCTGACCCCCGTGCCATTCTCCCCCGACCATCGCACTACCACTTTTGGCAACCCGCTGGATCACCTCTATGTCCGGGGCTTAACTTGGCGTTCAACAGAGGCGAGGCCAGTCAGCACCTCTGACCACAACCCGCTGTTTGCCACTTTAGAGCAAACAGACACGTGATCCGCGCTTTGCCAATCCTGGTCTTGTTCGCGGCGTCAAACGCCACCACAGTGCAGACAGAAACCGCTGCCGAAACCGAGATACGGTGGTTAATTCAGGCTGTCGCTGATAGTCACTGTGAATTTGATCGCAACGGCAAACGGTACTCGGCTGCCACTGCCGCCGAGCATCTTGAACTCAAATACACCCGCGGCAAGCGCTACGCCGATTCTGCCGAGGCGTTTATCGAGCGCTTGGCAACCAAGAGCTCATGGACCGGCGAGACCTATTGGATGATTTGCGACGGCGGCCAGGTCCCCGCTGCCCAGTGGCTCAGCATGCGCCTGGAGGAATTGCGCGCCCCCTGATGGGGGCTTTCAGTCGCTCAATCCTGCTACACAGGTTCTTGTTGATTTTGTCAGGCAGATATCCCGCAGCATTCTAGGTCTGGAGCACGGCTTGGCATCGCATCATGCCTGTTGGAACTGGGCGAGATTAGAGAGCGCGGGCAAATGATCCGGGACCAGCGGATCACCACTTTGCCACAACGCGCGATTCGCCAGCGCCGTATCAAAGCCCTCGATAAGTGCAACAATTTTTCCCGCGCGAACCTTAAATACGTGCAGGTAAATTTGATCGTAACGCTCCCCCGACTTGGCCAAACCGGCGTTCTGGGCCATGGCAACAACGACTTCTCCGGCTTCCACCACAATCTGATGCGCCTGACAAAAAGCGATTTCTTCGGGGTTCACACAGCCAAATACCCGCGGCAGCACGTCGTTAAAAAAGCGCGCTTTCCCCTCGTAAACCCCAGATAACACGTGATCCCGGGTTGGGCAGATTAAACAGAACCCATCATCAATGAGGCCTTCTAATGCGGCCACGTCGCCTTCCTGAACAGCTCGGTAAAAAGCCTTTACGGTAGTACTCATGGGACGCTCCTCTTTTGCACTGGATGTTGCTCTTCCCCTTTCTTGCTAGGGGGAGTCCGATGACTGCCGGGACTGTATGCCGCGTATGACGAAGTGAATAAACGCAAGCCATAGTGCAACATAAGCCAGCGTGAAGCCGGGGGGCCATCCGCCGTATCCAAGAGCAATGCCGATAACCGGCAACATCGCCAACCAATGCCCCCTGACCCAGGCATCGTGCCGCCAGGAAAAATAAATCGCACTCACTGCAGAGACGACCATAAGCACGCTGAAAAGATCCCGCGCCCACATCCGGCTGTACATCAATCCGCCGAGTACGATGGCCGATATGCCCGCCGCAGCGTGCATCAGTGCACCGAGGTCCCACTGATTCTCGGGCGGGCGTGCCGCGTCTTCTTCCATCACCGTCGAGCCCTCCTGTACCGATCTGCGCCGATTGCGACAGTTACGGTGTCAGATCGCGCACATAACCTAATACGTTGGGGTAATGCGTCACCGGGGTTCCCGTCTCGCTGAGGCGCGCAACCGCCTCTGGTGAGACGGCGCCATACAACTCCACCGTAAACCCATCGAGTAAGGGTGACACCGCCTCCAAGTAGGCCGCAAGATCCGCGTTATCGAGGTGAAAGACCAAGGCGTCACTATTCTCGTAGACCTCAGTCCACACAAAACCCAGGGGATCATTGGGGTCGGCGTCAAACGTATGCAATAGCATGCCTGGCTCACCCACCTCGACTTTTTGGTCCACTGCTGCGGAGAGGGCGATGACATTCGCTGCCTCGCCAGGTAACGCATGCAAACGCCCAATTAATACAAAAGCCGTGGGGCCGGCGGGCAAGCTCTGGCCCTGCGCAGCATTGGCTAACAGGGCCACAGCAACAATGACTACTCTCACAAACGGGTATCCCAACATCCTCTGTTCTCCTCTTCTAAAGCCATGACCTTAGACCAAGCGGACACTCCGTCGCAATGTGCTCCCAGCAGGCCCACAGACATCACAGCACGCAGCAGATGGACCGTTCAGAAATAATCACGTAACGTCAGATGCGAGGGAGGACGTCATGCAAGACCACACCTTTTGGGAGAACATGGGGAACCTGGGCGTGATTTGTCTCGCCGTTATATTGGCCACCGTAGTGCATTACGCTGTACTCAGGCGGCTTAATGGTGGGGTCCGATTAATCGGGCGCTATCCGCGGTTCCGGCTGCTCTTTGGCGTGGTGATGTCGCTTATTGCCCACTCGGTTGAGATCGCTATTTTTGCAGGGGCATACCGGATCTCTGCACATTCCGGATTCGGATTTCTGGAAGGCAATTTTGAGGGATCCGCTGCGGATTATCTCTACTTCTCCTACGCCGCCTTCACCACGGTTGGGTTTGGCGATATCGTCGCGCACGGCCCCATGCGCCTACTCGCGGGCATGGAGGCACTCACAGGATTTGTGCTGATTACCTGGACCGCGTCTTATCTCTACATCGAGATGAGTCGAACATGGGGCACAGAAAACTAGTTCCCGCCAGACCGAGGTAGCAACGGGGAAAAGCGGCACACAGGGCCCTGCTCAGTCTCTACGGTCTCGGTGAACATGGCCAGAGGCCTGACCCACAAGCCGCCCTCACCATAATCGGGGCGGTACACCACCACCAACTCCTCGGTCTCCGAGTGTCGCGCAACACCCAGCACCGTGTACTCGCCCCCCTTGTAATGACGGTATCGACCGGGTGCCACCTCGCTCATTCAGCAACGCCTCCAAACGCAGAGAGCAGGGCAGCTTGGAGTCCACTCAGAATTTCACACATGATGAGGAAATCCGCGTCGGCTCGGGCCAGCGGGTCCTCAACGAGCTCGTCGTTGGCTTCTCGGATCGCATCGCTGAATTTCAGACGTCGCAACGTGAGATCTTTATCAACAACAGCTGCCACACGGTTTCCCCACTCGAGTGCCAGGCGAGAGACCTGATGCCCCGTGGACAGATGGGCGAGCACTTCTTCACTGTCCAAGGGCACCCCCCGCACCTTGACTGAGCTA
Source organism: Halieaceae bacterium (assembly GCA_008081075.1). GTDB lineage: Bacteria > Pseudomonadota > Gammaproteobacteria > Pseudomonadales > Halieaceae > Luminiphilus. The sequence continues at coordinate 3,239 of VMDB01000222.1, forward strand.
CCCGCCTCGCGCTGATCCGCAAAATCTGCCTCTTCCGCCAGCGCGATCTCCTCAGGGACGGCACCGTTGAGCATCCACTGCGTCATAACGTGAGCCGGTGCTTTCTGGGTATCGGGCAGCACAGCTGGCAAGTTCCCCAGCGCCTCGCGCAGGTGATTCAGCACTTCTTCACAACGACCCGCGCTGGCGTTGTCTATCCAGATCCAGCCTGCCGCATCAGCAATAACCGCCCGGATTGTCGTTGAGCGCGAAAAGGCGCGCGGCAATAAATCCTGCGTAACCTCATCGGCCACCGCGAGCCGCTCGCGCCGACTCACCTTGCGGCCCTGCGCTTTGGCGATTTGCGCGCAACGTTCATTCGCTTGCTCCCTGACCACTGTGGCAGGCAATAGCTTTTCTTCGCGCTTTAGGCGAACCATCCAATAAGGCCCTGCGGCATGCACCAGCGCAGAAGCATCGTCACTTAGGGCAGGCACCCAACCCAGACTAGAGGCCTGCGCCGGCGAGCAAGGACTGAACGTGCGCGACTGCAGTCTGCGCTCCAGCTCTTGCGCATCGATACCAAGGCGATTGGGTAAACGGTAGGGGCGAAGGGCTCGAAACCACATAAATCCTGACTTCCACTGCATGCAAACGATAAAAAGGGGGCGAAGTGTATCGCAGACTTCGCGCCCGGGTGCCCGGTTGGCCTAGAATGGTCGCTAAAGAGACGCCGGAGTCCACCATGCGCTACCTGCACACGATGATCCGCGCTGCCAATCTCGATGACACCCTCGACTTTTTTGTCGATAAGCTCGGGTTGGTCGAAGCCTATCGTTACGACAATGAAGCGGGTCGATTTACGTTGGTGTTTCTCAGCGCACCCGAGGACCTCGAAGCCGCCAAGGCGCGTCAGGCACCCCTCGTTGAGATCACCTACAATTGGGACCCTGAGCAGTATGACGGCGGCCGTAACTTTGGGCATCTGGCGTATCAGGTCGACGATATTTATGCGACATGTCAGCACCTTCTCGATAAAGGGGTGACCCTGAACCGGCCACCGCGCGACGGACGGATGGCTTTTATCAAATCACCTGACGGCATTTCGATTGAGCTGCTGCAGGCGGGCGAGGCGCTACCCACTCAGGAACCCTGGGCATCGATGCCCAATACGGGTAACTGGTAGGACTACTGCCGACGCATAAATTGCAGCATCCAGCGGGCGACTCTGGCTCCTTCGTGCTGGCGGTCCTCAAGGCTTTGCAAGCCGTCAACCACCCGCGACTCGCCGATCATTTCGCGACGAAAGTGCATAATCTCCCGAGAATACGCGGGGGTGAATTCGGGATGCCCCTGAAACGTGAGAATGTGATCCCCTATCGCCATGCCCGCGAACTCACAGTGGTCGTTGCGGGCAATCTGTCGCGCACCGGGCGGCAACGCGACCACTTGATCCTGATGGGACGCAATCAAACAGACCTCTCCACCATCTGCGAGATCGAGCGCCGATCGGTCGATCTCGTAACAATTGATGCCCACGCCCCACCCCTTGGGTGACTTTGCGACCGTGCCGCCCAGCGCCTGCGCCACCAGCTGATGCCCGAAACAAATGCCGATCAGTTTGTGCCGGTTAGCGTGCAATGCACGAACAAACTCCTCCAACGCACGGATCCAGGCTTTATCGTCGTAAACGCTACTTTTGCTGCCGGTGATGAGATAGGCATCCGCGGCCTCCACCGTGAGGGGTAGCTCTCCTATCTCCACATTCCAGGTCGTAAATCTCAGATCGGTTGCCTCCTCGGATAACAACCGTTCGAACATATCCGGGTACTCGCCGTGGGTTGATACCCATTCGGGGCGCACAGTGTCCGTCCGCAAAATACCAACATGCATGTCGCTTCTCTCTCTGTGAAATGTCGCCATCACGCCGGCCTT
>VMDB01000036.1 GCA_008081075.1 Halieaceae bacterium
GCCGCGGTCAGGCGCTGATATTGATAAGACTCAATGACCCCGTGACGATTTGATACCAATTGCACCAGCTCTGTGGTTTTTCCCTGTACGACCGACCATAACGCCTCCATCGTGCCGACACCCGGTAAGGGGACGGCATGATAGGGCTGGGTGAGATCACCCACGTAATGCAATCCCCATCCTAGAAAACGCCACCCCCAATACGGGTGTCCGGTGCGAAATGCCACATCGGCTAACTCCCCATAAAGCGCAATTCGCCAGAGGGGATAAGTCCTCAGCAAATCAGGTTGTGCCAAACGCGTGAGCCAGTCGAGATGATAAAAACCCATGTGAAAGGGCGCTTGAGATCCATAGTCTAGGTTGGGGTTACCGAAGGGTTGTACACCAAAGCCGTATTGCTGCCCGAAGGCCGTGCCATTGTCCTCAAAGAGCCCAATATCCATGCCTAAATCGGGCTCATCACTGGCGGTGGCCAACACTTCGGCAATGGATACAGGCGCCCCCTCTTCCACTGCCCAGTAACGGGACGCCTGCTGCGCGTCTCCGCCTCCCAAGAAGCTCAGCGCGGACCATGGCAAGGCGTCCCCCATGGGCGCGGTCCGCTCAGGGGAAGGCCCCACGTAGAGCGAATAAGACAGTCTCGGGTTCACGCGAGTAGCCGCGAGGAAGCGCGCTTGGATGTCGCCAGTATTGTTTTGCCAAGAGAGCGGCGCAGGAGTCGGTGGATAGTGCTCAATATTGCGCACGGACCAGGCCTCGACCTCATCCAGCGTCTGAGCAATGGCCGCCTGTTCTGCGAGCAAAAACTGCGCTAGCGATTCCGCTGGCACACTTCGGGAGGTGAGCTCAGACTGCCCTCGCAATAAAGGCCACGCAAGGCTCGCATGATCGGACCATCCCCAGGCGGAAGTCGTGATCAGAAATAAACAGGCACTCAACCACCGATGTGAGCCCGCGCCAGTCGTCGTCGATGTTTTAGCCAGCTGTTTCATAGCCGGAGGCTGACATGTTTATTGAGGCAGATTCAAGAACTTCAGCACGCACTGGTCGGCCATCGCTTGACTTCGCGGACCGCACAAAGCGTCAGTCAGCTTGTCCGCGTGTCCAAAAGCACGGCTTCTGCAGATGCCTCAAAGGTTGGTAATCCATAACGTTTGATAGGGCTCGAGGCGCCACTCCGACAGGCTTTCCTCTATGGGCTGATCCGTAATTAACTCTCGCCAGTGTTGATTGACCAACAGATTGAGACTGCTGAGTGGCAGACGTTGCTCAACACAGGAAACATTGTGGATACAAAACAGGCTCTGGCGCCGGTCCAGCGATTGGCGCCAAAACCCGAAGAGCGCGTCTCCAAGGTGCAACGTAAACTGCGTTGCGTTGGGGTGGAACGCAGGCTGCTGCTTGCGCAACACAATCAGTTTTTTCAGCGCCTGAAACACCTGATGATGGGACGAAGACGAGTCCTCGAGTACTGACATGAGGCGCTGCAGGGGCCACTGATGACGGTTGATAGACCGATTCTGGCTGGTGTGCTCAAGCCGCTCGATATCGTTACGGGTTCCCAGTAAAGAGTGAATGTAAAACGCCGGTACGCCTTCCAGGCCGAGCATGATGGCGTGGGCGCAAAGAAATCGCTGCAAACCCCACTCGTCAGGCCCCTCAACCGTACCCTGCAATGCATCAAATAATGCGATGTTGATTTCGTAGGGCTTGGCGGTTTCACCCGCCGCTTCACGCCAAGACACCCGACCACCAAAACCTTCCATGGTCGCCAACAGCAGATCCACTTCCTCCTGCGCCAGCAGACCCTCTACTGGCCGCAATCCAATGCCATCGTGAGAGGCAATGAAGTTAAAGTAAAAGGTACCGTCTTGCGCCGGCGGCATGCTCATCATCCAGGTAGAAAGGTGGCGGCTATTACCGGTGACCAAGGCATACACCAACAGCGGTGGCAGCGAAAAATTGTATATGCCGTGCGCCTCGTTAGCGTTACCGAAGTAAGACAAGTTTTCCCGGTTAGGTACATTGGTCTCTGTGATCACGATCGCATCGGGCTGTGCAGATTCGATAAGCAGACGAAATAAACGGATCAGCTCATGGGTCTGGGGCAGATTGATGCACGTCGTGCCACTTTTCTTCCAAAGAAACGCCACAGCATCCATGCGAAATACCCGCACTCCGGCGTCGAGCAATGCTCTGATGATGCCCACAAACTCCACCACGACCGCAGGGTTCGCAAAGTTAAAATCCACCTGATCAGGGCTAAAGGTGCACCACACCGATTGCTCACCACGCGCGGTTACCACAGGGGTTAGAAGTGGAGAGGTGCGTGGCCTCACAACCTGAGACGTATCAAACTCTTCGTCGGGGACAAAAAAATAATCGCTGCCCGGGTCGAGCCCCTGCCGGAAATTTTCAAACCAGGCGGACCGACTGGAGCAATGATTGAGCACCAGATCAGCCATCAGCCGGTAGTCGATACCCAATTGTGTAATGTCCGACCAACTCCCAAGCGCTTCATTGACGCTGGAGTAATCAAGCACTGAAAAACCATCGTCCGACGTCCACGGATGGAAGGGGAGCACATGCACCCATGAAACCGCAGCGCCTAATTCTCGCGTCAAAAATCCGTGGAGCGTCTTAAGCGGAGACTCGCTCTCATCAATGATCGAGTCACCATAGGCAATGACCCCGATATCGGTCTCGTTCCAGAGATTGCGATGCGGTTCTGGCGCCTGCTGATCAGTGCGTAGCCGCGCTGCGTCGCACAGTAGGCCAGTCCATTCTTTGAGGTCTAACTGACAGTCGCCGTGGCCGTAGATTGCCTCCAGATGCCGCAGCAATCGTTGCTCAATCGAGTGGCTCATGCACTGGCTGACTTGGGTATGGGATAGCCAGGTGCGAACTCTGCGTGATCAGCCTCGACTGCCTCGACCAGTTCGTCAAAGATGGTGGGAATGGCGCTGAAAACCCGATTCCAGGTAGGAATAAAGGGCGCCTCGGTTGAGCGTTCAAGAAACTGGTTGCCCGCCGCGAGTATGTTTTCGGCGAACACCTCGATGGCCTCCTCTTCCCGGTGAATATCAAAGGTAAGCCCATTCATGATGGCGTCGTTACGGTAGGTCTCTATCAGATCCAGTGCCATGCGGTAGTAGGTGGCCTTGAGCGTGCGAAACATCTCTGGACTGAATACAGTCCCCTGAATGGCCAGCTTGCGATAAAGCGAGCGGGCGATATCGAGTGACATACGCGATAAGCCTGCCGTCTGATCAGACAGCGAGAGATCCTGATGTTTGTGATCATAGTTATCTGCGATGTCTACCTGACAAATCTGTTTGTTGCTGTTGCTTCGGTACACCTCGGACACCACGCCAATTTCCAACCCCCAGTCCGTTGGAATGCGGAGATCCCCCAGCAAGCGTTTTCGGAAAGCGAACTCTCCTGCCAGAATGTAGCGGTAGCTATCCAAGTAATCGAGATAAGGCGAGTCCCCCACAATGCGTTTCAATGCGCGAATCATGGGGGTTACCAGCAGTCGGCATACCCGCCCGTTAATCTTGTTATCCGATACCCGGGGATAGTAGCCCTTACAAAATTCATATCCGAAAATGGGATGCGCCACCGGATATATAAGCCGCGCCAAAAGACTGCGATCGTAGGTCAGGATGTCACAGTCATGTAACGCTATTGCTTCGGCGCGGCCGGTCGCGAGCACGTAACCCATGCAGTACCAAACGTTGCGACCTTTGCCCAACTCCTTGGGCGCCAGACCCGCCGCCTGCAGACGCTCATCAATGGCCTTCAGGCGTGGCCCATCATTCCACAGCACCCGATGGTGCTGGGGCAGCGAAGAGAAAAATTCCAGTGCGTGCTGGTACTCGGATTCGGACGCACGATCGAGACCAATGACAATCTGCGAAAGATAGGGCACTGACTGTAGCTCGCGGATGATTGCCGGCAGCGCGGGCGTTTGTATCTCGGAGTACAGTGAGGGAAGTATCAGTCCAAGTGCCCTGCGCTCGCTGAAAGACATCAGGTCTTTCTCAAGGTCCTCGGTGGATCGCTCGCCCAGATTATGCAGCGTTGTGATCGTGCCGTTTTGGTAAAAATCGGCCACTCGCTCTCTCCTCTTCTACTCGGTCCAACAAAATCTCGATACCCTCCGACCAACCAGCGGGGCCGAACTCATCGCTAATCACGAGGCCGCCTGCTCGCTTGAGTGGGGGGGGGTCACCCACGGGGGATCTCACAAGCAAGGCCAGATCCGTCACCTGCAACATTTCAACGTCGTTCTCTGCATCACCTGCCGAAATACTGAGCGCCGCCTCGAAACCGGGCCGCTCCGCGCAAATTTTTCGATGCAACCAACTCACCGCTTCTGCCTTTCCGCCGGAGGAGAGCACATGAACGAAACGTCCTCCCTGCACACATCGCAGATCCAGCGTCTTTACCTGGTCAGCAAACGCAATGCGATCAGCCGGCGTCCCCAGCCAAACGAGGGTCTCGCAAAAGTGCCTCTCTTTGGCAAGACGGGCACTGGCGGCATCGAGACCGGTAACCGACATGACCTGTTTGTCTGATAAATCGCAGAGCGATTGGTAACGGTTGCCCCATTCGATACTGAGTATTGCCAACTGCCGGCGAATCACGGCTCGGGGAATACCAAACCCATGACACCACATCTCACCATCGCTGATACCGGCCTCAGTGCGCGTTAAACCCCAATGGTCGGGTACCCAGATTGCGGCGCCGTTCTCCACAATCATCGGGCCGTCCAACCCCAGTTGCGCAGCGATCACCCGAGTCTCTGCCGCGGTTTTACTCGTGCAGGGAATCACGGGGACACCCAGTCCCCTGAGTGTTGCCAAGGTGGCGCGTGCAGCCTCGGCAGAATAGGTGTAGTGATCAAGCAGGGTTCCATCGAGATCGGTGTAAATGACGGCAGCGCTCATGGGGACACCGCCATCAGATCCATCCGCACCACGGTGCGATCATGTGCCAACTCCCAGGTGGCATTGGCGCGCTGGGGCAAAGTCGCCAGAGCATGCTCAGTCAGTCGCTGGTAGTGCAGCACAAAAGCAGCCACTTCTTCGCGGGACATGGCACTTCCCGT
>VMDB01000026.1 GCA_008081075.1 Halieaceae bacterium
AGCCGTTATCCTGGAAGCTATCGATATGCGGAATCACGTTGAAGGCGATCTGGCGTGGATACACCTCGGGCTGGGCTTCCTTGCCATTGAGGAGCCGCGCAGTCTGCCCGGCAAGCTCCTCGATCGCCTCTTTTCCTGTACCACTCACCGCTTGATATGTCGCGACGTTAATGCGTTGGATACCCACAGCATCATAAATTGGCTTCAGCGCCACCAGCATGCCAATGGTGGAACAATTGGGGTTGGCGATAATGTTGCGATTGCGGTACTGAGCAATCGCTTCTGGATTCACTTCGGGGATGACCAAAGGGATATCCTCGTCTCGCCGAAAATGCGATGTATTGTCGATGACGATACAACCCTGCTCAGCAGCGATAGGCGCATATTGTGCGCTCACGTCGCCGCCTGCTGAAAACAACGCAATCGGCGTCTGGGAAAAATCAAACTGGCTGAGGTCCTGAACGGTATGCCGCTTGCCCCTGAATTGCACCGATTTCCCCGCAGAGCGGCTCGAGGCCAATGGGAACAACTGATCCACTGGAAACTCTCGAGATTCGAGAATTTCTATCATTGCCTCGCCCACTGCACCCGTGGCGCCGACAACCGCGACATTTACCGCTTTCATACGCTCCCGCTCATCACTGACTGTCTAAAGCCGAGATAACCGCATCACCCATCTCGGTAGTTCCCACAATCGTTATCCCCTCTGCCGACCCGCTGTCGGCAGCAATATCAGGCGTCCGCAACCCCTGAGTGATCACCGAGGCAACCGCGCGTTCAATGCAATCGGCGACCAAATTCAACTGCAGTGAATACCGACACATCATGGCTGCGGATAATATCGTTGCCAGCGGGTTGGCTAAATTTTGCCCGGCAATATCGGGCGCCGATCCATGCACGGGCTCGTAGAGGCCCCGGGATTCAGCATTCAGCGAAGCCGAGGGCAACATACCAATGGAGCCTGTGAGCATGGCGGCGATGTCGGACAAAACATCACCGAAAAGATTACCCGTTACCATCACATCGAACTGCTTCGGCGCCCGCACCAGTTGCATCGCCGCGTTATCAACATACAGGTGGCTCAGCTCCACCGCAGGATATTCCGGCCGCAAGCTTTCTAGAATCTCACGCCACAGCATCGTCACCTCGAGCACGTTGGCCTTGTCAACAGAGCAAAGCCGCCCATTACGCTTCATGGCCGCCTCGAAGGCCAAGCGGCCTATGCGCCGGATTTCATCTTCGTCGTAACGGTCGGTATTCACCCCTTCACGAACACCATCCTCACGCGTATAGATACCTCGGGGTTCTCCGAAATAAATCCCCCCCGTAAGCTCACGAACAATCAGGATATCGAGACCTGCCACCAGATCGGGGCGTAAGCTAGACGCTTGTGCAAGCTCTGGGAAAAGCATCGCGGGCCTTAAGTTGCAGAATAGATCCAGGTCGGACCTGATGGCGAGCAGCCCCCGCTCAGGGCGCTCCGGAGCGGGCAAACTATCCCATTGGGGCCCTCCCACCGCTCCCAGCAAAATAGCGTCGGCTTCACGAGCTCGCATTTGCGTACTATCTGGGTAGGCAGCACCTTCGTCATTGATCGCGGCGCCGCCGATGAGCGCCTCATCAAAGCTGAAATCAAGCGTGTGTTGGGCCTTCACCTTTTCCAGAACGCGACGCGCCTGCGCGACAACCTCAGGCCCAATACCATCACCCGGCAGTAACAAAATCTGCTGGGTCACAACACGAGATCCTCAAACAACCAGGGGAAGCGCCTCGCATGAATTTCTTCGAAGGCACGAATCGCCTCGGTGCTCTGTAAGGTGATGCCAACATCGTCGAGCCCTTGCAACAGGCAGTCTCTGCGAAAGGCGTCAACCTCAAAGGACCAAGCATCGCCGTTGGGTAAGGTCACCACCTGAGCCACAAGATCAACTGCGAGGCGAAAGCCCTCCGTCTCGTACATCATGGCGAACAGCACATCCATCTGCTCCGAGCTGAACTCAATCGGTAATATCCCGTTTTTAAACGCATTCGAGCGAAAAATGTCTGCAAAACTGGGCGCGATCACGCAGCAAAAACCATCATCAGCGAGCGCCCAGGCGGCGTGCTCACGACTGGAACCACAGCCAAAATTTTCTCTCGCCAGTAAAATCGACGCGTTCTGGTAGCGGGGAAAATTGAGCGGAAAGTCAGGGTTGAGCGGCCGCGAGCTGTTATCCGCGTCCGGTACGCCTTCATCGAGATAGCGCAGCTCATCGAACAGATTCGGCCCAAAGCCTGACCGCTTGATCGACTTCAAAAACTGCTTGGGTATCATCAAATCGGTGTCGACGTTGGCTCGGTCCATAGGTGCCACCAAACCATCATGCTGGGTAAATGCCTGCATTACTCTCCTCCAGCCGTGACTGGCGACACGGCGCCTACCGCGTCGACAGACGCAAACCGGCCCATCACTGCGGCCGCCGCGGCCATTGCCGGACTCACCAGGTGCGTTCTACCGCCGCTGCCCTGCCGGCCCTCAAAATTTCGGTTGGAGGTACTCGCACAGCGCTCGCCGGGGTTTAGCCGATCAGCGTTCATCGCTAGACACATAGAACAGCCCGGCTCTCGCCACTCCATACCCGCATCCAAAAAGATCTGGTCCAAGCCTTCCGCTTCCGCCTGCGCTTTAACAACGCCCGAACCGGGAACAACCAATGCTTTTTTGATACGAGACGATACGCGTCGCCCCTTCAGAACGGCGGCGGCCTCTCGCAAGTCCTCTATGCGTGAATTAGTGCAAGACCCGATAAAGATAGCGTCGGGCTGGATATCCGTTATTGGCATCCCTTCATCCAAGCCCATGTAATCCAGCGCCCGTTTAAGCCCCTGTCTAGCGGTCTCATCTGGCATTTCTGAAAGGCGAGGGACATGCCCATCGACCGATGCCACCATCTCGGGAGAGGTACCCCAGCTGACTTGCGCTTTAACGGCGCTACCCTCTATTTCAATCGCTCGATCAAAGTGCGCACCGTCGTCACTTCGCAGTGTTCTCCACCACGCCTCAGCCGCAGCCCACTGTGATTCCTTGGGAGCCAGTGGCTTGCCGCGTGCGTATTCAAGCGTGACCTCGTCAACCGCGACCAAACCACAGCGCGCACCCGCCTCTATGGCCATATTGCACAGGGTCATGCGTCCTTCCATGGTCAACGCCTTGACTGCATCGCCAGTGAACTCCAATGCATATCCGGTGCCACCCGCCGTGCCGATACGGCCGATAATTGCCAGCGCGAGGTCCTTGGCTGAAACCCCCGCCTCAAGACGACCGCTGACCTCGACTTTGAAGTTTTTCATTTTTTTCTGAATGAGGCATTGAGTGGCAAGGACATGCTCCACTTCTGAAGTCCCAATACCATGGGCGAGCGCACCGAGGGCCCCATGAGTTGATGTGTGGGAATCACCGCAAACCACCGTCATACCGGGCAGCACGGCACCCTGCTCAGGCCCGATGACATGCACAATGCCTTGGCGAATATCACTCAAAGGAATCTCAGCAATACCAAACGTTTCGCAGTTATCGTCCAGCGTCTGCAGCTGAATGCGTGAAACAGGGTCGGGCAATGCGGCAAGACCGCCGGCACGCTCAGTTTGCAGTGTCGAAACATTATGATCCGGCACCGCCAGATTGGCGCTTTTTCGCCAGGGCGCTCTGCCCGCGAGAGACAAACCCTCAAATGCCTGCGCCGAGGTCACCTCATGGATCAAATGCCTGTCTATGTAGATCAATGACGTGCCGTCATCGCGCTGCTCTACGAGATGAGCATCCCAGAGTTTGTCATACAAAGTTTGCGCCATGGCTTCTTTCCGGTTCGCGCCGATATCCCCGCGTGAGCGCGCACCGGCATTTAAAAAGGCGCGGAGTATATCACCGATGCCGCTCAAATCGCGGTCTGGATAAACCGGTGGACAACGCTTGCGCTGCGAGGATGGCGAACCGTCATCCTCTCTGCGTCAGGCTGGCGGATGCTTAATTCGCCAGCAATAATGGATTTTGGTTGAGCGCAAAAAATCTGGCGGAATTGAGGCAGTCGTTACGTCTTCGACCACCCATTCGGCCTGCACCGCTGGGTCAAGCTCAAATTTCCGTCGGTTCGTAGAAAAATACATTACGCCGCCTCGCGGATTGAGCCTCGCCATGGCTAATGCGATCAAGCTGCCATGGTCAGCCTGGATATCAAAGTCCGCCTGCCCCTTTGAATTCGAGAATGAGGGCGGGTCAAGCATAATCACGTCATACATCCGTTGGTCTTGTTGTAGCCAAGCGCGAACGTCTGCTCGCACGCTGCGGTGCTGTCGCTCCGACAATCCGTTCAGCGCGAGATTAGCGCGGAACCATTCCAGATAGGTGGCCGACGAGTCCACACTGGTGCTCGTGGTGGCGCCGCCCAGCGCCGCATGTAGGGTTGCAACACCGGTGTAGCTGAAAAGATTAAGGAAATGCCTGCTTTGACTTTGCGCGCCAAGCCAATGGCGCAACGGTCGATGATCTAAAAATAGTCCCGTATCCAGATAATCGTGGAGATTGACGAATAGCCTTGCCCTACCCTCCCTAACTACAATTCGGTTTTCGTCAGAGCTGAGTCGCTGATACTGCTCCTTGCCCCGCTGTCGACTTCGAGTCTTGACCGCGATGCTGGATCGATCTGCGATATCGAAAACAATTTGAACAGCGTCGAGCACTTCCTGCAGATGCGCTGCCGCCTTGTCTTCGGGAATCGCCTTTGGTGCCTGATATTCAGCGACATGCAAGTGACCCTCGTACCAATCGATGGCCACCGAATATTCCGGAATATCTCTGTCATACACCCGATAACAATAAATATCGTCGCGCTTGACCCAAGGACGCAGGCGCCTCAGATTTTTACTGATTCTATTGGCGAGACTTATAGCACCCGGGGACAGCGCTATCTCTTTGGGGTCACTCTCAGTACCTAGTTCCTCGCCACCGGGCACCAAGGCTGTTTGCTCAAATGCCCGGAATCGGTTGTCAGCA
>VMDB01000005.1 GCA_008081075.1 Halieaceae bacterium
CCGGGTTGACCATTCACCCGAGGGCCGACAAATTCAATGTGGGACTCAGCATGCTTGTAGGCCCCGATCAGGGCGATGAGATCCTGGACTTCCAGAGCGGGCATATCAACCGGGACGACAAGCGCGGCGTCGACGCTCTCGGACATAGCCGCAACCCCAAGCTTGAGTGATGCCGCCTGCGAGTGCGCGTCCTCCGGTTGCACTACCGCGGTTACGTCATAGTCCGCCAGTAACGGCATCAGGTGCTCACGGTAGTGACCGAGCACCACCACCAGCTCATCCGCCCCCGCCTCAGACAGCATCCGCAGCTGACGCCTCAGCAGCGGCTCGCCGTTAACACAAATCAAGCCCTTGGGTTTGAAGCCCAGACGACTGCCTGCACCCGCGGCCAGCACCACCGCCCCAAGGTGCAGGCGACGGGCGGTACATTGCCCGGGGGTGCAGTCATCCATTAGTACACCCTCTGTGTCGCGCGAGACTCAAACCATGGTCGCTGCAATCCGAGGCGCACCGGCGTCACATCACCATCCGCCGGACATCTGCCAGCAGGGCGATCAGGGCTGACAGGAATCGCCCGCCATCTCCGCCGTTGACCACCCGATGGTCATAGGACAGGGCAAGGGGAAGCATACTGCGGGGCTGGAATGCCGCCCCATCCCAAACAGGCTGGATTGCCGCTCGACCGACACCCAGAATGCCGACTTCCGGCGTGTTAATGATGGGGGTGAATCCGCGCCCGCCAATAGCGCCGAGGCTGCTGACAGTGAAAACGCCGCCCTGCATTTCGTCTGGCTTCAGTTGCTTGTCACGCGCCTTGGCCGCCAACGCTGTGATTTCTGACGCCAGCGTCCAGATCGACTTTTTGTCAACATCCCGAATCACTGGCACCACCAAACCTCCCGGCGTATCCACCGCCATACCGATGTGGCAGTAGTCCTTCATCACCAGCGTCTCACCGCCATCTGCCAACGAGGCTTTAAGTTTGGGGTGATCCGCCAGCGCCAAGGCGCACGCCTTGATGATGAAGGGCAAAGGCGATAGACGCAGACCGCGCTGCTCCGCCTCGGCTTTCAGCGCTTTGCGGAACTGCTCTAAATCACTGATGTCCGCATCATCAAATTGAGTCACATGGGGAACATTCAGCCATGAGCGCACCATGTTACTCGCCGTCAATTTGTCGATGCGTGCTCTGGCCGTGCGCTCCACCGGGCCGAATCGCGCAAAGTCGACCTCGGGCACCGTAGGCAGACCCGCTGATGTCCCCGCAGCAACCTCGGGGCCCGCCAAGGCACGAGCAACGTACTGCTGCAAATCTTCCTTAAGGATCCGGCCCCGGGCACCGGTGCCGCTCACTCTCTCCAGTGCCACACCAAATTCCCGCGCCAATTTGCGTACCGCCGGACCGGCATAGACGGCACCCCCACCCTCCGTAGGTGGGTTTGCAGCGGAGGGCCTGATTGCGGTGTCCGCATTATCCTGGGTCGCGCGCTCAGGCGACGCCGAGGCCGTCGCAGAGGCTTCGGTCACACGGGCATCGGCCTGCACCTCAGGGGCGCTATTTGGCACGGGAGCAGTCACTTGCAAGGTGGCAATCACTACCCCCTCCTGCACCGTGTCGCCCACGGCAACCAACCACTCACTGATCACGCCTGCCGCGGGCGCGGGGACCTCCATCGACGCTTTATCCGACTCCAGTAAAACCAGTGAATCCCCTTCCGCCACCATCGTACCCACCGGCACCAATATCTCGACCAGATCGGCACCTTGATCGCTGCCCAAATCCGGTATGCGGACAGGAATAGAAGTCATCTCATCCGCGGCGGGGCCGGAGATATCGGTAGCCTCAGCACTCGCTGTTTGCGCTGGGCTGGCGCTGGGCTCAGGTAGCTCAATCGCTGTTTCGGGTTCAGGCTCTGGCGCCACCTGCGCAGGGGTACTCGCCGCACCCTCGGTAGCCAGCACCAGTATCACATCGCCCTCAGAGACGGCGTCACCCACCGCCACCCGCAATTCTGTGACGGTCCCCACCGATGACGCAGGGATTTCCATGGAAGCCTTGTCCGACTCGACCACAATGAGGCTTTGCTCGAGTTCAATCACATCACCAACGGCAACCAATACCTCGACGACTTCAGCGCCTTCGGCACCACCGATATCCGGCACTTTGATTAGCTGTTCAGCCATAGCTAGATTCCTTCTATCGCCGTTACACGCGCATGGGGTTGGGTTTGTCGGCATCAATGCCCCATTGGTTGATCGCCTGCGCCACGGTCTTAATGTCGACCTCGCCGCGGTCTGCCAGCGCCTTCAGCGCCGCCAAAGCAATATGCTCCCGGCTCACTTCAAAGTGCTGCCGTAGCTGCTGGCGGGTATCACTTCTGCCGAAGCCATCAGTGCCCAACACAGTGAATTCGCCCGGAATAAATTCCCGCAGCTGTTCGGTGTGTGCCTTTTGATAGTCTGTCGCCGCGATAAAGGGCCCCGATGCATCTGCGAGCTGCTGCGTCAGGTAGGGAACGCGCGGTGTATCCATCGGATGGAGCCGATTCCATCGGACCACGTCATTGCCCTCGCGGGCGAGTTCATTGACGCTGGTCAGGCTCCACACGTTGGTGGCCACGCCGAAGTCCTGCTCCAGCAATTCCGCCGCAGCCTCCACCTCGCGCAAGATGGCGCCGGCACCCATCAGCTGAACCATTTTTCCACCAGAAACCTGAGTGCGTCGCAACAGATAAAGCCCGCGGACAATGCCCTCCTCAACACCCTCAGGCATATCGGGATGAACATAGTTTTCGTTCATCGTGGTGATGTAATAAAAACAGTTCTCGCCGTCCTCAAACATTCTTCTCATCCCGTCCTGAATAATGACGGCCAGCTCAAAGGCGTAAGCAGGGTCATAGCTGATGCAGTTAGGAATCGTCGATGCCAGAAGATGACTGTGCCCGTCTTGGTGCTGCAGGCCTTCACCGTTCAGCGTGGTCCGCCCAGCGGTCGCGCCGATCAAAAAGCCCCTCGCCTGGGAGTCACCGGCGGCCCAGGCCAAATCACCGATCCGCTGAAAGCCAAACATCGAGTAAAAGATATAAAAGGGCACCATCGGATAGTCCGACACGCTGTAGGACGTTGCCGCCGCAAGCCAGGCGGAGAATGCGCCCGCCTCGTTAATGCCCTCTTCCAGAATTTGCCCTGTTTCCGCCTCTTTGTAATACAGAATCCCCCCAGAATCGTGCGGGGTATAGCGCTGTCCGACTGAGGAGTAGATCCCCATCTGTCGGAACATGCCCTCCATACCAAAAGTGCGCGCCTCGTCTGGCACTATCGGCACCACGCGCTCCCCCATGGTCTTGTCCTTCAGCAGCGTGGACAAGATGCGAACAAAGGCCATGGTCGTACTGATTTGTCGTTTACCCGAGCTTTTCAACTGACTCGAAAAAACATTCCGCGGCGGCGCTGGCAAAGAGTAAGACGTCGCGCGGCGGGCCGGCACGCTGCCTCCCAGCTCGGCCCGTCGTTCTCTCATATAACGGAGCTCCGGACTGTCCTCGGGTGGGCGGTAAAAAGGCACGCTCTTGAGATCCTTGTCGCTAATGGGAACACCGAAGCGATCCCTGAAGGCCTGCAGGCTCTTGAGATCCAGTTTTTTCAGAGAGTGGGTCTCGTTTGACGCCTCACCGGCCTCACTCGTGCCGTAGCCCTTCACGGTCATCGCAAGAATCACGGTGGGCCTTTCAACCTCCTCGCAGGCCGCCGCGTATGCCGCGTAGACTTTATAGGGATCATGCCCCCCGCGATTAAGGTACATGATGTCCTCGTCGCTCAGATCTTTGACCAGCGCTAAGGTCTCCGGGTGCTTTCCGAAGAAGTGCTCCCGGGTATAAGCGCCACCATTGAACTTGCAGTTCTGCAACTCGCCATCACAGACCTCGTCCATAATTTTTTGCAGTCGCCCACTGTGATCACGCTCGAGCAACGGATCCCACTTGCGGCCCCAGATCACCTTAATGACCTGCCATCCAGCACCCCGGAAGACACCCTCCAGCTCCTGAATAATTTTGCCATTGCCGCGTACCGGCCCGTCGAGCCGCTGCAAATTGCAGTTCACGACAAAATGTAGGTTGCCCAGTCGCTCGCGGCCCGCCAGCGCGATGGCGCCAAGAGACTCGGGCTCGTCGCACTCACCGTCCCCGAGGAAGCACCAGATCTTTCGATCGCGATGATCTACCAAGCCGCGCTTGCTCTGATACTTCATGACATGCGCCTGATAGATCGCCTGAATCGGCCCCAGCCCCATGGAAACTGTCGGGAACTGCCAATAGTTGGGCATCAACCACGGGTGGGGGTAAGAGGAGAGGCCGGCGCCGCCGACCTCACGTCTGAAATTCTCGAGCTGCGCCTCGCTGATCACACCTTCAAGGTACGATCGCGCATACATGCCCGGAGCGCTGTGTCCCTGGTAATACACCAGATCACCGGGATGCCCATTGGCCGTACCTCGGAAGAAATGGTTCATACCTACGTCGTAGAGCGTTGCGCTAGAAGAAAAGCTGGAGATATGCCCGCCCAGACCATCTTCATTGTCATTGGCGCGCATCACCATCGCCATTGCGTTCCAGCGAACCAATGAACGGATTCGCCGTTCCATGAACAGATCGCCCGGCATCGGCCGCTCGTCCTCAGGAGAAATGGTGTTGCGAAAAGGCGTGGTTATCGCGTCGGGCAACGGTACCCGCGAGGATTGGGCGTGCTCGGACAAATGTCGCAGCAACTGCCCTGTGGCCGCAGGGCCGTTAAATTTCAGTACGGCATCGAGGGATTCGGTCCACTCGTCGATTTCTGTTGCATCTAATTGGGCCATCTTCACTCCCCGCTATCGGAAGCGCCTCAACTCAGGAGAAGGACACTCACCGAAATCTTAAAATTGCTTATGGGTTCTATTTAGGTACTATAAATAACTACAGTCAAGGCAATGGAAGATAGCAATTTATGGCATCTAATTATATATAGTTCTTTTTTAGAATT
>VMDB01000066.1 GCA_008081075.1 Halieaceae bacterium
ACCCGTTTCACGACGATTTCCCAATGAGAGAGGAATCCGCTGCACGGAGTTGCCGGGGTACCGCAACGCCTCCACCGGGTTTGCCCAGGGGCATCGCGATTAATCGCGGTCGAGTCATCGCTGTAGCGGGGGCGTCAAGATAGCTCGCCACTCGCTTGCGAGCGTGAATCAGATAGGCACCGCCGGTTGGTGAATTATGTGTAACCAGCCATTTGTCTATCTCGTCGATAAATCGACTCAGGCGGCCACGACCGCGCGGCGCCATCGTCGCCATAAAAGTTGGTTCAGAATAAGAAAAGTCCAGAAGTGACAGCCAGTCTCTCAGCTGTCGGCTACCTACTGCGCGCAAGCGGCGGCGGCGACGTGAAAACAGATGGCGTGTCCAATTGCTTAAGCCCCAGAGGCTGTAGGGAGAGAAGCTCAGGATAAACAAGTGTCCGTTAGGCACCAGCACTCGCTGACACTCTCGCAAAACACTATGGGGTACTGGAGACGTATCCAATGTGTGACACAAAATCAGCGCATCGATGGAGTCGGAGGCAAACGGGAGATCACTCGAGATGCCTATTGTTTGTCGCTCCGTGAGGTTGTCCAAAGGGTTGCTCGCGAGCCTGAATACGCGCTGAGTCTTTACCATCTGGCTAAAGTCTGCGCCGGTGTGGGCGCCAGTCACCAGCATTTGATAGCCAAATACCTGTTCGAGCATCTGGCTGAGTATGTGGCTCAGTTGATCGCCCAATCGTTGGCCCATCGCCGTCTCTGCATACCAGCGTGTCAACGCGGCATGGTTCGTTGATTCTTCATGATGAGGACTGGTCACAGTCATCGCTAACAGGTAGCCTCCACCGGGCGTTAATTGAATCAGGAATGTTACATGGGGTCCCTGACTATATCTCCCATCCATGCCTTCAGCGATAATTATATCTGGCTGATCCATGACGAGCGCGAAGCCTATGTGGTCGATCCGGGGGACGCCGTCCCCGTGTTGGCGACTCTCGAGCAGTCTCAATTAACGCTGTCGGGCATCCTTATTACACACCATCATTATGATCACACGGGTGGTGTTGCTCAGTTGAAAAATTCAACCGGTTGCGAAACATGGGGGCCAGAAAATAGCCCGGGCGGACCCTACGATCACACACTCCATGAGGGGGCAGACGTGAATGTGCTCGGCGTGGAGTTTTCGGTATTGGCAGTTCCGGGACATACGCTGGACCATATTGCCTTCTATTCAGAGAGTGAGGAGGTCATTTTTTGCGGTGATACGCTGTTCGTCGGGGGTTGCGGTCGTGTATTTGAGGGAAGTCCACCCCAAATGAGACAGTCGCTGGAAAAGCTGCGCCAGCTCCCTCCGCAGACGCGGATTTTCTGTGCGCACGAATACACCCTCGCTAACCTCCACTTCGCACGATTGGTCGAGCCGAGCAATCAGCGATTAGAGGCTTTTCTGGAACACTGCGAGCAGAGAAGGCGGGACAGTCTGCCAACGGTACCGTCGCTGTTGGGTGCCGAGTGTGAATACAACCCTTTTCTGCGATGGGATAGCCCCGCAGTGCGAGCGACGCTGAAAGAGCGAGGCCGCCTGGACGACGACACCTATGATGCCGTATTCACCGCGGTTCGCGAATGGAAAAATCAGGCATAGATTAGCGTTGAGCAATTACTGACAGCATGAAACTCGCGCCTTTGCGTTAGCAAGCGATTGCGTTATCTTTCGCCCACCTGAATTATTGGCCTGCACCCGATTGGTGCAACATGAGGAACTACGCTATGAAGTTGTTATCGATATTTTCTGTTGCTTTGTCCCTGGGTTTGTCGGGCTTCGCCTCTTCTGCCCTGGCGGCCCACCACGAGTCGGGTGAGCACGCCGTTGCTGCAGAAATGGGTGGTGCAGATACTGTCTGGGCGGCCGGCGGCAGAGCGCTAATCGCAGAGGTCGAGGGCGAAGTCATCGCCGTTAATATGGACACGCGAGAGGTTGTGGTGCGCGGCCCCGCGGGTAACTTCGTTACTTTGACGGCCCGCGAGGACGGCGTTGACCTCTCCAAAATCGCTGTAGGCGATACCATCATCGCCGATTATATCGCCTCCGTTGAAGCCGAAGTGAGAGCGCCAACTGAGGAAGAGGCTGCCAACCCTTGGGTAGTAATGGGTGAAATGGGCAACACAGCAGGCGACTCTGAATTAACCGCGGCCGGAGCCGCTCGACTCGTTCGGGCCGTCTGCACTATCGAAGCGATGGATCGAAACGGTAATGTCGTTATCAGGGACGCTCGCGGCTACATGCATACTGTGGGCGGCGTGGAGCTCGCCAAGCTTGACGATGTTCGTCTCGGAGATACCGTGGTGGTGGTCTTTACGGAAGCCTTGGTACTGTCACTGAAGGAAGTTTGACTCTTTTCTAGGGTCTTCAAAAACCCGGCCCAGCGCCGGGTTTTTTTATGAATGTACTGCCAGTGCCTGAATTGCGGGAAAGTACAGCGCGGTCCTGATTGGCACCTGTCTGTCCCAGCCGTAATTTTCCAGCAGGTCAGCATAGGTATCTAGCTGACCACCATAAGTCACCAACTCCCTTGATTTAAAGCTGTCCTCGTCCTCATCCGGTTTTGGGCTGCTGGTTTTATAATCAATAATCCACCGCACGCCCTCGTGCTCGTCATAGAACGTGCGGTCAATAAAATACTGGCGAACCTCGCCTGCTTCCACGCGTGCAACCTGGAGCTCGCTGTGTGCGTCGCGGTGTCCGCTTAATAGCCAGCGTCCTATTTCGCAGCCTAGTGTGTTGGCGACCAACGTTGAGCATGCGCTTCGCACATGCTCTGCCTCTGCCGGAGTGAGGTTGGCCTGAAGCGTATTAGTGCTAATCCACGCCAGGATTTCGTCAGTCACTTCAAAGGGCAACGGCGAGGGGTTCGTTGTCAGGCGCTCGAGTATCCGGTGCGTGATAGTTCCCACGCTTCTCTCAGCCCTATTTTCCTGATCGCCGTGTTCGCTAATACCCCTCGATCGAACCAAGTCCTCGCTGTCGCTGGCTAATGACAGGACCGCGGGCATGGCAAGCGCCGCTGACGCGATGCGATAGAGGGCCAGATTATGGTCAGATCCGGGGACCATCGCTCCAACCTCACTTTTCAAGGCGCCCGCTGCGGGCGCTGCATCATGCGTTATGGGGGTGGCTGTAATTTGTTGCAGTAACGACAGTAATGATCCCGCTGGCGCCGGCCTCTCGCCTTTGTCCTCTTCAGTTTTAACAGTCCCGCTGAGAAAAACGCGCTCGCGGGCGCGAGTAATACCGACGTAAAGTAGCCTTTTTAGCTCCTCATGCTGCTTCTCTTTTTGTAACCAATTGAGATAGTTATATAGGGTTGGAGCGTTTTTCTCTTGGTCGTCAGCCGCAATCAAGAGCCCCGCTGCAGAGGTACCGTCGTGCCAGTGCCAACGAAGTAGTTCTCGAGTGTTTGCCCGCGGCAGCTTTTGCAGCGCGGGTAAAAATACATAGTCGAACTCAAGACCCTTTGCCTTGTGCAAAGTGAGTACTCTTACACTGCCCGAGGGCGCTGCGCTGTCTAGGGAAATGCTGTTGAGATCGTCGACGATGCGATCGGTATTGAGCCCAATCCCTGAAGCCTCCGCGCGACGCAGGGCGTCAAAAAAAAGCCTAACCCTAGGTAAATCATCGGGTAGCACAGTGATGGGTCCGCCCAGTCGTAACCAAATCTGCTCAACCCAAATGGGGAGTGCAAGTCGATCTCGCGTGCTGTTGGCCCATCGCAGGGTCGATATCAACGCGGAGAGGCGGAATTGCTCATCATGGGAGAGTGCCGCCGTTTCGTCGCCACCGCACATTTCGAACAGATTGAAGGGTCTGGATTCCACCCTGCCAGCCAGTATCACAATTGATGTCAGTGAGAGCCCAGCCCAGGGGGAGCGCATCAACGCTATCGATGCAACATTATCGGCCGGATTTTCCAACCACCGGCAGAGTGACAGTAAATCTTGTATCACGGCCTGCTCCGACAACGATTGCAGCGCGTCGCCGTCGAATGGAATGCCCCGGGCGCTCAGTGCAGAGGTAATGTCCGCAGCATGGGATCT
Organism: Halieaceae bacterium; assembly: GCA_008081075.1. GTDB lineage: Bacteria > Pseudomonadota > Gammaproteobacteria > Pseudomonadales > Halieaceae > Luminiphilus. Next base: position 4,096 of record VMDB01000066.1, read on the forward strand.
CGCCCGAACCAAAATCGCGATCGATGAATCGGGGTCAATAACACGCAATTCCGCTACCGTCGCTGCGATATGTTCTGATTCAAGCGGCCGATCGGTCTCTGCAAAGAGGGCAACTTGAACGCCTTCCTCTTGGCCTTGGCTCAAGGAGTCTCGGGTCGCGGTTGCTACAACGTGCTTTACGCTACCTTTATTCGTGTCTTCTTTTTCACCCATCAGTGCCGCAAATGCGGTGTTAACCCACGTTACGATGGCAGGGCGAGACCTGAAGTTTTGGGTGAGCGTCAGAGGTGTCAACCTCAGATCGCTCAAACCGGTAGCCTGCACACGCATAAACAGAGCGACATCCGCATACCGGAATCCATAAATCGATTGCATTGCATCACCAACGACAAAAAGCGTTCGGGGAGCACTGCCAGTGGCATTATGATCCGACCAGTCTCTTGTCAGGCGCCGCAGAAGCTCTGCCTGTGAGTGTGACGTGTCCTGAAACTCATCAACCAAGATGTGCTCTATTTGATAATCGAGCCGTTGTGCTACAGCGGATGGATTGTCATCTGGGCCAAGTGCATCAGACGCGGCAAGTGCAATGTGGGTGTGGTCGACCACTCCCGCCTGTTGAAACACGAGTAACAAGTGCGCTTGAAGAACGGGCAACAAGGTCGAAATTGCGATCACAAGAGGCCAGTCCGCACTGTCACTTTGTGTGCTCGGCAAATGCCGCATCTCAATAAGGAGCTCTCTGAGTTCCTCATCGCCACTGAAATCACTCAGCAATCCGATAAAGCGGCGTTTCGTTTCGCTACCTTTCTCAAAGCCTTGACGAATCGATACCCCGCCCGGTTTGCGCCAGTCTCCTTCTGCTGTCAGCAACATAGCCGCCATGGCGCGCCAGTCATCGAGAGCTTCGGCACCGACCGCCAACA
>VMDB01000130.1 GCA_008081075.1 Halieaceae bacterium
TTGTTGATGAACCCGGCGTGGCGCGACTCATCGCGCGCCATGTAGCGCATCAAGGCCTTTACGTCCGGGTTACTCACGTGCTTCTCGATTTCCTGATAAAGCACGCAGCCCGAATACTCCGCCGTGATCGACGACACGAGCAGGTCGAGAAACTCTTCCTTCAGCTCGGGATCTGCCTCGAGGATCTCTGGATCATAGTCGTAGTTCTGCTTGAAGTGGCCGCGGTTCTTGTCGAGTTCAAAGTCTCGCATCATGAGATCCCACTCGGCACGCACCGGTGAGATATCAATGTGCTCCATAGCAGCGTAGTCAGTGCAATAAAAACGAGGAGCAAGGGCCCGGCTCTCTAGGGCCTGCTGGGTGGTGAGATTCACCGTCGCATCGTCAGTAACGGCTTGATTCATAGTTTCCCCCCAATGGCCAACACCGCGTTGCCGTATCCTAAGAATCAGGCTCCCCACGCAATGTGTCCAGTTTTTTTACCTATTAAATGTCAATTTTATTTGACTATTCTACAGGTAGCAAGCAATCTGGCAAATCAGAATCACGCTGAGCCAGTCGGCCCCACCCGCGGGAAACGCCACCATGTCAAAGTCTCACTCCCCAGCGGCCAGCGCGCCTCACCCAGAAAGCGACCCCAGCGACCTATTTCATCTGGGTTATGTCAGCACCGAGACCCAGCAATTTTCACCCGAGGCGCTCATTGCATTGCTCACCGAAGCCCGTGAGGCCAACGGAAAACGAAGCGTGACGGGCCTGCTCCTCTATCGCGAGGGCTCTTTCTATCAGGTGCTCGAGGGTGCCGAGTCAGAGGTAATGTCTACCTTTAACGGCATCAAGGGGGACCCAAGGCATGACTCAGTTCGAGTACTGTTCAAGGGCGATACCAGCACGCGGGAATTCGCTGACTGGCAAATGGGCTTTTTAAACCTCGACGGCGTGGATATCGAATCGCTGAGCGGTTTCTCTGACTTTCTCTCGCGCGACGCCCAGCCGCAGGAATTTTTGGAAAATCTGAGCCGGGGCAAAAGACTGGCGCTGATGTTCAGGTCGATGCTGTAGTCTTCGCACGGAACCTGGGCCGCCACACGCCTAGCGCCACGTTAGCCATCGCCACAACGCCGATCAGCACCAGCGACATTTGCTCTGACGAGAGGTTTTGCGCCAAACCGGCAATGTGCGCGGGATCCAACAGAGCCTTTTCAGCAAGCACCGCCTCGCGCTTGATAGGACTTTGAATACCCAGCAGGCTGCCCTCGAGCATCAATACGGTAGTGACCAGTTTTGCCCACGCCCAAGGGGCGCTGTGAAACCCTGACACCGCGGCCATCGATGCCATACCAAAGAGCAAGCTGATCAAGAGCGAGGGCATCAGTACCATCGAGGCAATATGCGCCATCAACTGCCTTTGGGCGACATACACCTCCAACGCTCCCTCTGGAGGGGGTAATTGAGCAATCATCACCCATAGGACAATGACCGATCCCAAAAAACTGATCGCCGTCATTGAATGACCAAATTTCAACCATTGCCGCACCGGCCAACTCCCCTCGCAACTATCCCTGTGTTAAAGACCTCAGTGTTTGTGTTGCATCATTGCTGAATGAGACAATCGCGCATCTCCTTATGTCCGCGAGACCCTCTCTATGAGCACGCCCTACCCGACTTTACAGTACGGCCACAGCGAAGAATTGGGTTTGCTTCGGGATACCGTCCACCAATTTGCCACCCGCGAAATTGCGCCCAGAGCCGCGAGTATCGATCAGGACAATCAGTTCCCGGCTGATCTTTGGCGCAAGATGGGGGATCTTGGGCTGCTGGGCATTACCATCCCCGAGCAATATGGCGGTAGCGCCATGGGGTACCTTGCCCACGCTATCGCTATGGAAGAAATCTCCCGGGCTAGCGCGTCGGTAGGTCTCTCCTACGGCGCCCATTCCAATCTGTGTCTGAATCAAATCAAACTCAACGGCTCGGAAGCCCAACGCAGTCAGTATTTACCCAGACTGTGTAGTGGAGAGCACATTGGCGCCCTGGCCATGTCCGAACCTGGCGCGGGGTCCGACGTGGTGAGCATGCGCCTCAGGGCTGAACGACAAGGCGACGATTTTGTCCTGAACGGCAACAAAATGTGGATCACCAATGGCCCCGATGCCGATGTGTATGTGATCTACGCCAAGACCGATCCCGAGGCGGGTTCCAAGGGCATTACCGCGTTTATCATCGAGCGCGACACCCCTGGTTTTTCACGCGCTCCGAAGCTCGACAAACTCGGCATGCGAGGCTCCAACACCTGCGAGTTGGTGTTCGAGGACTGTCGCGTCCCGGCGGCAGCAATATTAGGGCAGGAAGGCGCGGGCGTGAGGGTTCTGATGTCGGGACTCGATTACGAAAGAGCCGTGCTATCTGCCGGCCCCGTTGGCATATTGCAGGCCTGTTTAGATGTCGTACTGCCCTATGTCCATGAGCGTGAGCAGTTCGGTCAAGCCATTGGTGAGTTTCAGCTGATTCAGGGCAAACTCGCAGACATGTACGCCCGCTGCTCCGCCAGCCGCGCCTACCTCTATGCCGTCTGCGCAGCGCTTGATCGCGGTGAGCAGAGTCGCAAGGACGCGGCGGCGGTCATTCTCTATACCGCCGAGGCCGCGACTCAGTCTGCACTGGACGCCATTCAGCTCTTGGGCGGCAATGGCTACATCAACGACTACCCCACCGGGCGCTTGCTGCGCGACGCCAAACTCTATGAGATCGGGGCCGGCACTTCAGAGATTAGACGCATGCTGGTGGGCAGGGAGTTGTTCGCTGACACGCAATGAGGCCTCTGCGCCTCCATCAGATACTTACCCGGGCATTGAGAGGGCGTTACCCAATGCTGGGACGCCCGGCGGCACTCCCGCGTGACCGCTCAAGGCCAGCGACTGCCGCAAGGATGAGGCGAGCGCGGTGGTCAGCACACGTTGCTGGTAGGGCAGGTGTCTCTCGCCCTTGCGAAGCAGCGCTTCCCAGCTACCCGATTGCAGCAACTGTTCGCGGATACCTTCGAGGTATTGTAGTAACGCCGAATGCACCGATGACCCTTCGCTCACCGCCTCGTCGAAAGTAAGCCCCCAGGTCATGTCATGGCGCAGCTGGCAATGCCCCACATAATCCCCTGGTAATCGACGCCCCCATTCCTCGGGCGACAGAAGCGACATTTGCCAAGACTGATTGACCAAATACAGAAAATAGGGTTGCCCGGGAGTGACACGAAATCCGAATGCCGCGGAGAGCACCAACGCCGACCAGCAGTAGTCCTCGGCCGCCTCCTCACTGGATTTGGACCGCAGCTCACCGGGTGCAGCCGCGGACAGATCCTGCAGTACCAGCACCAGGCCCTTGCCCTGGTGGGTATTCTTTTCGCGAGCCGTCATAGCGCTTTTTTCGGTAAGTTCGTGCGATAAGTGTGGTGGATCCGAAAGACAGATCCAACTCATTCGCTGAGCAGAATGTCGGCTTACGCCAGTTCCGGGTGACGCTCGATCAGCGCCGCCCTGAAGTGGGCGGGCATCGGACAACTTTTTCTCGTTTGTTTGTCGACAAACACGTAAGTAAAACTACCACGCGCGGCGGGCTCTTCGGTTCTCAGATTGCGCAGGTTGAAGCCCATGAGCACGCTCGAATTGCCGACCCGTTCTGCCTTAACCTCGACCTCGAGCGTGTCACCGGCGAGACTTTCGCCGAGAAAATCAATGTTGGCATTAACGGTAAAAGTCAGAAAATCCTGGCCCGCGACGTCTGAGATATTCAGTCCCAGCTCCCACCAATACTCCCCCAACACTTCATCTGCGAAAACGAGATAATTCGCGAAAAAAGCATGCCCATTGGCATCCGTATCAGCGAAACGGACTTTGATCGTGCCGCGGTAGGGTTCTGACATGAAGCACTCCCGATAGAAACGACCCGATAGGTCTTTGCCCGCGCATTATGCCAGACACGAGCACTCTCATTGCGGTCGGGAAACGCGACGCATCCCGTGCCGCTACATCGCGGCAGATTTCAATATGACGTCTCCGCACCCGAAATCCGGGCTTAGAACGAGCGCCTGAAATCTGCAACGTGTGGGCTGAGGCGCCTGCGCAAAAAGTGCCTCAAGTGAAGGTGTCATCTTGCTTCGAGAAGCCTTATCATTCGCCGCTTTCTGCGAGGGCGACCCATTGCAACTCGCGACATCTCGCTACATCTTGATATATCGAAAGGACACAACGCATGAACACCACCTCACTTATCACCGCCTTTGTCGTACTCGTCTCGGGCGTCATTTGGGTAGGGATGCACAGCAACGACGCCGACTGGACGGGCAATCGTAACCAATGCGTGGGTGAATGCTATGAAGCGTGGAAGGCCGATCATGAAGGTGGCATTGCCGAGATGGAGCAGGTGAAACAGGCGGCATTGGCCGCGGCATCACCCGAGGCACTTGGCGAAAAGTATTTTGGTCAGTGTATTGCCTGCCACGGTGGGCGTGGCGAGGGCGGCATTGGCCCGACGCTGGCGGGGCAAGCCACTACCGATATCGTCGCCAAACTGACAGCCTACCGAGCGGGACAGGAACGCGGCGCGCAATCAGCGATGATGTATCCCGTGGCCAAACCGATGAGCGATACAGATATCGATAACATCGCTGCCTACGTGGCGTCGCTCTAGCGGGGGTTAGCGATGGGGTGGAATGTATCCACCCCGATTCAAATGCCGCTACTGGCCGGTTTAAAAGCGGTAGGAAACCTCCACCTCAAACTGGTCCATGGTCAATTCGATTTGTTGACTGGGGTCGAAAAAGTTAGCACCCGTGACGCTGTTCTCGGGCGCATACATGACAGAAATCGAAAACTCGTTGCCATTATCCCGCTCAAAAGCGTAGCCAGCAGTGAAGTGATGCTCCATCACCGCCGGGGCGAGGATGTTAATCGTCGCATCAGCTGGCTGTATGGGTTGCTCGCCGTAGCTGTAGCCAAAACGCCAAGTGGTATGGGGTGAT
>VMDB01000075.1 GCA_008081075.1 Halieaceae bacterium
AACTTTGGCGCGGGTATGACCGGCGGGCTGGCCTTCGTGCTGGATGAGGACCGAGGTTTTATCGACCGGTATAACAGCGAACTGGTCGAGATTCATCGGGTGGCGGCGGAATCAATGGAAGCCCATCGTCACTTCCTGCGCGACAACATTCGCGAGTTCGTGACCGAGACAGGCTCCCAGTGGGGCGCCCACTTGCTTGAGAACTTCGAAGATTACGTGGGTAAATTCTGGCTGGTGAAGCCCAAGGCCGCTGACATCAATCAACTTCTCTCGCGGCTGCGGGATACTGACTGAGGCGTATCCAAGTATGAGTACTCGACTGGCTAATCCGTTTCAGTTCCTCGACGTTGATCGTCGGGACCCGGGCAAGAAAGACATGGAGGTAAGAACCGAAGCCTTCGTAGAGATTTATGATCCCTACACCCAAGCTCAGGCGGCGGAGCAATCTCATCGGTGTCTCGAATGCGGCAACCCCTACTGCGAGTGGAAGTGCCCCGTACACAACTTCATCCCCAACTGGTTGAAGCTATTGGCCGAGGGCAACCTTTTTGAGGCGGCAGAGCTAAGCCATCAAACCAACACGTTACCGGAGGTCTGTGGACGTGTCTGCCCGCAGGACCGATTGTGCGAGGGTGCCTGTACGCTTAACGAGGGATTCGGCGCGGTAACGATTGGCAACTCCGAAAAATATATTACCGACACCGCGCTGGCGATGGGATGGCGACCGGACCTGTCAGATGTCGTACCTACCGACAAAAAAGTGGCGATTATCGGCGCGGGGCCCGCGGGTCTCGGTTGCGCCGATATTCTGACGCGCAATGGCGTGAAGGCAGTGGTTTTTGACCGGTATCCCGAAATTGGTGGGCTGCTGACCTTTGGGATTCCGCAGTTCAAGCTCGAAAAGCAGGTGATGCAGCGGCGTCGAGAGGTCTTTGAGGGGATGGGCATCGAGTTCCGGCTCAATACCGAGATCGGTCGCGACATCACTATCGAGCAGCTTTTGGCAGATTACGATGCTGTTTTTCTCGGTATGGGCACCTACAAGGCGATGGAGGGTGGGTTCCCCGGAGAGGATCTGCCCGGCGTTTACAAGGCGCTCGATTATCTGATTGCGAACGTCAATGAAAAAATGGATTACCCCCGTGACCCCGATGAGTACATCGATCTGCGCGAAAAAACGGTAGTGGTTTTGGGTGGCGGTGATACGGCTATGGACTGCGTGCGTACCGCCGTGCGGCAGCAGGCAGACCGGGTTTACTGTGTGTATCGACGCGACGAAGAGAATATGCCGGGCTCGCGGCGCGAAGTTGCCAACGCCAAAGAGGAAGGCGTGCAATTTCTGTTTAATCGCCAGCCGGTTGAGGTCATGGATTATTTTGGTGAAGCCATTGGCATCAAGGTGGTGGAGACCCGCCTCGGTGAGCCGGGTCCGGATGGGCGCCGCCGCCCGGAGTCTGTGCCGGGCAGTGAAGTCGTTATTGAGGCGGACGCGATCATCATGGCTTTTGGTTTTCAGCCTGACCCCGCGGATTGGTTCTCAGAGGTTGGGGTGACCTGCAACGACTGGGACGGGGTTATCGCCCCCGAGCATCAAGCCTTCAAATTTCAAACCGCCAATCCCAAGATCTTTGCGGGAGGTGATATGGTTCGGGGGTCGGATTTGGTCGTGACCGCGATTTGGGAGGGCCGTCAGGCAGCGGAAGGTATTTTGGATTACCTTGGCGTATAAGCTACACGGGCCGAGATGATCAGTGCCCCATGGGTCGGGAATCCCCCGCGAAATGAATTAGAAAAGCCATAAAAAGAACACAAAAGAGAGAGTCGATAGCATGGCCAGTTTGGAAAATGACCGGTTTCTGCGCGCGTTATTGCGGGAGCCTGTGGATCGTACGCCTATCTGGATGATGCGCCAGGCGGGGCGGTATCTGCCTGAATATCGCGCCACGCGCGCGGAAGCCGGCAGCTTCATGGGGCTTTGCACAAATCCGGAGTTGGCGTGCGAAGTCACCATGCAACCGCTTAGGCGCTATGCGATGGACGCAGCCATTCTTTTTTCCGATATTCTGACCGTACCGGACGCTTTGGGTCTTGGGCTCTATTTTTCTGAAGGAGAGGGGCCTCGCTTCGAGCGGCCGATCTCCTCCGCTGCCGAGATTGCAGCACTTGATCCAGCGCGGGCCGCCAATGAATTGGGTTATGTCATGGACGCGGTGGCGTTGATCCGCAAGGAACTTAACGGCAGCGTGCCGCTCATCGGGTTTGCCGGTAGCCCCTGGACCCTGGCGACTTACATGGTAGAGGGTGGCTCGAGCAAAGATTTTGCCAAGGTGAAGTCGCTGGCGTTCAACGAGCCGGCGGTGATGCATCAGCTGCTGTCCAAACTGGCGAAGTCAGTGGCGGTCTATCTTGCCGAGCAGGTGCGCCATGGCGCTCAGGCACTACAGATTTTCGATACCTGGGGCGGATCGCTGAGTCATGACGCCTATCGCGAGTTTTCCCTGCGCTACATGACCGAGATCATTGAGCAACTGCCTCGAGAAGCCGAGGGTCGGCGAGTGCCGGTGATCGTATTTACCAAGGGCGGCGGACAATGGTTGGAGGCGATTGCCGATTGTGGCGCCGATGCCGTAGGACTCGACTGGACGACGGATATTGGTGTGGCCCGTTCCAGAGTGGGTCACAAGGTGAGCTTACAGGGCAATATGGATCCGACCTTACTGAATGCTTCTCCCGACAGGATTCGCACGGAGGTTGCGCAAATTCTGGAAAGGTATGGCGAGGGGACTGGTCATGTGTTCAATCTGGGCCACGGCGTCACACCCGGGATTGATCCCGAGCATGTGGCGGCGATGGTCAACGCGGTGACGGAGTTGTCTCCCGCCTACCACTGAGACTCGGGAATGGCGTGATCCATATCGAGTGCAGGTGAACTGGAGGTCGGTCGACCGACCACTCTCGCAGGGACGCCCGCCACGGTGGTATGTGCGGGAACGTCTTGCAGCACCACCGAGCCGGCTCCTACTTTGGCGCCCTCACCAACATGAATATTGCCCAGAATCTTGGCGCCGGCACTGATCAGCACTCCGTCTCCGATCTTTGGATGACGATCTCCGTCCTCTTTACCTGTCCCGCCGAGGGTCACTGATTGCAGGATCGACACGCGATTACCCACTACCGCGGTTTCCCCGACCACCAAACCGGTGGCGTGGTCGAGCATAATGCCGTGGCCAAAGCGCGCGGCTGGATGAATGTCGATCGCAAACTGCCTCGCCATCTGGCTCTGTAAGAAATGCGCCAAGGGCTGCCGCTCGTGTTCCCACAACCAATGCCCGACGCGATGAATCTGCAGCGCCTGAAAGCCTTTGAAATACAGAAAGGGAATGTAGAGGTTGTGGCAGGCAGAGTCGCGGTCAAGGATGGCGTTGAGATCGTCTCTGATTGCACAGCGGATTCCGCCATCGTCCCGCAGCGCCTCGAGGATGACCTCCCGGAGCATCATGGCGGGAGCCGAAGGGCTATCGAGTAAGTTCGCCAGATGAAAACTGAGCGCGCACTCCAATTCGTCGTGATTGAGAATGGTGGCGTGTAAAAAGCTCGCCAAAATGGGTTCGGCGTTGGCGGCCTCGCGGGTTTCGTTGCGGATGCGTTCCCAAATGGGGTCGCCATTGCGCATCTGCTCGATGCCTTCGCGCTGGGTTGCTGTCATGGTTGATCCCCTTCACTGACCGGGATGTCGCCTAGCTGGCCGCGCAGGGTATCGCAGGCCTCTGCAAAGCGCTAGCGGGAGAATTCCCCCCGAAAACGCCACAGTGTATGACCCCGCTCTTGGTATTTCTTTTCAAAAAGGCTCAGAGCCGGTTTGGGAGTAAAGGCTTCACAGGCACCCCACAGCCCGATTTCACCCGCTGCCTGCGCGAACTCTGCGGCGAAGATGTCCCAATTGGTTCGCAGTTCAAGCGAACCGCCTAGCTTGGCCAACAGCGGGAAAGCCCCATGGCCGTGAACGCGGCGTTTAAGCTGGGACGCTTTTGGCCACGGGTTCGGGTAGAGCATCCAGTGCGCGCGGAGTTGAATGTTGGCCTCAGCCAGACAGCCCCAAAAAGACTCCGCCTCGGCACGCAGTAGGAGGTAGTTATTGCACGGTGCTTTTTGATGCTTGGCCAGGCGATGGGCCGACTGATCGATACCTACCACCCAGCTATCAGGGTAGTGGTGTGCCAGCAAAGCGGTACTCATCCCAGTGCCACAAAAGGAATCGAGCACCAGCGAGCGCGGCTGTTCCCGCAGCGTGTTCTGCAGGACATCAAACGCCGCGAGGGTGTGTTCAGGGCACGGTTTACGCCAGGGATGCGCGCGATGATGTCTCACCACCGAGAGAAGATCCGGGTGGGGGTTTTGTTGATCCGAGAAGATCCCGTTACGCGGCTTTTTTTCGCGGGTTGTTTGCGTGGTCATAGTCACCTTGCCATCATACCCCGAGGCGCAAAGAACAAATGAAGGCAGCACGTTTATGAGAGAGGACTTACGTCCGTTTTGGGTAAAGCAAGCTTACTTGGCTTTTCGTGCTGCCTGGATTCACTGGTTTATTCGGCCCCGCTGCGCCCACTTGGGTCGGCATGCGACGATCATGTCACCCTGGTACATCGACATTTCAGGACCCAACATCTCGATAGGGCACTCTTTTACCGCAATTAATACTGCCAGCCAGCGGGTGCAGATTGGTGTTTGGGGGCGGGAGGTGGGGCAGGGACGCATTACGTTGGGGGCCGCCTGCCTGATGAGCCCCGGATCACGCATCAGCGCCAGTGACGAAATCGTGCTGGGAGACGGGTGCATGTTGGCCAATGGTGCTTACATTACTGACTCCGACTGGCATGGTCTCTATGACCGGATCAATCGCGCAGAGCAGGCAACGCCGGT
>VMDB01000155.1 GCA_008081075.1 Halieaceae bacterium
AGACGGTGACGCCGCTTACAATTTAGTCTCCCAACTCAATAAGGGCCTGTACGGCGTTGTGAAAGGTTTCGTCGGCAGAGTATTGGGTGACGGAAAATCTCTTGGACGTATGGTTCAGAGCCCAAAGTAGGGTCTAAGTCCACCACTCTGCGTTTGAACCCGCATACAAAAACGGCTGCTTCCCAGAATCGGCGGTTGTGCCGGCTGGGTGTTCAGAAGGCTGGTATCAACATGCTCTCCGCATCATTACAGTTTCTCGGTGCTCGTCGCTAGGATTTTGATTTCGCTTACAGTAGAGTGCGGTCGCTTGCTTCACTCTGATCGCTGCAAAAAAAGACCACGCAAATGTTATTTAATGAGCTATTTGTCCGCTGGCGATTGACATCGCCACCATGACCCCTGCGTTGCCGGGTTTGCCAGATAGTTTTCTTTTTGTCAGTAGTGGCGGATGCTAGAGGCTCGAGTAACGCGGTTTAAAAAGGCACAGCTAACTCCGCCGGGGGCAGAATGGTGGTGCGCTTCATCATCCGCTGGTGCTGCGGGTCAAAGGGATCGCGGCGATGCATGGTGCAAGCGTTATCCCACATCAGCGCATCACCGGGCTGCCACTCGTGCGAGTACACAAACTCGGGTCGTGTGGTCCAGTCGAACAAGAACTCGAGCATCTCCGCGCTGTCTTCGGCGTCCCATCCCACAATCTCGGTAGTCATACCGGGGCAGAGGTACAGCGCTTTGCGCCCCGTGACCGGATGCGTTCTCACAAGCGGGTGATGAATGTCCGACGAGCGCGCCTTCTGTTTGTTATTGGTGGGTACGCTGTAGGCTTTGTTAAAAGCCTCGTATGACTGATTGGCCAGGCATCCCTCAAGCTTCTGTTGCGTTTCTTCGGGGAGGGCGTCCCACGCCGCGCACATGTCCGCGAACTCGGTATTGCCGCCCTCCGGTGGCAGCGTGTCAGCCATCAGCAAAGAACCGACCGCCGGTTTGGGCAGGTAGATCTGGTCGTAGTGCCAACCCACCTCGTTGTCAGACAGAATCCCGATACGCCGACCGTCGCGCTCAATATTTGACACATAGAGGATTTCGGGGTGCTCGGGAGAGAGATATTCTTCGCGCACATGAATTTCCAGTGCACCGAATTGTTGGCTGAAACCCACTAACGCGGCCTCATCGAATGACTGGTTTCTGAACAGCAAGACCTTGTGTTCTGCCCAGAGTGCGCGAATGTTGGCTACGTCCTCACTGGAGGGGGTGCTGGATAGCTGAAAATCCAGTACTTCGGCGCCAAAGGATGGGCTTAGCGGGCGAATCGCGGTCACAGGAGGGCTCCGGAAAAGATACGGGTTAATTGTACGGACATTTGCAGCGATTACCAACTCGCTGGGCTGGTCGTCGGTCAGGCGGTGCGGGTCCGTCCCAGCTCCAGTGCCAAAACCCCAACGAGAACCAAAGCGATCCCCATCAGCTGCCCCGCTGAGAGCACCTCGCCGGTCAGTTCATAGGCCATGACCGCCGTGGCGGGTGGTCCCAGCGTGCTGATGAGTGAGGCGCGGGAGGCGCCCACGCGGCGGACTCCCTCCGCCATCAGAAACAACGGCAGGACGGTAGAAAAAACGATGAGTCCACCCAACGTGAGCCATGCGGTAGAGCTCAGCGCAATATTCTGCCAACCCTGCACGACCTGATAGTGCCCGGCGAAGCCAATGGCGGCAGCGGTCATGGCGATGAAGGTAAACAGCCCGCTGCCCAGGCGCTGGGTCAGCTCGCCGCTGATCAAAAAATAGATCGCGATACTGATCGAGCAAAAAAGGATCCAGCCCATGCCGGACCACTCGGCATCTGTGAGGCGGGTATTGAGCGCGTCGGTGACCAGTATGACGCCTAGCGAGGTCAGTAATAGCGCCAAGATGACCCGGGCCGAGGGCGGTTTGCGATCGATAGCGGTGGTGATCAGCACCACGAATATCGGATAGGCGAATAGGAGGGGTCGCTCAACGCTGGCATCGATAATCGTTAGCGCAAAAAAATTAGCGAGTGCGCCAAGGTAATAGCACAGCACGCCGGCGAAGATCGCCAGTAGGACGTCCCGGCGCTGCAGGCCTGCTTGAGCGCTGGGAGTGTTGCGCCCGCGATAGAGCCACGCAAGCAATGCAAAGCCGGGCACGGCCAGTACCGAACGAATGGCCGCAACATCGTGAAAGGTGAGCCCCATGCCATACAGGGCTTTGGCGAACAGGCCTTTCCCTGCGATCAGTATGGCCCCCGACGCGACCAGCACGGTCCCTGTGAGGCTGGGTTTTAACGCGGTGCTCAGGAGCCTTGTCCGCCTGCCTGCAACTCAGTAAGAATCTCATCGGTGCTCAGCACCCGTGCCCAGAGCCGGCGCAACATCGTCAGAGTCGCTTCCTGCATCTCGTCACTGTCTGTTCCCGTACCATCACTGGCAACCACCACGCGATACTGCAGATCACAGGCCTCCATCGAGGTCATTGCCACGCAGTTATTGGTTGACACCCCGGTGGAAACTACGGTGGTGACCCCCAGCGCTCGCAGTGAGCTATCCAATGCAGTGGAGCGGAATGCGCCCTGCGTGGTCTTGTTGAGCACTAGGTCACCCGGCCCGGGTTTCAGCGCGTCGACGATCTCGTGCTCGGGCTGACCCGCGATGTTGTTGGTGGCCTTGATGATCGGTGCAATGTGGGGCGGCGCGTCGCTGGCATCCGCCGCGTTAGCGCCATAAGTTATCCAGATGACGTGTGCGCCCGCGTCACGGAATCCCTTGATCAGCTTTTGTATGTTGGGGATCAGGAGCTGGTCGATACGATCAAAGCGATATTGTGCAGAGGCGCCGTTGCCTTGTTCTGCGAGTAGTTTGCCAAGCCCCATCTCGCGGTTGCCGGTGGCGTTTTGCATATCGATCACCAGCAGCGCAGTGCGGGCCGGCTCGAGGGAGAACTGCTGGCTGAACGTATCGATAAAGCTCGGTTGACTCATGGCGAGATCGCTTTTCTTGAAATGTTCGTACATTCTAAGTCATATTGTCTGACCCCGCGTGACGGGCATCAGCGAGGTTTAAACCATCCATGGATAAATTTGCACAGGCCGGCTATGGCTCACGAGACATCGGTTTTGGCGAGCGGCCTGCGCTTGTCATGGTTGATTTCCAGAAAGGGTTCACCGACGCCAGTAACCCTCTGGGGCGCAGCGATCATGTGCAACGCGCGGTAGATAACACCGCCACCTTGCTGGCTGCTTGCAAGGCCAAAGGCATTCCGGCTGCTTCCTGCGCGGTCTCCTGGGGTGGGCCGGATGAAATGACCTACTGGAAGATCGACACGCTGTTTGACGGCAGTTTTTATCACGGGCACCCGTGCACCGAGCTAGACCCCCGCATTCGCGACGACGACTACGTTTTTCAATTTATTAAAACCGCCCCCTCTATTTTTTACGAGACGCCGCTAAAACCCTGGCTGGTAAAACACTGCATCGACACGACCATCATCACCGGCTGTACGACTTCGGGCTGCGTGCGTGCGTCGATCGTGGACAGCTTCTCGGCGGGATTCAGAACCATTGTGCCGGCCGATTGCTGTGGTGATCAGGACGAAGAGGCTCACGCCAGTAATTTGCGCGACGTGGGTCGGCGCTACGCCGACGTGGTCGACTTGCAGCAGGTGCTGGCGCATATCAACGCGCTCTGAGCACCCTCATTTACCCTAATTTATCGTTCCACAGGAGTTCGCTATGCCTATTGCCCAGATTAACGGTCACGACATGTACTACGAAGTGCATGGTGACGGCCCCCCTGCGGTCTATATAGGCGGGTGGGATACGTTTTGTCATGGTCGAAGCCATTATCTAGCGCGGGGTATGACCGACCAGTACTCAACTGTGATTATTGATTATCGCGGCCTCGGCGAATCGACAGATGATTACTCGGTAACTGCATCCACGCAGCTCTTTGCCGACGACATCATCGGGCTTTTAGATCATCTCAATATGAAGTCGGTGTATTTCGTGGGCTTGGTGGGCATTGGCGCCTGTATCGGCCAGTGGGTGGCACTCAAGCGGCCGGATCTTGTGCGTTGTATGGTCAATATGGGCTGCTGGACCTGGGCCGATCCGATGCTGTCAGACCATCTGCAAGCGTTCGGCGATATTCATGAGCATGCCGGGTTCCATGCTTTCCAGTCGATGGTGGCGTCGCTGTCTTTTAAACCCGATTACTACAACGCCAATCGCGAAAAGCTCTTGGGTAGCGGCGGAGTGTGGGGCGCGCTCGAGGGTCGCATACAAACGCACCTGCGCTTTGTGCAGGCGTGTCGCGGTCACGATATCCGCCCCCACCTCGGTGACATCGAAGCGCCGACCTTGGTGATTCACGCGGGCGAGGACATTATTACCGGCCCGCGGACGACAAAACCGCTCGAGGAGGGGCTCAGGAACTCAGTGGGCGTCACCATGGAAGACGTCGCCCACGTGGTGGCGGGGAAAGAGGAAAAAATCGCTTTCTGTAAAATCTTGTTTGAATTTCTCGACAGCCACTGAGACTGCGTTCGTCGCCGTTGGGGATATCCCCGTCAGCGACTGAACCTCCAATCTCGGCCCCGTATTCTGTCCAGTGCAGGATCCGGGGTGCCGCGGGGCTTCAGGCATCGTTGTCCGGCTGGCATGAGGTCGCACTTTTTGCCTTATTATGTGGCCCTACTCGCACTCGCACCGATTCACGCGATCCGCGATCTCGCGCGTTGCGGCCCTGCCTTCGAGGCCGTTTTTAAATAACCCCACGTGCCGCGAGATCCTCTAGGTTCTCAATGCCTAACTCGCCGCCCAGAATCGCGGCGTTATCGGCCCCGAGGCCGGCGCCGCAGTCAGTGGAGAGTCTCTGGTTATCGACCTTGATCGGATTGCTGA
>VMDB01000191.1 GCA_008081075.1 Halieaceae bacterium
GCCGAGCAGTTACCCATCGCAATGCAGGCCGCGCGGCTCGTGAATGTCACTTGGGGGGCCGGCCCCTCGGCCGAGGTCGATGAGGCGGCGCTATTGGCGGAGGGCCTGCGCCTCGCGGAGGATCCCACCGCGGGCACGCTGGTAGTGGACGAGGGCGATGTCGCGGTCGCTAGAGAAGCCGCCGCCAGTACGTTGCAGGCAACCTATCGCACCGGCACCGCGCTACACTTTACGTTAGAGCCGCAGAATGCCCTGGTCGATTTTGACGCCGACGGTAAGTGCCATATTTACGCCGGGAACCAGTGGCAATCGTTGATATTGCCCGTGTTGTCTCAGGCCCTCGACTTGCCCGAGCCGGATATCGTTATTCATCAG
Source organism: Halieaceae bacterium (assembly GCA_008081075.1). GTDB lineage: Bacteria > Pseudomonadota > Gammaproteobacteria > Pseudomonadales > Halieaceae > Luminiphilus. The sequence goes on from VMDB01000191.1 coordinate 376, forward strand.
CATTACCTCGGTGGTGGTTATGGACGGCGTCTTTTTGGCGATCAGATGATCCCCGCCGCTCTGGTCGCCCGAACGTTGGGTCGACCGTTGAAGCTGATCTTCGATCGAGAAACCGACAGCCGGTTTGATTGCGTCCGCTCGCCTTCGGTCTGCACCTTCACTGCGAGTATCGATACCACCGGTCAGTTGTCGGGTGTTGAGCATGCGGTGGTCGCAGGCTGGCCAACGCTGGCAATGGCGCCCGGATTTCTCGCCGATGGGGTTGGCGGTATCGGCAAGTTCGACACCTTCTCGGTGAGTGGGGCAGATCATTGGTACACCCTGCCCAACCATCGTGTCAGAGCGGTTAATAATAGTCTGGCACAGACCACTTTCTTGCCGGGATGGCTCAGAGCGGTAGGTCCTGGCTGGGTGGGCTGGGGGGTGGAGTCGTTCCTTGATGAGATCGCCTACGCGCTGCAACTTGATCCTTTGGCCTATCGTCTGTCGCTGCTGGATGGAAAGGGCAAGAACGCGGGGGGTGAAGGCAGCACGGTGGGGGGCGCCACGCGCTTACGCACGGTGCTCGAGGATGTGGCCAAGCGCAGTGAGTGGGGACGCGCAATGCCGGCCAATGAGGCGCTGGGCATCGCTGTGGGCCATGGTCAAGAGCGAGGCATGCCCACCTGGGTGGCCTGCGTTGCCCATGTTGCCGTGTCCGCCGACCAACAGCGTGTCACCGTGCGCAAATTGTGGCAAAGCATTGACGTAGGCACCGTGGTGAATCCCTCTGGCGCTATGGCGCAGGCCGAGGGTGCCGCCTTGTGGGGCCTGAGTCTGGCATTGCACGAGGGTGCGGAGTTTGCGGACGGTCAGGTGCGGCAGAGGAATCTGGATACCTACACGCCGCTGCGGATGGCCGACGTGCCTGAACTGGATATTGTTTTTATCGACAGCGACGCCTTTCCCAGCGGGCTGGGAGAACCCCCACTGATTCCGGTGGCTCCCGCAATAGGCAATGCAATCTTTGCCGCGACAGGTAAACGGGTTCGGGACCTGCCCATACGGCTGACTTGAGCGCGGATATCGCCCGCCGCACGCTGTTGGCGTTGGTCAGGGTTGTTCGGGCGGGTTGATGTGTGAGACGGCTTTGGCGAGCAATCTGGTGAAGGTAGCAGCGTCATTGGCATCGAGGCCCGAGGTCATGGACATCGAGGCCTCCGTGACTGCCGCCACAATCTCCTGCCGCAGGGCGTTACCCGCCGAGGTCAGAGACACGACGACCACCCGTTTATCGTCAGGGTGAGGTTCCCGGCGAATGAGTCCCTGATCCTCGAGGCGCGTCAGGGCCCGTGTGGCGGCGCCTTTGTCGTCGCCAAGACGGTCTGCAATGGCCTGTTGCGAGCGACGATCCTCGATATAAAGGGCATAGAGATATTTGTAGGTGCCATGGCTCAGCCCATGCAGTGCCAGCGCTTTGTCGAGCGTCTGAAGCACGTGGCGCCTGAGCAAAAACAGGTGCCGCACCGCGTTGTCGAGTATGTCTGTCATAGGGCCTCGCTCATCGCTTCCCGGACGACAGTTTTTTCGGGAGGAATCCTGCCAGCAACGCCAGAGAGAGCAAAATGCCAGCACCCACAATGTAGACGTCCTGTTGGGCCATGGTTCGAGCTTGCTGGCTGATCATTAATTCCAGTAGCTCCAGCTCCCCCCCCGTGCCTGCCGGGCTCACCCTGTCCGAGGCGGCGAGCATGTCTCGATATTGAGCCATAGAAACACGCTCCACCAAATCTGCGCGGTGAACAATCGCGCGTTCGTCCCACAGCGTGATGCCCAATGCCGTTGCAAGGCTTGATGACAGCATCCTGACAAAATTTGACAAACCGGTGGCTGAGGCCATTTTTTCGGGAGGCACGCCACTCAGGGTAATCATCTGCAGCGGAACCCAGAGGAAAGGCATGGCAAAGCCGACGAAAAACCGAATGGTAGTGAGGTACTGAGACGATACCTGAATCGTCATTAAGCCATGAGCCATGATGACGGAGGCCATTGCCACGACGCCAATCACCACCGTCCAGCGGAGATTTTGTTTGCGTAATTTGTCACCAATCAGCCCCATGGATAGGAGGGGAAATAAACTGGTGGTGGCCATCACCCAGCCGGCTGCCCCTGGGGTGTAGCCCAACACCGTTTGCATCCACAGAGGGTAGATGACCGCTACCACAATGAAGACGCCGTAAAACATCCCGGTCATGATTGCCCCGAGACTGAAATTACGATCGCGGAACAGGCTGAGGTCAACGATCGGGTGCGCTTGATCTCGCTCCCAGATCAGAAAAAAGAGGATCGCGCACAGGCCCACGGCAAAGAGGGTACGCACGACCGGAGATGCGAGCCAATCGAGCTCGTGGCCGCGGTCGAGGGCAAGCTGGATACAGATAACGCCCACAACCATGGTGGTGAGCCCGACCCCGTCTACAGGTTGCTTTGCGGTGGGCGTCTCTCGATCCTTGAGAAAGCTGTAGCTAACACCAACACAGATCACTCCCACCGGCACATTGATGTAAAAAATCCAGGGCCAGCCGAGATTGTCAGTAATAAACCCGCCCAATACGGGCCCCATAACGGGCGCAACCGCAGCGGAGAGCCCCCAGATTCCCAGCGCCATACCGTGTTTTTCGGGCGGATAAATCCTCAGCAGGAGGGATTGTGAAAAAGGGAGCAAAACGCCGCCTGATAAACCCTGCAGCGCCCGGTAAATGAGCATCTCGTTGAAACCGGTGGCGGAGGCGCACAGCCAGGAACAGAATGTGAAGAGCGTAACCGCCCAGATAAACGCGCGGACCTGACCGAACTGCTGCGCGAGCCACCCCGCCAGCGGTAGTGAAACTGCGAGACAGACGCTATAGATGGTGAGGACCCAGCTCCCCTGAGAGGGTGTGGCGGAGAGGGACCCGGAGATTGCGGGCAATGCCACTACGGCGATGGTGCTGTCCAGCGTGTTCATGAAGGCGGCGAGAGACACCCCCACAGTGACAAGCGCCAGAACGGCGCCGGTAAACGGCTGCTCAGTGGGTTTGGCCGCCTCCGACATCAGTTCCAGCGGCTCGCTCTAAAGGGCGCGAGTACCTCTGCAATGATGGCTTCTGCGCCTGAATTGAGGTCTTCAAATACGGCGTCTTGGGAGACAGGGCCGAGGTTAGATATTGATTGTAGCGAGGGTGCAGAGCGGTCATGGGTGTCGACCGTGACGGTCATGGAGGCGCCAACGGGGAGTTGTTCTGCGGGTATCTGGCCCGGCTCGAAGTCGATGCGCACCGGCACGCGCTGCACGATCTTGATCCAGTTACCGGTCGCATTCTGCGGCGGTAGGACGGAAAACGTGGCGCCTGTCCCGGCTCCGATGTGAGTGATACGGCCGCGCAGCGGCACGTCATCTCCGTGGAGATCGGCGATGGCGCTAACGGGTTGCCCGGGTCGCAGGTGGCGAAGCTGATTCTCCTTGAAGTTAGCCTCCACCCATCGCTCACCGGTTTCGAGTACCGCGGCAATGGGCATCCCTGCAGGGATGACTTCGCCAATGCTGACGGCCCGTTTTGCAATGGTGCCACTGATGGGCGTGATAATGCGATGTTTGTTCACCGTTCTCACCGCATCCCGAACTCGCTCTGACGCCGTGCGGATCAGCGGGTGCGTGTCGATGGGCCCGATGCCGGCACTGACCTGCTCGGTGGTGAGTTCTCGCTCAGCCTTACTCAGCTCGGCCGCGGCCTCTTCCATTCGGGTGCGCGCGGCGTCTACCTCCTCCTGAGAGATGGCTTTGGTTCCCACCAGCGCTTTGCGACGCTCGTACTCTTGAAGCGCGAGCTGATGGCTGCTCTGGCGGAGCGCAAGTTCAGCGCGTGCCGTATCGACACCGGCCCGGCGGGACAGAATCTCACTTGCAGCCAGTGCCAGCGTATATTTAGCTTCCTCAAGTGCGCGGTCGGCGTCCCCCGATGCCAGTATTGCCAGCGTCTCCCCGGCAACAACCTGGTCACCTTCCTCATGTGCGATTTGCACCACCTGTCCGGCGACTTTCGCCGACACCTGAATAAGATTGCCCTGGACGTAGGCGTTGTCTGTTCGCTCGCGCCACTGAGCGATCAGCCAATACCAAGTGGCGAGACTGCCTGCGATGATTGCCAGTAGCAGAGCGGCCCAGACCAGATTTTTCCTCCGCCTGTTGGGCGAGATTGCTTCTTCAGACATGATTTTTTCGCTCTGAGGTGACGGGCGCGCATCATAGAGTCATTTGCTTGACGCAACAACGTTGACTTATCAACGAATAGGGCCTCGGCGCCTGCGCTTGGGATCTGCCCTGTAGAGAGCAATGCAGTGAAAGAATCAGCCGCCGTCTGGGCAGGTTTGTGAGAAAAGTCGCAATCCCGGATTGCTAACGTAAAGCGCGTGTTTTTTAGTTGACACCCCTATACGCCATCCGTAGACTTCGCTCTCTTTTTTCGGGGTCCCCCGCGGACACCGGCTGTTTT
>VMDB01000180.1 GCA_008081075.1 Halieaceae bacterium
CAGGTGGAGACCATTCAGTCTCACGTTGACGATGCGCTCAAAAAGGGTGCCACCTGCCTGACAGGCGGTGAGCCTGTTAGGGCAGGGGGCGTTTGGTATCCTCCTACGGTATTGTCTGGTGTGACTCAAGACATGCTGGTAATGCAAGAGGAGACTTTTGGGCCAGTCATTCCCATCGCGACTTTCAGTAGCCCAGAGGAAGCGATTGCGCTCGCCAATGACTCCAGTTTTGGGTTGTCTGCCGCTGTATTTTCGGCAGATCAGGACGCTGCTATCGCCGTGGCGGAACGCCTGCAAGTTGGTGCTGTGAGCATCAACGACGCTTCACTGACAGGCGTAGTAAACGACGTGGAGAAGAACAGTTTCCGTTTTTCCGGGATGGGCGGATCACGCATGGGCCCTGCGGGCTTGACGCGATTTCTCCGAAAACGCGCGCTGTTAATTCAGACGGCAGAGCCTGCAGCCATACAACTTTTTTCTGATAAAGATGAGGAGATGTCGGCATGACAATGGTTTGGGTTGATTTAAAGCCTGGTGCAGGTGGTTGCCAGCCTATCTTGGATTTTTTGAGCGAAATTTTGCCCGACACCAGAGCCTTCGACGGCTGTCAGGGTCTGAAGGTTTACCAGGAGGGCGACGGGGAAGCGCTGGTATTTATCGAGTACTGGGACAGCGCGGCGCACTACCAGCGTTACCTTGATTGGCGAACGGAATCGGGGGTGCTGAATAAATTGGTGGATCTGCTGGCCGAGCCGCCGGTTATTCGCATTGCCGAGGATACGGGCGTCTGATCAAGCCTGATCCGCAAACTGTGGCGGCGCTTAAGAGACGAATCCGTAAAGTACCCCCGCGATTTTTCTTAGCTGAATCTCCTCTGCGCCTTCGGTAATTCGGTAACGCCGGTGATGCCGGTAGATATGCTCAAACGGTTTATGGCGCGAGTAGCCGAGCCCCCCGTGAAACTGCATGGCTGTATCTGCGGCATTGCAGACCAGCCGATTAGCGCGGTAGTTACACATCGACACCTTATCAGTCAGCTTTTTCGCGACATCGACTTTGTCCATTTGATCCATCTGTGCCGCCGTTTTATAGATCAGCAACCGCAGCATTTCTGCTTCGGTCTGCAGCTCAACCAGCGGGAACTGAATGCCTTGATTCGCCGACAGCGGTTTACCAAATGGCGCTCGTTCTCTTGTGTACTTAAAAGTTTCATCGAGGCAGTACTGCGCTGCTCCCAAAGAAGACGCAGCCTGCCGAATGCGGCTTTCGTGAACAAAGTGCATGGCGATTTTGAGGCCCTGATCGATATCACCCAAAACATGATCATCCGGAACAAAAACATCGGACAGCGTGCAGCGGGGGTGATCCGTTGGCATGTTGAGGGTCCATAGATACTCGCCAATCTCAAATCCGGGTGCATTCGTGGGGACAACAAAGCAACCAATGCCCACGGCGCTGCCATCCGCCCCGGAGTGTCGCGCGAACACCAGTACATGGCTCGCTTTATGAAGGCCGGTCGTCCACATCTTTTCCCCGGTAATGCGCCAGCCACTGACGCCTTCGAGGGTGACTTTTTCTGCGCGGGTTTCCATCCAGGTAGCGTCGGACCCATGGGCGGCTTCGGTAAGTCCGAAACACCAGCCCATCTCGCCCTGCAGTAGGGGTTCCATCCACTGCGATTGTTGTGCTGATGTACCGAAGTCCCGCAGCATCAGCGGGGTCATCAGGTTGCCCACTATCGAGCTTTCGTTTTGCAAATCGTTATGTAACCCAAGGCCCTTTTGAGCTAGGTATTCTCGAATCCGTGCCATTGCGAGGTTGGTGCCGTTTTGGCCGCCGAAAGCTTCGGGTAATGCGTAACGGAAATGGCCGGCGGCGTCGGCGCGTCGCCGCATCTCCATGAGTAGCGCTTCCCACTCTTCCCGCGGTAAGCCACCGCGATCCCAGTCCGTGCGCGCGTGCTCACGGCGGTGATCGAAAAAGCGCTGGTTATCGTCCTGCGCCTCGAGGGGTTTGATTTCGCGTTCGATAAAGTCATCCAGAACGAGCAGGTAGTCTTCTATCTCGCGCGGGATATCAAAGAGAAAGTTCTGGGTCATGGCAGATGTTCTCCGGAAAATAGATGCAGCCTAGATCACAAACAAAGAGATGCGGTGCACTCGAGCCCTTGATCCAAGGCTGATGAGAGTTTCAGATACGGGTTTGTTAAACGCCCCACCGTTCCTCCGCAATCGCCCTTGAGGCGTATCGCGGATTGTTAATGGCGCTGACCAGTAGTTGCCGCGCCTTCAAATAATCAAAAAATGTATCGTCGGGTGTGATGCGACCATCGGCCAGCGCGCGCGAGAGCTCCTGCACGGGCTCTTTCGACTCGGACTCCGGTAGCCAGCGATGAAGGGCATCTTCATCCAAAGCTTGAAGCGTCGGACCAATGGTGCGCTCCCGTTGGATAATACCGAGCACGTTTGCGGCGACTCGCGCATTAAAGCGGTGGCGCCCCTCGAGATTCGGTGCAGCGTTATCCATGAGAAATGCCTTGACCGCTGTGAGCAGGGCGTCACTGGAAAGTTCCGCTGAAGTGGCACTGTTGCGGGTCTGCGTCACGGTCTTTCCCAGTCGTCGATGAGTAGTAGCATGTCCAGCTCAGCTTCGGATCTTCGGCGCGCCACGGCAGCGCGTTCAACGTCGCCCTCGCCACTGTGCCACAGCGCGCCCATGGTTTGACAGACCAACCCCCAGCTCAGCGCGGCAAACACCTCCCAGTAACGAATGCTCGCCAGATCAGGGCACCAACCCGCGACGGATTCATAGCCCTTGATTAAATCAGCGTAGTGCCCAAAACCGCCGACGGGCTTGTCCAGCTGTCCAAAGCGCCAGACATATGCGCAAAGATAACCGAGGTCCTCCGCTGGGGGGCCCTGATGCGTCAGTTCCCAGTCCAACACGCCGGCGAGGCCGTGCTTATCAATGAGTAGATTACCCGTGCGGAAGTCGCCATGAAGCAATACGTGCGGAGTGTCCTCCGGTGCGTGCTCAATCAACCAGTTAAGGCCAAACTGTAGCGCGGGGGACACATCTCCAAATGCATGCAAGCGGTGCTGCGCCGCGTCGAAACGGCGCTGGAGCGTCGTTGGCCCTATGGATGCGGGTAGGTTCGAGCAGTCAATCGTATGAATTCTGGCGAGTGCTTCACCGCATTGGTAAGCCAACTTGTTTCTTGCGCCCTCAAATTGAGCATCCGCGAGCCACCGTTGGGGAATACTCTCGCCGTCGATAAACCCCATAAGGAATGCCTCGCCGATGGGGTGGCGTTCATCGAATACGGCGTGTATCTCGGGTACGGGTACGTCGGTGCTGCTGGCAAGTCGGATAACTTGAGCCTCATCGACCAGCGACAGTCCCAGAATGTTGCCCTCAAGATCAGCCACGGAATCAGCAGAGAATGGGCGACGGCGTAAAATGAGCGGAGTTTCACCCCAGACAAGACGCCACGTTTCATTGTTTGCGCCGCCCGAGAGCCGCTCGAGGGAAGTGACTGCAGCGCCGCTGACTTTGTCTGTCAGTAGCGCGGGTAGCGCCTCATCGAGCGCGGCAATCAGTTCTTCCGGTCGCATGGATTAGCCTGTTGTTATGAGCATGGCGGTGACCTCGCCTAGCCCTTTTCGATCTGAAAGGTTAGACCCGCCCGCGCCTGCAACCTCTCCACCAGCGCCTCGCCCATGGCGGCGGCAGGGGTCCAGATGCCGCCGCTGGCGAGCGCTGGGTTTTCCAATAAACACATCGCTGCCTCGGCGAGCATTTTGGACGTAGAGCCATAGCCCGGATCGCGATCTCCCTGAACACTGCTGATCATCATTTCTCCATCGCGGCTGATGCCCACGAAAATCGCGTCATAGTTACCGTTTTCACGTTCTTCTTTAGTAGGACCGTCGCCCGGTTGAAGATCGCTATTGGCGACCGAATTATCTTTTGCCACAAAGTCTGCCGTCGCCTTGCCCTGTTCGCCATCTCCCGTCAGCAGCATCTCGTCATAGCGAAAATCTGTGCCGTAGCGATGGCCCATCAGGAAGTTGGAACGATGAATGTTTTTGGTATTGATCGGTGCCATGACAAAGGGCGCGCTCCAACTGCTGAGTTCCTCGTCATATTGGGGTGCCCCTCCCGCCGGCTGCTCCGGCCCGGCGAAACCTTCGGTGAGAGCGAAGGGGTTCGTCAGTATTTGAATAATCTCAGGGTTGCTGGCGACCGCCGCCATGGTGGTGCGCATCGATGCGATGGTTCCGCCTGACCAGCCACCGTTCATTGCGCGGACACGCCCTTTCACGGTGGCGATGGGGTGACCTGTCTTGCTGATCGCGTGTTGTTGCAGGGTGAATACGCCCAAATCAAAGGGGATGGAATCAAAGCCACAGCTGTGCACGATACGTGCACCCGAGGCTTTGGCTGCGGCGGAATAGCGGGCGATGGTCCCGTGCATCCAGCTCGGCTCGCCCGTCAGATCGACGTAGTCTGTACCCTGCTCGGCGCATTGTTTGACCAATTCGTCCCCGTAAAGCTGGTAGGGCCCCACCGTTGTGATAACGACACGGCATGAAGCAACCATTTGTCGCACGGAATCGGCATCAGCGACATCGACCTCGAGTAGCGCGACCGCTTCGCCAATTCCCATTTCGGTCCGAACCGTCGCGAGTTTTTCCAGGGAGCGGCCAGCCATTGCCCACGACAAGTCATCGTGCGGGTATTCTTGTGCCAGATACTCAGCCACCAGTCGGCCTGTGTAGCCGGATGCGCCAAAAACAACAATGTCATACGGTTTTTCCGAAGACATAAGCTATGGACCTCTCTCTTCATCAGCACGGGGGACGGCAAGGTTACCTCGACGAGAC
>VMDB01000237.1 GCA_008081075.1 Halieaceae bacterium
TCTATTCCCATCGCGCTCTGGTTCTCGGTGTTGTATTGGTATTTCGCCAACGGAGTCTCCATCGCAGGTCTGATGAGTTGGGCGATGATGGGCATCGGCATTTTGTTTGTGGTGAATTCGCTCGACTCTCTCACCCGGCTCTACACGCAGAATTTGGGTCTCACGGTAGAGCGGTTGGGTACGGGCCGTTACATCGTGGCGAACTGGTTGATCCTGTTTGCCCTGGTACTCGCCTTCCAGTTCACGCCCTTCAAGATCGAGTGGGTCGGTCTGACGGTGGTCGGCATTTATGCAGCGGTCTATTGTTTGGTTTTTATGCGTCGGGCAGCGCTGTCGTCACTTTCCCTGTGACGGCCCCAGCCTGGTGAGGGCCTGATAGGTCGCCACTTTGAGGTCGAAGCGATGCTGATCGCTGAACGGAGCGCCCATGATCTGCGCCATAAAGATGACGATGAGATCTTCTTGGGGATCAATCCAGAATTTGGTATTGGCGATGCCACCCCAGGAATACTCGCCCTTCGACGAGATGACCTGTGATTGCGCCGGGTCAGTAATCACGCCGAAGCCCAGACCAAAAGACTGCCCCGGGTAAAGATGTGACGCTGGGTATTCTGTCGCGCCGTTGTCTCTCACCTCAGGTGTGAGGCGGGCCATGGTCATGGCTTGCACGGTTTTGGGTCCCAGTATCCGAACACCATCGAGACTGCCGCCACTGCGCAGCATCTCGCAGAATCGCCAATAGTCTCGGGCTGTGGAGACCAGGCCGCCGCCCCCTGAGAATAGGGTCACGCCAAAGGGCGGGGGTATCAGTCCGTCTGGCACCGGGACGATTTGCTGATTCTCGGCACTCCAGAGATGGTTTTGTGCCAGTCGGTGCACTTTTTCTGACGGCACATTAAAAAACGTATCATTCATATTTAGCGGCTCGAAAATGCGCTCCTGAAAAAACTGCGCCAGCGTCTGACCGCTCAGGCGCTCGATGAGCGCACCCAAAACATCGGTTGCCACGCTGTAGTGATAGCGGGTGCCTGGTTCGAAACGCAGTGGGAGGGTGGCTAGCTTGTCGATAAACGCATCCAAGTCTGGGCTCTGGTATAGCGTAGCGTCTCGATAGGCGCGCTCCACCGGGTGTTCAACGTGCCAGCCGTTGGTGAGCCCCGCGGAGTGCGTCATCAGTTGCTCGATGGTCATGGGTGCCTTGGGCGCCACCGTCTCGCCGTCGATCATCAATGACATCCCCGCGAGCTCCGGGAGGTATTTGGCGACGGGGTCACCCAGATGGAACGCGCCTTCTTCGTAGAGCATCATCGCCGCTACCGTGGTGATCGGCTTGGTCATCGAATAGATTCGGAACAGGGCATCGTTATCCATGGGCCGATCATCGTCGAGCCCATAGCGACCTGCAGACTCGAAGTGCACGATTTGCCCGTGTCGGGCGACGAGGGTGACCGCGCCGATGAGCCTGCCCTCGTCAATCTCGCGATCGACAAATTGGGAGAGTCTGGCGAGTCGGTCACCAGAAAAGCCGGCAGCGCCGGGATCGATGTCTGCTGACGCACTACCCTGCAGCGCTGCAGTGAGAAGCCACAGGCAGAGTAATAAGCGATTTTTCTTCATGGCCAACTCAAAACGCAGGACGGGAATAGCCGCAGTCTGTGTCGAGGGAGAAGATGAAGTCAATCCGTTGCGGCGCCAGGTGGGGCAGGTGATCAAGTTGTGGTTGCGTAGATCGAGCGTTGCGATTCGAAGTGGGTGTTCTCCGCGTAACCTGACTGGCGATAGCTGAAGTAGGCGATGCTGCGACGGCTGCCGGAATTGTTACCCAGCCCGCGGTGCAAAATACGATCGTCAAATATGAGGCATGCGCCCGCGCTCAGCGGATAGGAAATCTGTTCGGGCAGGTTTTCCTGTGTTCCTACGACTAACTGTTCCGGGCAGGTTGTCTCATGTTGGTAGACCAGCTTGTCGCGGACGAGTCCCGGATTGCGCAGGTGATTGGTGAGCCGGTGCGAGCCGCTCGCAAATTCAGTAGGCCCCATCGCCAGTGGTATATCGTGGAGCGCGACCATGATGTTGAGTGCATGAGGCGGTCGATGCTCGGCAGCCACGTGCGGCGAATCAATATGCCAGCACTGGGCGGGGCTACCCGGATCCGAATACACCACCCCGCTGAAAGCGTGTTCCGCATCGTGGCCCAGAATGTCGGTCACCAGCGGCCACCAGGGCAGTGACGGGTCATCGACACCGAACTCGGACGGAGAGATGGGTATGTCCCAGCGGCCGGGCGATCGCTGTACGACTTCGAAAAATCCGGCCGCGCTGCCAATGCCGATCGCCTGAGTGCCCAGTGCCTCTGTGATTTCCCGGCTGCGGCGCTGCGACACATCGAGGAGGTGCGTCACCGTGCTCGCGTCGCACAAGTCGGCTGCCACGGCAAACCCATCGAGCTTTAATCGCAGGCCAATGTCGTCGATCGACGTGACCGTTGATCGTGTGTTGTTAGTGTTCATGAGTGCCCTTCATGTGTGCCCCATGGATAGTAAGCTGTGCGACGCTGATCGCATTACGGTGTCGCTGTAACCCTCTTTTGCCCAGCGCGCTCTTCGCATCGCCCTAGCCACTCTGCGCGAATTCACTGCGCCGCCTCAGTGGAGTCGCACGTCCTGTTTACGTAACGCCACCTGAAGTTGCTCAATATCCAGCGCCTCGAACTCGAGGTCCTGCTGCGCCGCGATCGCCGCGGCAACGCCGGCACCTTGGCCGGTCACGGTGCAACACATCATATTGCGGGTGGCGGCGTGGCTCACCCGATCGCCGCCGGTTATTCTCCCCGCGCAAATCAGATTCCTCACACCTTTTGGCAGCAGCGTGCGGTAGGGCACCTGAAAATATCGGCCGGTGGTTGGCAAAATCAGAATGCCGTAGCCATCGATGAATTCGGGAAAGATGCCGATGCTGTCTTCAAATCGGCCCTGGTCGCGCACGTCGGTTTCGGTCATGTTGTAGTGCGCGTCGATTTTTCGCGTGTCGCGGATGCCCAGCGTCATGCCGAAGTTGCGCAGCTTGGCGCCCTCGCAGCCGGGCGTGTAGCGCTTGAGCGCCTCTATCGCCAGCATGGCCTGCTTGCGGCCCTCCATCTCGCCCCGGGTGAGGTCGTCGGGGTCGGTGCCGTCGTAACCCAGTAAGTGCACGAGGTTAAGGTAGGTGAGATCACCGCTGTCATAAAGCGCGCCCCAGGTGCCGGCGATGGTGTCGAGATGCTTAGGGATCAAACCCGCTTCGCGGGCTCGCTCAAAAGGTTTGCGCAGAAACGGAGAGAACATCTCGTCCTCTTTGCCCGTGGTTTCGACTGTCCATTGTCCATAGGCCCAATCCCGATAGGTTTGTGGGTCGGCTTTGACGTGCTCAATAAAGCGCGATTTGTTGACGCCGGACATCGAGAACATGACCGATGCGCCGATCATGTCTTCCTTGGCTTGCTTGATGGTGAGGGCGCCCGCGCGGTGGGCCACGTCGGCGTCTCCGGTAGCGTCAACGACGCGCTGGGCAAGAATGGCCTCTCTCCCGGCTTTGCTCTCGACAATGACGCCCTTGATCGTATCGCCCTCCATGATGGGGGCGACAAACATCCGGTGCAGCATCGGCGTAATCCCTGCCTCCTCCACCAGCGTATCGGCGACCCACTTGAATGCTTCGCCATCGATGGCATGACTATCTGACTGGGGTTCTTTGACCGCAGCGCCCATGGATTTGGCGCGCTCTTCGAATTCGATGCCTACCCCCTCGGAGTCAACGGTTTTCTCGTGCCGATACCAGGCAAATCCCTCAACGCCGACCGCGGTAATGTTGCCGCCGAAGCAACCAAAGCGCTCAAGCAGCGTGACGGACGCGCCTGCGCGCGCGGCACCGAGAGCCGCCGCGAGCCCTCCCGGGCCGGAGCCCACCACCAGCACTTCGGTCTCGTGGATGACGGGCGTCTTCCTTGCGGGTTCATTGATTTTTATTGCCATGTGCTCTGTCTTGCCTCCAACTGGGCTCGGCCATCTTACTTCTGAGAAGCGCGGCAGGTCACGGGTATTCGAGCAGGGTAATCTGCGCTTGACCCCTAAGGTGACTGGTTTCATTAATGGTGTGCGGTTGTGACAAAATGCGGAGCGCATGGCGCTTGCCGGTGGGTAATTTCCAGCCGACAGTAGTGTTCGCGAACTACCATGGCCATCAAGGGCGTTTTAGGGTGAATGACGTAAACGAAAATACGGGCAACCTTGCCGAGGCAATGGAGCACGCCAAAAACTTGCTGGCTGAGAACCCTCACCAGGCCATCATCCAGTTGGAAGAAGTGCTAGCGGTGGTTCCGGATTACCCGCCCGCTTTGCTGATGAGAGCCTGTGCAGTCAATTCCGTAGAAGGGGCAGATGCTGCTCTAGCCTTACTCACGCCCCTGGTTGAGATACACCCGGAATGGCCCGCTGTGCACTTTGAACACGCTAAAGCACTGAGTTCACTGCGGCGGGGGAAAGAGGCCATCACCGCGCTGGAAAAAGTAGTTACTTTGGAGCCAGAACATCCAGAGGCCTGGCGCGTGCTTGCCGATCATCTTGCGGGGGTGGGAGAGCAGGAGAGGAGTGAATCTGCCTACCTGAGGCATTTGCGATGCTCCACCCAAAACAAAGACCTGCAGCGCGCAGCCAAGGCAATGATCGACAATGACTTATCAGTCGCAGAGAGATTGCTCAAATCTCACCTCAAGCATAGCCCTACAGACGTTACCGCAGCGCGCATGCTGGCAGAGGTTGCCGTGCGGGTTGGGCGCAACGAGGAGGCACTGTCGCTACTGGCGTATTGCCTGGAACTTGCTCCCGGGTTCT
>VMDB01000085.1 GCA_008081075.1 Halieaceae bacterium
ACGGTGGGGCAAGCCAATCACCTAAGATTGTGAAGTTGCTCGAAGACGCGCTCGACACGCCACTGCGTGCCCCGGGGTTCCCGGCAGCTCTCAGCTGACCTACATCCGCAACCCAGTTGAATAGCTATTATCATCACTGCTCGGTAACGCAAACCATCGCGTCGATCTGGTATGGTTTACCAATACTGCATGTCTGGGGATGCTTCTGTGATTGATACCAGCGAGTCGATAGAGGCCTGCGCCAATCATTATGGCGAGCAGGCGGATGCAATGCGCCGCTATTTACTGGCGGGCCAGGCGGCTGCGCTGGCGCTACCCAACAGAGGGCCATTGAGATTCACCGAATCGGGGTCGCTGGCTGAAGAGATCAGAGCGGCGTATTCCGAATACGGTTTTTATATTTTTGAAAATGTGCTGAGCGCCGAAGAACTCGACGATATCAAAGCGGATCTCGAGATGATGCGTGCGCAATTTCCGACCGGACCCGAGAGCAAGGTCAATGCGGAGGGCGAGCCTGCACTGGGTGCCGATGCCAAGGCGCTGACGTTGGTCTGGTCCAAGCCCCTTGGGGACCCCCTCGGAGGGACAGCGCTCGCTAACGGGCGACATCAGGTCAAAATGTTTGAGCCAGAGGCCGACGCGGAGGCGCCGCTTGCTGCACCTTTTATCCTGCTGGGTTCGTTGCAGTTTTCTGATGCGTGCCTGCGTACCTATGCACACCCCGAGTTGCTACAAGTCGCCGCGGCGATCAATGGTCCGGATTTCGCTCCCTTCAATGAGGCGCTGTTTATTAAGGATCCGGGTATCGGTGCGGCAGTCTCCTGGCATCAAGACGGTGTTACGCACTGGGATAGCCCTGACTTCGATGAAGACATTCACGGGTTCAATTTCATGGCGCAGGTTTATGGCAGTACTGCGGTGAATGGCGTTTGGGTACTGCCAAGCACCCACAAACAGGGCAAGCTCGACATCGCCGAGCTGGTAGAGGAGTCAGGGAGTGAGCGACTCAACGGCGCGGTGCCGATTGTCTGTAACCCGGGTGACGTCGTGATCTGTAACCGCCAGTTATTGCATGGGTCTTTCCCCAATTGTGGCTTTGAGCCCCGTGTGACCGTGAATTTTGGTTTCCACAAGCGCTCATCGGTACTGGGTGTTATGGGGGGCGGTATCCACAGTGATGCGCAGGTATTCGATGACGCGACGGTCTCGCGACGCTCACGCGCGATCGGCTATGCCATTGATGCGCGCAAGCAGCGATTTCCTGACGAGACGCCCTATGAGTATCAGCCCTTTCTCGCGTCGGGCGATGCTTACCAGTGGGACGCGGATGCCCGGCGCAATCTTAAAGACTACAACCTCGATGATCTGAGCATTTAGCATTGTTGATAGTGCTGGATGGTCTCAACCCGGTGAATGGCCGGTGAAGTCCCGGGAGAGGTCTCCTCCGGAGACTGGCATAAACTGCCGATGACAGAACCAGTTGGTCCAACGGATGCGTGACGCAATCAACACCACCTTGCCTGACAAGGTGGCGCTCGTCGAGGGTGACCGCGTGTTTACCTACGCCGAAGTTGATTCGCGGGTAGCCCGGTTTGCTCGTGGACTACTCGCAGGTGCGTCGGATCTCGACGAGGCGCGAGTCGCTTTTTTGATTCCCGCAAGTGTCGATTACGTCACGGCGCTGCACGGTATCTGGCGCGCGGGGGGGATTGCGATTCCGCTCAATGTCGCGTCAGCAGAATCCGAGTGGGAACATTGTCTCACGAGCACGGGTGTGACCCGGGTTATCGCTGGCGAACCCCAATTAAGCGCTATTCGAGCGTTGTGTAATCGCTTGTCGATCGATGTGAACACGGTGACCGATCTGCTGAGCGACGCTGACTCTGCGCTACCCGTAGTGTCAACCGATCGTAGAGCGCTGATCGTATTTACCAGTGGCACAACCAGTAAGCCGAAGGGGGTCGTAACGACCCACGCCAACGTGAGTGCCCAGATCAGCACCTTGATCGACGCCTGGGAGTGGCGGGCGGATGATGTCATACCGCTGTTTCTGCCCTTGCATCACGTGCACGGCATTATCAACGTGCTGAGTTGCGCGTTGTGTGCCGGGGCCACGGTTCACGCCATGCCCAAACTCGATCTCCCTACACTCTGTGCTCAGGTCGCTGCGGACACCTTCAGCGTGTTTATGGCGGTCCCCACTATTTATGTGAAGCTCATTGATTACCTGGAAACCCTCGAAGATCAGGATGTGGAGGTCATTTGCGAGGGTTTTGCCAATATGCGTCTCAATGTGTCGGGCTCAGCTGCTTGTCCGGTAGAGGTGTTCGGTGAGTGGCAGCAGTTGACCGGGCAGGTGCTGCTCGAGCGCTACGGCATGACTGAAATCGGTATGGCGCTCTCTAACCCCTACGAAGGTGAGCGACGGGCTGGCTACGTGGGGCAACCGCTACCCGGGGTGGCGGTGCAGCTTGTAGAAGAGGAGGGAGGCATCGTCACCGAGGAAGGCGTGCCCGGCGAAATTCGCATCAAAAGCCCCACGGTATTTTTGGAGTACTGGGGCAACGCGGAGGCGACAGAGGCCAGCTTCTCAGAAGGGTGGTTTTGTACGGGTGACGTTGCGGTGATCGAGGACGGTTACTACCGGATTATGGGTCGCTCCTCTGTCGACATCATCAAGTCGGGGGGCTACAAGCTGTCGGCACTCGAGATTGAAAATAAATTGCTCGCGCATCCGCAGATCGCCGAGGTGGCGGTTGTGGGTATTGCGGATCGCACTTGGGGAGAGGCCGTCGCCGCGGTGGTGGTGCGAAAAGGTGACGGTGACATGACGCTGGAAACCCTGAAAGCTTGGTGCGATGGCCACCTTTCGTCTTACAAGGTGCCCAAGCAGCTCCGGGTAGTGGATGCGTTGCCGCGCAATGCGATGGGCAAGGTGATGAAACCCTCCCTCAAGCCATTATTTGAGTGACCTGGCTTGAGTGACTTAGCTGCAAGCTTGGATAACGTCTCCTGCGCACCAGCCTTATGGCTGGGCGGCGGCTACTCCTTAGGCACCGTCGCGACCAACTAACGGTTCCCATTTAGTTATTTGACGTTTTCGCGGGGGTTTCCGATGGCGCCTCTGCTTTTGAGAGCAGATAGTAGGTGAAGGTGGAAAGCAGCAGGGCGGGAAAGACCTCGTGAAGCTCCTGTCGCCACCCCGCGGCAATCCAGATGATCAGGGATGATATGCCCACTGCCATTGAGCAGAGCACCGTGCGCGCCGAGCCGCGTTGCCAGTAAAGACCAAATACCACGGCGGGAAAAAAGCAGACCGCGTAGAGGCTACCGGAGAAGATCGTGATCTCGACGATGTCGCCAGGTGGGTTTAGCGCCAGCAGTGCCGCCACAATCGAAAAGCCAATGACCGCGGTGCGGGTCCAGAGAAGCTCGCGTGATGAAGGGTTAAAGGGCGCTACGATGTTTTTATATAGCGTGGAGGCAGCGACTAGCAGCACGCTGTCCATCGATGACATCGCGGCTGCCAATATAGAGACGATCAGAAAGTCCGTTGCCCATAATGGGAAGACGGACGCGTCGCTTACCAGAGATGGCACGATCAAATCGGTATCGGTGACGTCCGTCAAAATGAGATGCGCGTAAATCCCCACGGGGAACAAACATCCCAGCACAATGGCCAGACCGATGGTGGCGATCCACTTGCCGCGAAGCACCTCAGCCTCGTCTCTCAGCGCATAGAAGCGCGATAACTGTCGCGGGTCTGCCAGCAGTTTGAGCGAGCCTGATAGCGACACGCCCAGCAACACGGCGAAGGGAATGCCGCCGTTGAGTTCAAACAAAAATTGTTTGTCCGGTAAGGTTTGAAGCCGAGTAATCGAAGTGACGCCGCCAGCGGCGCGCGTCACAAAATAAAAAATAACCAAGCTGCCAAGCAGCATGAGCGTGCCCTGCAGTACATCGGTTCTCACCACTGAGACAAAGCCGCCCACGGAGGTGTAGAGCACCACGATCAAGAGGGTCAACCCCACACCTGCCTCGTAAGGCACCTCAAGAAACATCTGAAAGAGGTGCCCCGCGCCTTTAAAGATGGCGAGGAGGTACAGCAGGCTCGCAAAAACAATCACGACGGCTGAAGTCTGCAGTAGCGGATGTCGGCCCTGCTGATTGGGACTGGCGATGTATCGACTGCCGAGAAAGTCGGGAATGGTCAGCGCATCCCACTGCGCGGCGAAGCGGCGCAAGGGTGGTCCGATCCATCGCCAGGAGACCCAACTGAATAAAACCAAGAGGATCGCCATGGTGAACCATGCCACGCCGTAGTCGTAGGCTTTGCCGGCATGTCCGATGTAGGTGTTGGTCGATGCAAAGGTCGCAAAGAAGGAGACACCCACGATGGTGCCACTCATCTCGCGATTTCCGACGTAATAGCCAGCCATACCTCGGCTCGCCTTACTGCCCAGATAAGCGTTGTAAAAAAGCACCGCTGTATAACACGCAAGCAATACCACTGCGATCCAGTGTTGGGAGTACCAGCTCATGGGGTCAACGCAATAATCTTCAGGAGCTTTCAGTATGACAGAGCCACAAGGTGTTCGCGGCGTATGGCTTCATCACTGATCATTAGCGTTGATCGTTGTTTTCAGAACCGCCAATTGAGGTGTCCATAGACTGCTTGTCGTGCTGCTTCAGGTGATTGGGTGTCGAGGTCGATGGGCCACTGCGCTGGTTGCGTGACCGAGTCGATGAAGCTGATGTTGGGGAAGTGACTGTCTCGCAATAAATGAATGAGCTTAAGCAGCTTAAAACCGTCTAACCAGACATGCGTATGTTGC
>VMDB01000186.1 GCA_008081075.1 Halieaceae bacterium
TGGTCGAGATGCCCACTCTTACCGCGTCTACAAAATATCGTTCGTCGTATTCATAGATGGCTTTCCACAGTAGTAGGTTTGCGAAGCCAGGTTTGACCTCCAGTCTGACGGGGTCGTGACCGCGGTTGGCAACGATGACTTCAGCGGCTCCAAGCGCTCGGTAGTGTTGCACCATCCCAAGACTTAAATAGAGCACTGCCCAGCACAGCCCCCACAACGCTAGCCGAGCACGGCGCCGAATCGCTGAAGCCACGACCAGTCCGACGAGTGGCAGTGTGAACAGCGGATCGATGACCGAAACGTTATGCCACGCGAAGCGGGTATCCGTTAGCGGCCACAGTAATTGGGTGCCGTAGGTAGTGCAGGCATCAAGCAAGCCATGGGTGGCGTAGCCCAGCATCGCAACCCACCACACTTTTTTGAACGAGAAATGTTTTTTGGCAATGGGATAAAAGACGATGGCGCAAATTAATGCTCCGACCGGAATGAAAAATAGTGAGTGAGTAAACTGCCGGTGGTACTCGAGAAAAAGTAAGGGGTCCTGATCAGATCGGATTAAAACGTCCAAATCGGGTGCCATGCCCGCGAATGCACCGATCCACAAAGCGTGACGAATCGCCGCGGCAGAACTGCTCGACTGACTCGCGGCAGCACCTATAGCGGCTTGGCTCAATGGATCCATGTGCGCCTCGGGGGAAAGGAGGGGTCCCATTTTTTGCCCGAACGAGTACGGGCAGGCGCACCATATCAAATGCGGCCTCTGGCACCTACCGGTTGTCAGAATCATCAACTGCTGTGTCACTGTGTGGCTACTGTGCGAGTTGCCATCGGCAGGTGTGCCGTTTGGTGCAGACCCGCGCCATAATGAAGGCTCACGAATGAACACCGCTCGGCCAGTGAGCCAAGGAGATGCACTTGTGAGATTGAAAAAAGCGAGAGTACTGCCGTTAAGTGAGGCGGACATAGCCCCCGAGTTATTGGCGCTGCTGGGACCGCGTTTTAAGGCCATACCGGTGCTCAATATCTTTCGTACGCTGGCCCATGCACCCAAGGCCTTTAAGCGCTTTATGGCGTGGGGGGGCTATATTTTGTCGGATGCCAATAGCTTGAGTCCGCGCGACCGCGAGTTGGTGATTCTGCGGGCGGGCTTCAATTGGAAATCGGGTTACGAATGGGCGCAGCACGTGCGCATCGGTTTGGATTGCGGCTTGGGCGAGGACGAAATTGAGCGTATCAAGGCAGGGCCGACAGCGACCGACTGGAGCGAAACAGATCGCGCACTTTTGCGGGCGACGGATGAGCTCACCCAAGACGCTTTCATTACGGACACCACCTGGCAAGCTTTGGGTGATTTTTCCGAGAAGCAGCGCATGGATCTGGTCATGACTGTCTCGCAGTACACTCAGGTATCCATGATGCTGAATACTTTTGGGGTCCAGCTTGATGATGACCTGGTGCTCGACCCTGATTTGTGCAAGGGGGAAGCGGCTGGATAACCCAAGGCTTCCTATGGCCGCGAGTCGCTATTGCCTGCCTGGGACGCGCCAGCGTGGAAAAATGCGGCGCTAGGGGGTTCAATAGCCGCTTTAACTGACGATGAGTAAAGCCATAATGTCCTTAGTAACGAAAGTCGCCACATCGCTATTGCTACTCTCCAGTGCGACCGCGCTTCTGGCAGACCCGATGCCCTCTGAATGCGACGTGGCCCGAGATCGGGCAAAGAGCAAGTACGGTGCCGTGCGGTACTTCTTCGACACCTTCAACCGCTGCGTGGCCGGCGCCAATGACGATGTGGCGCAATGCCGGGCTGAGCTCAACGATCAGCAGTCGGCGCTGGGGGACTTTATTTTTGCGCAACGTGTCGCTCAGGATGTCTGTGGCGCAGCGGGCCGATCCGGCGATATGGTGCAATAGAACGCTATTGAAGGCAGCGACAGCCACTGTCGCTTGCGCAAGACGCCAATGCCGCGAGGCCTTTTTGGATTCGCCTTAGCGCAAATTACCCCCCGAGCAAGCTGTGGGCCTGACGCCCTCCCTTGTTAATTCAATTAAATAGCGCCAGCGTATTCTCGGGAGGTCGTCCCAGAGCGGCCTTGTCGTGGTGAATTACTACGGGCCGTTCAATCAGGATCGGATGCTTCGCCATCGCCTCGATAACCGCTTTATCGCTGCTGCCTTTGTTAAGTCCGAGCCCCTTGAAGATATTCTCTCCGCGCCGGAGAAGGTCCCACGGTCGGATGCCCAGCTGAGAGACGACGACGTTCAGTTCTGCCACTGAGGGTGCATCTTCAAGGTAGAGCCGCACGGTTGCCTCAATATCATGCTCTTGCAGTAGTGCCAGCGTGAGACGAGATTTGGAGCAGCGCGGGTTGTGCCAAATGGTAGTTGTCATGGAATCGGTCCAAAAAATTGAAAGTATGCCGTGCTTGGCAGACACTTGCGATACACAGCCGCCCGAGCCAGCGTGATGAGTACGGAACAGTCTGTTGAACCGATGGTGTTTGAGCACGGCGATCTCAGATTCTCGGCGCGAGCGATGGGTGAGGGCCCCCTTGTGCTGTGCCTGCATGGATTTCCCGATACCCTCAATACTTTTAGCTATCAGCTGCCCGCTCTTGCCAAGGCCGGGTATCGTGCCATTTCGTTGGCGTTGCGAGGCTATGAGCCCGGCTCAATTCCCGTGAATGGCGATTACACGCTTGAGTCAATTGCGGCCGATATTATTGCGGTGATGGATCAGCTTGAAGTCGACCGGGCGCACTTGATGGGACATGATTGGGGTGCAGCCGTTGCCTATACGGTCGCCGCGGCGGTACCTGAACGGTTTCACAGTTTGATCACAATGGCGGTGCCGCACCCCGGGCGTTTTTCACGCGAGGGTTTGCGTATTTCCAAGCAGTTAAGAAACTCCTGGTACATGGGGTTCTTCAATATTCCCCTGCTGTCAGATTGGGTTGCGCGGCGAAGTGACTATGCGTTTATTCGCAAGCTTTGGCGCGACTGGAGTCCATCTTGGTCCCCCGAAACCCGTGTGCTTGAAGGCGTGATCGATACGTTATCCCAGCCGGGCGTGTTGTCTGCGACTCTGGGGTATTACCGAGCGGCACTTTCTGTAAAGGCGCTGACAATGAGTGCAGAGGAAGCACATTATCCGATACCGGTCCCGACGCTGGCCCTCACGGGTGAGGAAGACGGGTGCATCGACAGCGGGGTTTTTGAGCGTCTGATGGTGCCAGAGGACTTTCCGAGTGGTCTTCAATTCGAGCGCATCTCTCAGGCGGGACACTTCTTACATCAGGAACAACCCGAGCGGGTGAACGACCTGATAGTGGCGTGGTTGATGCGGCGTCATGAGTCTTGAAATGAGTAACAGCACCTTGGAGCCCGCCCGAAAATCGCTCGTCAGACGCGGCGCCTGCTCACGGTATGGCCGTGATACCTCGCCGAGCCCTTGTCTGTGACGGGCGGCACTGTGTTACAGCGCGCACGAATGGAGCACCTGCCCTTGATGCTGACGCTGGTATCGGAATTTTGCGTCACGGATCAGCATACTTTCGACCCAGACCGAGTGACGCGCGCATTGGTACCGTTACTGGAAGATGACGCGCACGGTGTGGTGTATCTCGCCGACAACGAACAGGGTTATGTAGTGATCACCTGGGGTTACAGTCTGGAGTCTGGTGGCCGCGAAGCATTGATCGACGAGATTTACCTGCGAAGACGCGGAGAGGGCCGTGGCGGCAAAGTCATGGATGCGCTATTTGTCGAGATGGCAGCCCGAGGCGTCGTCAAGATGTTCCTCGAGACTGAAACGCACAATCATCGGGCGCGACGGTTCTACGCCCGCCAGGGTTTTGATGAGGACGACTCGATCTGGATGTCACGGCAAATCTCTGCCATTGAGTCAGCAAACCGATAATCAGCGCGAGGGCCGGTCGTAAATGCATTATGGATTTATTGGGTTGGGAAACCTGGGCGGCAAACTGGCCCAGCGATTGATCGGTGCGGGGCTTGATCTGACGGTTTTTGATCTTGATGACACCCAGGTACAGCGACTGGTGTCACAGGGAGCACAGCGCGCAGCCAGCACCGTGGCGTTGGCGGGTTCAGTCGATCATGTGATCACCTGCTTGCCTTCCCCCGAGATTTCGAGCGCGGTGCTGACCGAGGTATTGGACAATATGAGGCAGGGTTCGAGCCTGATTGAGATGTCCACGATCAGTCGCGACGACGCCTTGCGGTTTGCTGCCATGGCCGAGGCGGCAGAAATCGGATTTCTTGAACTGCCTGTCACCGGCGGCGTCCATCTTGCTGCCCGAGGTGAACTAACGCTCCTGGCGGGAGGGCCAGAGGGCTTGTTGGAGCTGCATCGTCCTGCGCTTAACGCGATGGGAAATACGTTGTTCCATATGGGCCCCGTCGGGGCTGCGTCGCTGATCAAGGTCATCACCAACATGCTGGCGTTTATTCATCTGCAGGCTTGTGGTGAGGCGCTGATGCTGGCGGCACGCGGTGGACTGGATCTCGGTGACAGTTGGCGAGCGATAGCGGCGTCTTCGGGGACTTCGTTTGTGCATGAAACCGAGGGGCAGCTCATCTTGAACGGCAGTTACGATATTGGTTTCACCATGGATTTGGCGCTGAAAGACCTGAGTTTTGCCAAGCAATTTGCAGAAGAGCTGGGAGTGCCTCTGGAGCTAGCCTCAGCCACGTTTGCTCGCTTTGAGACGGCGCGGCAAGCTTACGGTGGGGCAAGCCAATCACCTAAGATTGTGAAGTTGCTCGAAGACGCGCTCGA
>VMDB01000017.1 GCA_008081075.1 Halieaceae bacterium
GCAACCGAATATCTCGATCTGATATCACCGCAATATATTGCCGATCTGATCAGTTGGGGCGCCATCGGTGCTCGGACAACAGAGAGCCAAAGTCACCGCGAGCTCGCCAGCGGCTTGTCTTGCCCCGTCGGATTTAAAAATGGCACTGGCGGGAATATTCAGATTGCCGTGGATGCTATCGGGGCGGCGCAAAACTCCCATCACTTTTTATCCGTGACCAAGGGCGGGCACTCGGCCATTTTTGAAACCGAGGGCAATCCCGATTGCCACCTGATTTTGCGCGGTGGTCCCCAGCCCAACTACGATATGTTTTCGGTCGACGATGCCTGTGCGCTGCTAAAACGCGCCGGGTTACGGGAAAGCGTGATGATTGATGCCAGTCACGCCAACAGCCGCAAGCAGCCCGCTCGTCAAAGAGCCGTGGCCGAGGATATTGCCTCTCAGGTACAACGGGGTGACCGGCGGATTATCGGATTAATGCTGGAGAGTTTTATCGAGGCGGGTCGTCAGGACGTCACGAATAAAGATGAACTGGTTTATGGCATGAGCATTACCGATCCTTGTATGGACTGGCAACAGACAGTCGAGACGCTGCAATGTTTGGCAGCTTCGGTCACCGCGCGGAGGAGGGGGCCTTAAGCCATGACGCGCACCTTTTGTCACGGAAGCATCGTAGCGCTTAGCCGCTGGCTCCTGGCGCTGCTATTGATGGCCGGACCCTCGTTGTCGGTCGGACAGGATGTGCCAGAAGATGAGGCCTTTAATCCAGAGCAAATGACGGTTGCTGAACTCTCTGAGGAAGTGGCCAGAGAGCTCGAATCGCTGCGGCGCTTTGAAGCGCATCCACTGCCCGAATCCTTCGAGCGTCGCAGAACCCTTGAGGTTCGTCGTGACGAGAAAACCATCAAGGTATTAAAAAGTATCATTTCGCTTTCGGAGAGCGTGCTGGCGCTACCGGAAGATGCCCCGGAAAGAGAGAAGCTCAGGCAACTGATGAGCTTGCGCGAAGGGCAAATTGAAAGGGCGATTGTTGAGCGATTCGAAAGCCTCACAGTGCGCTTGAATGAATCGCTGGAACGCCAGCGCGAGTTATCCGGTGTGTCGCTCCTTAGTGAGGAAGCTTTTTCTGACTTGATTGATAAGTACAGGTTGTCCTATCTGGGACTGTCGACGGAGCAGGTACTGTTGCTCGAGCGTTTGGGCATCGGCGATGAAGCACTGCGTGAAAAAGTGCTTAAAACGCTAAATCTATACGGCGAGGAGTTGGTGGGAGTGATTCATATTCACCACCACGCACTCAAGCTGTTGGCTGCGCGACAGGCTGCTGCCGGAACCGACTCCGAGTTGGTGCAGTCGGCGCGTTTTGAAGCAGAGCGGCTGGAATTGGCCGTTGCGCGGCTCACCAGTGTTGTCGCGATGCTGGAGCGTCTTGATGGCGAGACCCTTGCGATGCGCCGTGTGCTGATTGAAAAAAGCGGCGGCCTCGCCTTATCGTTAGTCGATACGGCGATGCTCAACGTGGTGATGGCTGAAACTCAGGACAGGCTGGTCGAATGGTTCAGCGCCAACGGTGCCAGCACTCTCCTCTCGGCAATTTTATTCGTTGGCATTCTTATCCTCGCACGCTCGCTGGCGGGTCTCTCCAAACGCCTTACCGAGCGGGCATTGCGGCACTCGGATCAGTCGATCTCTCAACTCCTCAAGGAAACCCTGATCTCCATGGCGGGGACAGTGGTTTTTCTCATCGGTTTGCTGGTAGCCCTGGCGCAGGTCGGGGTTTCGGTAACGCCGATGATCGCCGGTCTGGGGGTGGTGGGTTTTATCGTGGGTTTCGCCCTTCAGGATACCCTGAGCAATTTTGCTTCAGGAGCGATGATTTTGGCGTATCGGCCGTTTGATACGGGGGATTTCATTGCCGCAGGAGAAGCAGAGGGCACGGTGCTGAAAATGAATCTGGTGAACACCACAATTGTCACCGTTGAGAACAAGGTGTTGATTATCCCCAACAGTAAAATCTGGGGTGGTGTCATTATGAATGTGACGGGCCAGAAGTTGCGGCGTACCGATATGATTTATCGTGTCAGTTACGCCGACGACGTGGATCTGGTACAGCGCATTCTTGAGGAGCTGATTGCCGCTGATGAGCGATGGCTTGATGACCCTGAGCCATTGGTAAGGCTCAAGCAGTATAGCGAATCGTCAATTGACTTTATGGTGCGTGCCTATGCCAAAACCGACGAATACTGGGAAGCGGTTTGGGCGCTGAATAAGGCCGTTAAAAAACGCTTTGACGCAGAGGGGATCACCATACCGTTTCCTCAGCGTGAGGTTCACTCGCGGCAATCGTCGCAGGCTTAGTCTGCCACAAGCGGGGGACGTGACGGTCGCGGCGCGCCCTTAATATTTCCAGGTGACGCCAGTGGAAATTGTGAAGTCGGTTTTATCCAACGATTTATCGTCCTGAGTTCCCGCGGTGTCGATCTCCGTGCGGGCATTCAAGCTCCAGAAGAAATTATCAAATAGCTCCCAGCTCATCACTAAATTGAGATCGCCTCTGATTCTTTTCGTATCAGTGAGCGAAGGATAGGCATTACCCACCAGCGAGATATCCATATCTCGGTCACTGAAACTGTAGAGGTGCCACTGCAGATTAGCGAAGAGCTCGGCATCGTTACAGGTGACCAGTGCTGAATTAGTCAGTGTGCTCACACCCTCTGTCTCACCGTCCTCGACTTCTTCCTCACAGGACACTCGCTTTTCTTGCACTCCCTGTATGCCAACAGATATGGCCAATTCGTGGCCCAACTCCTCAATAAAATAGCGGCCCAAGCCGAAACCGATGGAGCCGCGATGATCAACCCCCAGAGCTTCGTTGGAAGAATAGATTGCATTGAGCACGCGATATGACTGTGCCGAGGTATTGCCCCGATCCCGCCAGAACTCTCGATATAGGGTGAAGTTGGAGCTTTTGGTGGTTTGCTTAATTGTAGTGCCTTCTTCGTTGGTGCTTTTGGTCTTGTTTTCATCGACGCGCACCTGAAAGCCCGTACGCCCACCCCTGACGTCGTAGGTCCCCTTGGCTGACAGCACCAGCGTGGTGCTATTGGGGTCGGCGAAAAAGGTAGTGCTTAGGTTTAGGTCCAGCTGGTCTGCCAATTGCTCCTCGATTGAACGGATTTCTACCACGTCCAGAGAGAGGAGCGTTCGTTGCCTGCCGCCCGAATAAAAAATGAGATCACCCGCTATCTCTGACGGCGAAAAACGGCCGTAGATGCGCTCTCCATCCTCAAGACGCACTTCGTACAGATAGCGGCTGTCAATGTGGTGCACGTCTCGCCACTTGATCTGGATGGTGCCGGCATAGTCGGTATTGAGAGCCAGTTTCCCGGCAGTCATCGAATCAATCGCGCCCGTTAGCTGATCACCGTTGTCAACGGTGATCACATCGGTTTTGGCATGGGCCATTGCTTCGGAGGGTTGGAGTGAAACCACTATTAAAACGCTCAATAGCGTCAGGCTAATGGAGGTGCGCATAACGGTGTTCTCTAGCTGGAGCTGGATTTTTTAAATGCGATCAACCGGGACCCATGTGGCAGAAGCACAATTTATTGCCATCCGGATCCCTCACGTAGCCGCCGTAAAACACGTCGGGCATGCGCTCGCCAGGTGGGCCATCGCAGGTGGCGCCAAGCGCCAGCGCTTTCTCGTACATGGTATCGCAAGCGGCGCGACTGCCGGCGCGAATCGCCACCATGGTGCCATTGCCGGCGCTGGGTGGTTGCTCGTCGTAGGGGATACAGATCGCCAGCATGGGGTTGTCCATATCCTTGCCGTATAGGGCAATTCGCTCGTTACCCATAACATAGTCGGCACCAATAACCTCCAGCAGTGCCGCATAAAACGTTTTGGCCCGCTCAAAATCGGCAACGCCGAGGGTGGTGTAGGCAAGCATCGTAATCTCCTGTTGTGATGACGGTTTCCGCAAAATAGCTTGCGGGATTATTACCCGCGTTGCCGCGCGGAGCTTATCTTTCAACCGGCAGGATAACCAGATTTTGGGGGTTTGGTGTCACCTTAAGAGCGCGTATTCTGGGCATCTCACAAAGCGTTACGGATAACCCATGGAGCCTTTGCTCACAGCCCTGATCGTGGCTTCTCTGATTCTCGCGCTGATCTTCAGCCGGGTGGCGCCTGCGTTGGTATTCACCTCGGCCATGGCGGCCTGCGTTGCAGTGGGCAGTATCGATCTACAGACGGCGCTGGATAAGGCCACCAATGAGGGATTGATCACCCTGATTCTCTTGATTTTGGTTTCGGTAGGCCTCGAGCGCCTGCCCTGGTTGATCGATCTGGCACAGCGCACCGTGGATCGCTCGCTGCCCAGAACCTTGCTCAATCTGTCCGGTATGACAATGCTCTTCTCGGCCTTCGTCAACAATACGGCGGTGGTAGCGACGCTGTCTGGAGCGTTGCGTAAAAACCCCTATCACGCACCGAGTCAGATTCTTTTGCCCATCTCCTACGCCGCCATTTTGGGTGGAACCCTCACGCTCATTGGCACCTCCACCAATCTGATTGTCAGCAGCTTTCTCGAGGACATCACAGGCGAGGGCATCGCATTCTTTGCTTTTTTACCCGTTGCGCTGCCTGCGGCTCTAGCGGGTCTGCTTGCGCTGCTGCTGATGCATCGCGTGCTGCCGGCGGTTGATCAGGCCGAGGTACGGATTAACGAATTTCTGATCGAGATGATGGTGGATGATGATTCCCAATTGATTGG
>VMDB01000014.1 GCA_008081075.1 Halieaceae bacterium
GTCGTGCGATCGAGATCCTCGTCAGCGATCGGGACAATGCGGTCAAGGTCTCCCACCTGCAGCCATACCTGATCCTCGATACCGATCATTTCGCCAAGACGAATGGCGCGCTGTGCGGGGTCGGGGATCTCGATCATGAACGTTGCTTTCCAGTTGTGTCCGTCCGGAATGAGCGGGTTGTAGGCGCTGAGCTCTTCCTCGATACCCTCGGGCTCAAAGACCCGCTCAATGCGAAGCATTTCCTGAATTTGATAGCGAATGGTGGTGGCGTCCTCAAAGTACAGTCGTGCGTGCTCACCGAGTGCCAGCTGGCGGCTTTTCTTGTGCGCCATTACCTCTGCCCGAAAGTCTGCGCGCCGCGCGGCATATTCCTCTAGGCTCCAGAGGTCGCTTCTCGTCAAATGTGTCATGGTGATCTCCTCGAGTATTCCTTGGGTTGGCGCGCTCGAATGCGCCAAATACGAACATTAAAGACCGTAGGCTTCTCTTAACAATGTCATCGGGTGCTCCGCCCGATCTACCTTGGTGGACAGGTGGGCAATATGTTCACCCGCCATGGGGCAGTCGCTGATAAAACGATCCGGTGCCTGCTCATCCACCTTCCTCACCGTGGGTCGAGCGATCTTCACTGATTTATCCCGGGTTTCTTTTTTGACGGCGTAGGTGCCATCGTGTCCTGAGCAACGCTCATAGGCTGTAATTTCACTGCCATCCACCAGGCCTAGCACATCGCGTGTTTTCAGGCCGATGTTTTGCACGCGCTGATGACAGGCCACCTGGTAGGCAACGCTACCCAGTGCCGCTTTAAAGTCGGTGTTCAGTGCGTCACCGCGATGCCTCGCCCACAGATACTCGAAGGGATCATAAAAGGCAGCTTGTACTTTCAATACGTCGGGGTCGTTCGGGTACATGAGCGGCAGCTCCTGCTTGTACATCAGCACGCAGGAGGGGATGGGCGCCGTGAGGTCATAACCCTCATCAACCAGCTTGGCCAGCACAGGGATGTTGGCCTGCTTGAGAGCGTCAACGCTGTCCAAGTCGCCAAGCTCTAGCTTGGGCATGCCACAGCACTGTTCTTTCGGGACGATATCTATGTGTATGCCGTTGTGCTGAAACACTTTGACGAAATCCTCGCCAATGCTTGGGCTGTTGTAGTTGCCGTAGCAGGTGGCGTAGAGCGCGACCTTGCCTGTCGTGTCGCCGACCGGCTGCGGCTCAATGCTTTTGATCAGCGGTTTTATTCGCTTACGTAAGGTTTTGCTGTGCAACTTCGGCAAAGGTGCTTCATGGTGAATATCGAGACCGGCAGAGAGCACTTTGCGAAACACGCCGGTATTGTTCAGGGCATTGACCGTTACATCGACCAAGGGGATGGAGGTTGTACTGAGCAAGCGATCGGTGCTGGTCAGCGTGCGATCTCGCAGCGATGCCCCTTTTTCTTTGAAGCGCTGCGCTTTTGCCCGCAACATCAGGTGGGGGAAGTCGACGTTAAATTCGTGGGGTGGTACGTATGGGCACTTAGTCAAATAACATAAGTCGCACAGGTAGCACTGCTCTGCCACTTTGTCGTAGTCCGCTTTGTCAACGCCATCGACCTCCATCGTCTCGGATTCATCGATCAGGTCGAAAAGCGTTGGAAATGCGTCGCAGAGGCTCACGCAGCGGCGGCAGCCGTGGCAGACATCAAAAACGCGCTCGAGCTCCTCATTCAGCGCCTCTTTATTCCAGAAACTGTCGCTTTGCCAGTCCAGCGGATGCCGGGTGGGAGCGTCGATGCTGCCTTCTCTCATTGCAATTAACTCTCGTCAGATATGCTGGATCTCTGCTGCTGGTTTCCGGTATCTCCGGATCCCAGACTGCTACACCAGAAAAAACAAGGGGAGCAACATCTGCTCCCCTGTCTTATCGGCTGAGCCGATAGTGTGAGCCTGTTCAGGCGTCGAGGTTGTCCAGCGCCTTTTGGAAGCGGTTGGCATGGCTTCGCTCTGCTTTGGCCAAAGTTTCGAACCAATCCGCAATCTCGTCGAACCCTTCGTCACGCGCGGTTTTCGCCATACCGGGGTACATGTCGGTGTACTCGTGGGTTTCTCCGGCAATGGAGGCTTCGAGGTTCTTCTTGGTGTCGCCCATGGGCAAACCAGTAGCGGGATCACCCACTTCCTCGAGATATTCCAGATGTCCGTGCGCATGCCCGGTCTCACCTTCCGCAGTTGAGCGGAACACGGCCGCTACGTCGTTGTAGCCCTCGACGTCTGCCTTTGAGGCGAAGTAGAGATAGCGACGATTCGCCTGAGATTCGCCGGCGAATGCGTCCTTCAAATTTTGTTCAGTTGCACTACCTTTCAGTTCCATTGCTCACTCCTGTTATGGCCTGGGTCACACCCGTTTGGCGCTGTCATTACTGATCACACCGCGGTGACTGCGTAATATACCGATGTCATTGCCAATTGGCTTACCGAAAATATAAAAAAATTTAATCGAAAAAAGCGATTATGCTTGCTGCCGGGGTTCCTACCGTTGACCCCATGACCATCACGCGATGTTGGGAGTCAGATAAGTGCTTGAAATAATGCCGTCTTGTGGCGCGCGGGAGCACAGGCACTCACATCGCACCTACAGCCTATGAGAATCTGCCTGTGAGACAACCGACACTGAAACAGCTGCGTTACCTTTGCGCCGTCGCCGATCATCAGCATTTTGGTCAGGCAGCCATTGCTTCACACGTGAGTCAGAGCACCCTGAGCGCGGGCATCCTGGAGCTTGAGGAGACGCTCGGCGTGAGTCTGATTGAGCGCAACAATCGCAAAGTCATACTGACCCCGGTCGGGGATGAGGTGGTCGAGCGTGCGCGCGAACTCCTGGTGGGAGTAGAAGACATGGTGTCGCTGTGTGCGGGTGCGGGGAAGCCCTTTCATGGAAAAATGCGTATGGGCGTGATCCCGACCGTGGCGCCTTACTTGTTGCCCGGTCTTTTGCAACAGATCCGAAAGCGCCATCCTGAGTTCCAGCTCTATATCCGGGAAGATCTCAGCCAGCCCTTGGTCGATGCCCTGCAAGCAGGCGAGCTGGATGTGTTGCTGTTGGCACTGCCTTTTCCTGCTGATCAGGTAGAGACTATGCCTTTACTCGAGGACGAGTTTCTTCTGGCGTGCCCAGAATCTCACGCCCTA
Source organism: Halieaceae bacterium (assembly GCA_008081075.1). Taxonomy (GTDB): domain Bacteria; phylum Pseudomonadota; class Gammaproteobacteria; order Pseudomonadales; family Halieaceae; genus Luminiphilus. The sequence continues at coordinate 3,171 of VMDB01000014.1, forward strand.
GCGGATCGAACGCCGTTGCGCACCGCGGATCTCAAAGGAGAGGCCCTGCTGCTATTAGAGGAGGGGCATTGCCTCCGCGATCACGCCTTGGAGGCTTGTAAGCTCAGAGATTCGCAAATCACTGTTCCTTATCAGGCAACCAGTTTGGCCACTATTGTGCAAATGGTGGCGAACGGTATCGGTATCACATTGTTGCCGAAAATGGCGGTGGGCGCGGGGATCGCGAGTAGCACAGGTCTGGTGATAAAGCAGTTTCAGCAGACCAACGTCACCCGCAGGATCGGACTCATGTGGCGTAAAAAAACACCGAGGAGGGTTGAGTTTCGTCAACTCGGTGATGTTATCAGTGGTTTGGTGGAGGCGTGACCGAGTTCGCTAGCGGCGCTTGCCTCTCTTTGGCGGTTGTCCCTGAGTGTGCTGGGTCCTAAATGCTTGGCCACGCGTTGCGACCACCCGATGGCGTTTGGGCGGCTGTCGCGGCGGAATCAAGTGCATAACACCGTTGCCGATCAAATCCCGGCGTCCCATTTGCTTCAGGGTTTTTCTCAGCAGTGGCCAGTTTTCTGGATCGTGATACCGCAAGAACGCTTTATGCAAGCGGCGCTGACTGAGTTTTCTTACGGTGCTGAGCGTTTCGCTGTTTCTTCTGACCGGCTTCAAAGGATTGCGTCCGGTGTGATACATGGCGGTTGCGGTTGCCATCGGAGAGGGATAGAACGTTTGCACCTGATCGGCCCGAAAGCGGTGCCGTTTTAGCCAGAGTGCGAGCGAGACCATATCCTCGTCAGTGGTGCCGGGGTGCGCCGCAATAAAGTACGGAATCAAATACTGCTTTTTGCCCGCGTCCTTAGAGAATCGCTCGAACATAGCGGCGAAGCGATCATAGCTTCCAATGCCCGGTTTCATCATTTTGGAAAGGGGGCCATTCTCGGTGTGCTCTGGCGCAATTTTTAGGTAGCCCCCGACATGATGTGTCACCAGCTCCCTGACGTATTCCGGGCTCTCGACCGCGAGGTCATAGCGCAGCCCCGAGGCGATCAGCACTTTTTTAACTCCTTTGATCTCGCGAGCTCTGCGATACAGATTGATCAGAGGTGTCTGATCGGTATTGAGATTCTTGCAAATGCCCGGGTAGACGCAGCTCAGTTTGCGGCATGCCGCTTCTGTCGCTTTGTCTTTGCAGGCGAGCCGCCACATATTGGCGGTTGGCCCGCCTAAATCGGAGATGACGCCAGTAAATGCCGGGCTGGTGTCGCGGATTCGCTCGACCTCCCGGATGACCGAATCCTCTGAGCGACTTTGGATGATGCGGCCCTCGTGCTCGGTAATGGAGCAAAAGGTACAACCGCCAAAACAGCCTCTCATGATGTTCACAGAGTGCTGGATCATTTCCATCGCAGGAACCGATGCACCGCCATAGGCAGGATGCGGTAATCGTTGATACGGCAGCTCGAATACCCAATCGAGCTCTTCTGTTTCGAGTGGAATTGGCGGTGGATTAAGCCACACATCTCGATCCCCATGCGCCTGTACGAGGGGCAGCGCGTTGTGAGGGTTGGTTTCCTTGTGGAACACCCGGGATGCGTGGGCGTAGAGCACTGG